>JAITQD010000069.1 GCA_031289095.1 Azoarcus sp.
TGTTGGTTTGCTTTCCCGCGCGCAGGCGTTCGCGCCGGGCGTGGACGGGTTTCGCGGTGAGTCGTCTATTGGGGATTGGGATTCGTCAAGGATTCGGACGAGATTCGATGTCCGCGCCCGGACGAAAATTGCATGACCCGACACAGCGCTGGTGGCTGACGGTGCCGGAGTCATGCAGGCCAAGATCACCATGAATCGAGGGGCGTTTCTCCGATTTGTCGGGCGCGGTCGATGAACCGGCCCAACTCATCGGTGAGGGGACTGTTTAGCGCGACGAGGAAAGTCACGGTGTCCGGCACGTTGTCGGTGATGGGACGGAGGATCACGTCGGGATGACGATGCAGGCCGATCTGCGATTTCAGGCCGATACCAATGCCATAGCCGGCAGCGACGAGCATCAGCATCGTTTCTTGCCCGGCGACATATTCGGCGATCATCGGCTCCGGCAACCCGGAATGGTCGAACCAGCGGCAAACGACATCGTAGCCACCGGAACAGGATCGCGGGTGGCAAAGGATCAGCGGCTGGCGGACGATTTCCTGCAAGGAGACTTTGTCAAGCGAGAGCAGCGCGTAGTTCCTGGGAACGGCGATGACCGGGCGATCCGTCCAGACAGCTTCCTTGACCAGACCGTGAAGGCCCGTATGTATCGTGAAGCCCGCGTCGATCTGGTGATGATCGAGCGCCTGGGTCATTTCGCCGACCGTCATCTCGATGATCCTGATTTCGGTGAGCGGTTCCTCTTCCCGGCAACGGGCCAGCAGGCGAATCAGCCGGGGTTGCGCCAGACCGTCGGCCAAGCCGATGCGCAGCATGCCTCGGTATCCTTTCGCCGCCGACCGGACGCGAAAGCGCGCCCCTTCCATGAACGTGAGCATACGCTGTGCCTCTTCCCGGAACACTTCGCCAGCCCAAGTCAAACGTGTCCGTCCTTTTCTGCGATACAAGAGCGGGACGCCCAACTCGGACTCCAACTCCCCAATCGCGCGGGACAACGGAGACGGCTCGATATGCACCCGGTCGGCGGCGCGTGTGAAACTCTGTTCTTCGGCGACGACAAGAAAGTAACGCAGATAACGCATTCTCATTTTACGTCTCCTTTCCGACGTTAAGACAGAAAGAAGTTATCTGCTCCTGAGGCCGCTGGGCGCACCTTCGGCTCATGGAAGAGCGATGCCCGGTCATGCTTGAGCCACGAATGCGAACCAGAAGCAGCGCTGAGGATCGAGCCGGGACGCGCCGGGATGAGCCAACCATCGGTCATTTCGATGCGAAACAGATCAAGCCTGGCTGTCGGCTACATCTGCCGCTGTGCTAGGCAGCGATCCGTTCATGCGCCTTGGTGGCCCTGTTTGCCGCTGAATGGCGATCGCCGAGCCCCCTCCCGTCACCTGGCGTCTCATCAGAATAGCAGGGCGGCTTGAATCGCCCGATCAGCTCCGCGCCCGGATAAGTTCATCACTTTTTGGACTACACTACCCTCTCTCGCAGGAAGGCGATGGATTCAGGTGGACTGTAGGCAAGAGGCCCGGTTGCCAACAAACAGTAAAGAGTCCGCGATTGAGTCCATTTTCGATTCGGGAATATCATAACTCTATTTAAAATCAACTAGTTACGGCCTAGATGTTGCTTTCAAACCGGAGTCTGTTCTACGATGAAGATTGCTTTTCTTGGCGGCGGCAACATGGCGACTGCGCTCATCGGTGGCATGGTGGAATGCGGTTTCGCGCCGGGCGGCATCTGCGTTGTCGATCTGGACGAAGGCGCGCGCGCGCGGTTGCGGGCAAAGTTTGACGTGCGGACGCTGGCCGCGCCCGACGCCGGGGTGTTCGCCAGCGACGTGTTGCTGCTCGCAGTGAAGCCCCAGCAGATGAAGGCGGCGCTCGCGCCGTTCGCCGGCGCATTGTGCGGCGCGCTGGTCATCACCATCGCCGCCGGCCTGCGTCTGGCCGACATCGCCCGCTGGCTCGGCGGTCGCGCCGGGCCTTATACGCGGCTTGTGCGCTGCATGCCCAACACCCCGGCGCTGATCGGCGCGGGCATCACCGGCATGTACGCCGCGCCCGCTGTCGATGCCGCCGGGCGTGAGCTTGCCGAGCGAATCGTTTCGGCGGTGGGCAATACGGTGTGGGTGGATGACGAAGCGCGGCTCGATGCCGTTACCGGCATCTCCGGCAGTGGCCCGGCTTACGTCTTTCATTTCATCGAAGCGCTGGAAGCAGCGGCGTGCGCGCAGGGGTTCGACGCCGAAAGCGCCCGCCGGCTGGCGCTTGACACGGTGCTTGGTTCCGCCAGACTGGCGGCTGCCTCAGCCGATGCGCCCGCCGTGTTGCGCGAAAAGGTGACATCTAAAGGCGGCACCACTGCCGCCGCGCTCGCGCATCTCGCCGCGCGCGGCTGGTACGACGCCCTGATCGAGGCGGTAGAAGCCGCCACGGCGCGCAGCCGCGAACTGGGCGACCAGTTCGGCACGGATTGAAGAGGACGGAAAACCATGCTCGTCGACATCTTGCGTCTCGTCATCGACACAGTGCTGGGGGTGATTACCCTGGCGCTGCTGGTGCGCTTTTTCATGCAGTGGACGCGGACTTCCTTCCGCAATCCGGTTGGGCAGTTCGTGGCGGCCGCCACGGATTGGGTGGTGTTGCCGCTGCGCCGGGTCGTGCCCGGCCTGTTTGGGCTGGACATGGCGAGCCTGTTGGCGGCGTGGGGGGCGCAGATGCTCGACGTCGCCCTCATCCTGGTGTTGCTCGGCGCGCCAGCGGAGTCGTTGCTGGTTAGTGCGCCACTGTACAGTCTCGTCGCGCTGGCAAAGATGGTGATCTATCTGATCATGGGCATCGTCATCGTAGCAGTGGTGTTGTCGTGGGTTGCGCCGCACGTCCCTGCGGCAGCGGTGGCGAATGCGCTGATGCGGCCTTTCGTCGCACCTTTTCGCCGCCTGATTCCGCCGCTCGGCGGCATGGATTTCTCACCGCTCATTCTGTTGCTGATCTTGCAGATCATCCAAAGAGTGCTGAACGGGCTGGTGTTCTGAACACACCATGCCCGACTGGTTGCGGGAAGCGCCCGACGGCAGCCTGTTTCTCACCTTGCACGTCCAGCCCGGCGCGAAGCGCACCGGCTTTGCCGGTCTTTACGGCGAAGCCGTCAAACTGCGCCTTGCCGCGCCGCCTGTGGATGGCAAAGCCAACGCCGCGCTATGCGCCTATCTCGCCGAAGTCTGCGGTGCGCCGAAATCGGCGGTGAGCCTCATCGGCGGCGAAACCTCGCGCGCCAAACGGGTGCGCATCGAAGGCGGGGAAGGTCGCGCTGAACGTCTGCGCGCAGCGGCGACACGCTCTGTTTTCCTGGCGCGTTGATCGAATCAATGCGTATATTGCGCATTGTGAAAACACGAAATCGTGAATCTTCCCCCAGCCATGCTGGGGGAAGATTCAGGCGGGTTCAGACTTTGCGGCGGCGTCTTGCAGCCGCGCTCACAATGCCGAGCCCCGCCAACAACATGGCATAGGTTTCCGGTTCAGGGACGGAAGGAATGGGCGGGAGAACCTGACCATTGCGCACCTGGAACAGAATGCTCTGGGGCGCCAGCGCGTACGCGCCGCCATCGAGAAAAGCGCCATTGACAGCCGAGCCGGGCAGCTCGAAGAAAGTCTCCGCATTGCCCGTGCCGTTCGAATAACCGGCCCGCGCGGAATAGCCGCCCAGACCAGCTGAGTTGCCTTGGCTCGCAGTACCGGTTTCCCACTGGATAGTGTCGTAGTTGAAGATGATGTCGAAGTCGCCATTGTCGCGGTCGACGAGAAGAAGCTGGAAGCTGTTGTGCGCCGTATGGCTGCCGTAGTAGTAATCGACGTCCACCCAGTTCACGCCAAAGGCTGCCTGCCCGTCATAGGTGCCGGTTCCGTAAGTCACCGGGTTGCCCGCAGAGCGGGTATCTACGTCGGCGAAGAACGGCGCGATGATGACCCGCCCCGTCGAAGTCAGGTCATATGGCGTATAAGTGCCTTGCGGGGAATCAAAAGTCACGTTGCCATTGTTATTGACATACAGTTGGGTATATTCATTTCCGAAGAAATTGGTGATAAAGCCAATATCCACGAGACTGGTATAACCATCGTCATTTCGCGCAAGCGTATTCGAGTCGAAACCCTGCACAACCGGTGCTGCAAGCGCGCCAGTTGTGGAAAAAACTCCGACAGCAAATGCGGCTATGATTTTTGCGTTTCGCATGAAAAACTCCTGAAAAGTTCCTACAGGCGCGACCCTGATGCGGAACATGGCCACGCAAAGCGCGAGCCTGATGTTGAAACTGCATTGTGAAAACACGAAATTGTGAATTAATGAATCGGCGGAAAGCGTAAATCGGGAGACGCCGCAAGTCAATGCTGGAGTGACATTTTGCGAACGAGGTGCGCGAAGCCGAAAGCCGGGGGCGTCGCACAAGCGACGTCCGGATTATTCGGGGTGGCGAGCCTGACCCCCGGCACTTGCAGGGAACGGCTGTGGCTGCTGCCTTCCGGCCCTGACCAGGTTCACCGCGCTGCAATGCGGGGAGACCCGCCACGGCGCGGATTGTAACAGTAAAGCCGGTACGGCAATGCGACAGTTCAGCGCCCATGCCAATAGCGCGGCGCGACAGTCCGCCAACCTTCGGCTGTCATCTCACCGCCGCGCGCTTCGAGCAGCACTGTTCCCCCGCTGTCCGTGCGCAGGTTGTGGCTGCCTGCGCCCTCCCAGCGCGCCAGCACCTGCGGATGAGGATGGCCGTAACGGTTGCGGTAGCCCGCTGAAAAAATCGCCACCTGCGCACGCACGGCGGTGACGAACGCCAGGGACGACGACGAGCGGCTGCCATGGTGCGCGGCCACTACTGCCGTGCTCGCCAAATCGTCGCCCTGCATGGCCACCAGCAGGCCTTCACCGCTGCTTTCGAGGTCGCCGGTCAGCAACAGCGAAACGCCGCCCGCGCCACTCACCCGCAAAACGCAGGACTGGCTGTTGTCGCGCCGCCCGCCGGGGAGTGTTTTCGGTGCCAGCACGGCAAAATCGACGCCATCCCAATGCCAGGACAACCCACTGACGCAAGGCGTACCGCGCACAGGCTCGATCCGCGTCACGTAGGCGTTGCCCGGCCCGGAATTCGCCTTCGCTTTCGCCGCCGGGCCGGAGGTCTCTGCACCCGCGACGATTTCCCCGATCCCGATTCGCGCCTGCACGCTGTGCAGTCCGCCCGCATGGTCGGCATCGTCGTGCGAGATGACCGTCGCATCGAGTCGTGAAACGCCGCGAGCCCGCAGATACGGCAACACCACGCGCTCGCCAGCATCGCTCGCGCTGCCGTAAAGCGGGCCGCTGTCGTAGAGCAGATCGTGACTCGCAGTCTGCACATGTACCGCCAGCCCCTGCCCGACGTCGAGCACGGCGGCGTGGAAATCGCCTTGTCGCGGTCGATCTGGCTGCCAGAGAAAAAACCCGCCCAGCAGCGCCAACGCAGCGAGGCGTCCAGGCGTGCCACGCGGCAGAATCGACAGCATCGCCGCGACCGCTGCCGCCGCCAGCAGCCAGGGCGGCGGTAAGGGTTGCTCGCGCAGGGCAAACGCGCTCGCGGACAACCATTGCAGCGCCGCCATCATCCACGCGGTCAGCGTATGCGCCAGGTCGAGCAGCCAGCCAGCGGGCCAGATCGCCGCGAACAGCGTGAGGGGCGCGATGGCGAAGCTCACCATGGGAATGGCAAACGCATTGGCGAACGGTGCGGCCAGCGAAAACCCCTGGAAAAGCGCTACCAGCATCGGAACCCCCGACAGGGTGATCGCCCATTGCAGCCTCACTCCCGCCCGCCAGCCCCGCAACGGCGCAACCCGTCCGCCCACCGTCAACAAGATGGCCGCCACCGCCCCGAAAGAAAGCCAGAACCCCGCCGCCAGCGTCGCCCACGGATCGAACGCCAGGACGACGGCCAGGGCCAGCGTCAACACGTTGCGCGCACTCGTCTCGCGCCGCGCCGTCATCGCCAGGGCCGCCGCTGCCAGCATGACGAGCGCGCGCTGAACCGGAATCCCCATCCCGGCAAGCAGAGCGTAGATTCCCGCCGCCGCCAATCCCGTCATCGCCCCGGCCAGCCGCGCCGGGCAACGCGATGTCAGCCACGGCGCGCGCCGCCAGAGCGCCCCGCACGCACCGCCCACGGCCAGCGCCACCAGCGAAATGTGCAGGCCCGAGATCGATATCAAATGCTGCACGCCGGTGCGGCGCAGGACTTCCCATTGCGCGGGCGAGATCCCGGCCTGATCGCCAATGGCAAGCGCCACCAGAATGCCGCAATACGGCGCATCCGGCAGCGCGGCCTCGAACTGCCGCCGGATGCGCGCCCGCAGCCGGTGCACCCGGTTCATGAAGCCGCCATCGTCCGTCACCAGCCGCTCGCCGCCACGCACGTAGCCGGTGGCCCGCAAGTCCCGCTCCAGCAACCATGCCTCGTAGTCGAAACCGCCCGGTGTCGCCGAACCATGTGGCCGTTTCAGGCGCACCGCGAGCCGCCAGCGCTCCCCTGGCTGCAAGGCGGGCGGCTCGCGGTCTTCCCCAGCGGCATTTCCGCGTCCGCGATACCACGACAACAGCACCCGTTGCGGCACGCCGGTGGCGGGGTCGGACTCAAACACAAAGCGCACCCCGTCGCCAGTGTCGTCGGGCAACGAAGCAATCGTGCCGGTCAGTTGCAAATCGCGCCCTTCAAGCGCGCTATCGAGCGCATCGGACAATCGTGCATCCGCCCGCCACGCCGCGTAGGCATACCCCATACATACCGCCGCTGCCAACCCCAGCGCCCAAAACGCGCTGCCGCCCCTGGCCGTCCGCGCCCGCCTGCGCAAGCGTCCGCAAACCACAAGCGCGCCAAACGCCGAGACCGCCACAATCCAGCCCTGCGCCGCCCAGGCCGACAAGCTCGCCGTGGTTTGCAGTAGCCAGACGCCGATAAAAATGCCGATAACGTTTCCGTACATATCCGGCAT
Organism: Azoarcus sp.; assembly: GCA_031289095.1. Lineage (GTDB taxonomy): Bacteria > Pseudomonadota > Gammaproteobacteria > Burkholderiales > Rhodocyclaceae > WRNU01. The sequence continues at coordinate 7,020 of JAITQD010000069.1, forward strand.
GATGCTTTTATCATCGACGGCAAGCAAGACCTTCCAGGCGTGGAACGCGCCTGTATTTCCCGATCGTGTTGCGCGAAGTAACGTCACCCCGCACACAGTTGCGGGGGCACGGCCTGGTGAAGATGGCGAGCGCGCTTTGGAAGATTTACAGCGGATGCGGTGATGGTAAGCTAGCCCGCTGTCCTTGCCCTTTTACCCCGTTTTCTAGCCGATCCGATCTCCCATGGCCCTACAACGCATCCTCACCGGCATCACGCCTTCCGGCACGCCTCACCTTGGTAATTACGCCGGTGCAATCCGCCCGGCGGTGGAAGCCAGCCGACAAAGCGACGCCGAAAGTTTCTATTTCCTCTCCGACTACCATGCCCTCATCAAGACCGGCAGCCCGGATCGGGTGCAACGCTCTACGCTGGAGATTGCCGCCACCTGGCTCGCCGCCGGGCTGCGTCCCGAGCGGGTGTGGTTTTACCGCCAGTCCGACATTCCGGAAATTCCCGAACTCACCTGGTTGCTGACTTGCGTCACCGGCAAGGGACTGCTCAACCGCGCCCACGCCTACAAGGCCGCCGTGGACAAAAACACGCTCGATGACGCCGACCCCGACGCCGGGGTGACGATGGGCCTGTTCATGTATCCGCTGCTGATGGCCGCCGACATCCTGATGTTCAACGCCCACAAGGTGCCGGTGGGGCGCGACCAGGTGCAGCACCTGGAGATGGCGCGCGACATCGCCGCGAGTTTCAACCACCGCTACGGCGAACACTTTGTGCTGCCCGAGGCGGCGGTCGACGAGGCAGTCGCCACCCTGCCAGGACTGGACGGGCGCAAGATGAGCAAGAGCTATGACAACACAATTCCGCTTTTCGCCCCGGCAGCGGAGTTGAAAAAACTGGTTTTCGCCATCGTCACCGACTCGACAGCACCCGGCGAGGCGAAGGAAACCGAAGGCTCGCCCCTGTTCCAGCTTTTTCAGGCGTTCGCCACACCCGCCGAGACCGAGGTGATGCGCACCCGCTTCCGGGAAGGCATCGCTTGGGGCGAGGCCAAGGAGGCGCTGTTCGACACACTGGAAGCGGTGATCGCACCGATGCGCGTCCGCTACGAGGAACTGATCGCCGAGCCGGAACGCATTGAACAAGTCCTGAAAAGCGGCGCGGAACGCCTGCGCGGCCAGTACGCGACGCCGTTCATCGCCAGATTGCGCGAAGCGGTCGGGCTGCGCCGACTCGACCGGGCCCTGACGGCAAAAACGGACGCGCACCCAAAAACGCAGGCCAAACCGCAATTCAAGCAATACCGCGAAGCAGACGGCCAGTTCTACTTCAAGCTCGTCGATGGCGACGGTCGCCTGCTCCTGCAAAGCCGGGGCTTCGCCTCGCCGCGCGACGCCGGGCAGGCGGTGGCCGCCATCACGAACGGCGAGGCCTTTGCCCCGTGGGCCAATCTCGCCGCAAACGTGAGCGCCGACGACCTGAACCGGGCGCTCGACGCGTTGCGCGCAGAATGACGGCAACATCCGCCACTCGCCCCATCCCGTCACGCCATGGCCGCTGAACGTCTCTCCGAACAACGCGACGCCGACCTGACGGCACTCAATACCTTTGGTCTGCCAGCGCGGGCAACACGCCTGCTGCGCCTGCGCACGGCGGACGAGGCGCGCGCCTTCGCCGCCGCGCACGGCAATGAACCCTGCTTCGTGCTGGGCGGCGGCAGCAATCTGGTCTTGCGCGGCGAAGCAATCCCCTGCGTGCTCAAGGTGGAAATCGCGGGCCGTCGCAAGCTCGGCGAGGACGACGACGCCGTACTCGTCGAAGCCGGTGCGGGCGAAAACTGGCACGACTTCGTGCGCTGGACGCTCGCCGAAGGCTGGCCGGGGCTGGAAAACCTGTCGTTGGTGCCGGGCGCCGTGGGCGCGGCCCCAGTCCAGAACATCGGCGCTTACGGGCTGGAGATGGCGGAGCGTTTCGCCTCGCTCGATGCGCTCGATCTCCGCTGCGGCGAAATGCGCACGTTCGACGCCGCTGCCTGCCACTTCGGCTACCGGGAAAGCGTATTCAAACACGACCCCGGACGCTGGCTGGTCACGGCGGTGCGTTTCCGTCTGCCACGCCACTGGCGGGCGCTCACCGCCTATGGCGACATCGAACGCGAACTGGCGGCGCGCAACATCGCCTCGCCCTCGCCGCGCCAGGTTTCAGACGCCATCATCGCCATCCGCCGCCGCAAGCTCCCCGACCCCGCCGAACTGGGCAGCGCCGGCAGCTTCTTCAAGAATCCCCTCGTCGATGCGGCGCATTGCGCCGCGCTACGGGCGGAACATCCCAAGCTGCCGCACTACCCGCAAGCCGATGGCCGGGTCAAGCTCGCCGCTGGCTGGTTGATCGAGCATTGCGGCTGGAAGGGCCGCCGCCTTGGCCCCGTCGGCTGCCACGAACATCAGGCGTTGGTGCTGGTCAACCACGGCGGCGCGACGGGCGCGGACGTGCTCCGGCTGGCGGCGCGCATCCAGGACGACGTACGGGCGCGCTTCGGCGTCGCGCTGGAAATCGAGCCGGTCATCGCGTAACCCGGCTGCCTGCCGCGCCGGGACGCTAAAATTTTCCTGTTTACTGCTTACCGCGAGTCTGTTTCATGGCCATTTATGCAATCGGCGACCTGCAAGGCTGCTACAGCGCCTTCCGGCGTCTGCTTGATCTCTGCGCCTTCGACCCTGCCACCGACCGCCTCTGGCTGGTGGGCGATCTGGTCAATCGCGGCCCGGAATCGCTCGAAGTGCTGCGCTTCGTCTCCGGCCTGGGCGCGGCGGCCACCGTGGTGCTCGGCAATCACGATCTTTACCTGTTGATGCTGCGGGCCGGACTCAAGCGCCGCAGCCCGGACGACACCCTCGCGCCGATCCTCGCCGCCCCCGATTGCGACGAATTGCTGCGCTGGCTCGCCACGCGTCCCTTGCTCCACGTCGAAGGCCGGCACGTACTGGTTCACGCCGGCCTGCTGCCACAATGGACGGTGCCCAAGGCGCAGGCGCTCGCCACCGAAGTCGAAGACACCCTCACCGGCAAGGACGCCAAGAAGTTTCTCCTGCACCTGATCGGCAGCCGTCCCGACCATTGGGAAAACAGCCTCAAAGGCTGGGGCCGGCTCCGCGTCATCGTCAACGCCTTCACCCGCATGCGTTTCTGCACCCTCGACGGGCGCATGGCGATGCGCGCCAAGGGCCCACCCGACAAAGCGCCGGAAGGCGGCTTGCCCTGGTTCGCTCTCCCCGGTCGCGCCAGCCGCAGCCACACCATCGTCTGCGGCCACTGGTCGGCGCTCGGTTTTTACCGCGAGGATGGGCTGATCGCGCTCGACTCGGGCTACGTCTGGGGCGGACAACTCACGGCAGTGCGAATCGAGGACGGAAAGGTGTTTCAGGTACAGGCGGAGGGATGACGGACGCCACCCCTATTGACAGCCGCGATGCGGGCGATTTTGAGGTACGCACGCAAGATGTTTCCTTGCAGCCGCTTAAAACTTGTACTTGATCTGCAAGCTTCCGCTCGCCCCTTCTCTTTTGCCCACGTAGCCCTGAAGGCTCAAATCAAAAGACAGGGGCAGGGAAGCGGACGGCGCAAGAGTCAGGCCAAGCTCACCTATGCCGGTATTGCCGCGCAGGGAAGGCGCATCCATGGCGTAGCCGTTGGCTGCGGCGCGGGCCTTGCCATCGAATTCGCGCTCCCAGGCAGCGCCGATGTAGGGGCTGACGCGCTCGTTGATGGCATAGCCGAAGCGGGAGCCAAAGCGTAGACGCTGCGAATCTACAGGCTTGAAATG
>JAITQD010000089.1 GCA_031289095.1 Azoarcus sp.
TGCGCCACTTCCGCCCGGCCTTCGGCATCATCATGGAAACCGAGTTGTGGCCCAACCTGCTCGCGGCCTGCCAGCGCCGGGGCGTGCCGGTGCTGCTTGCCAACGCCCGTCTCTCGGAACGCTCGGCGCTGGGCTATGCGCGCCTGGCGTCGCTGACCCGCCTCACCCTGGGTGCGCTGGCCGCGACTGGCGCACAGACCGCCGCCGACGCCGCCCGTCTGTCGGCGCTGGGAGCGCGCCGGGTGAGCATCACCGGCAACATCAAGTTCGACAGCACGCCGCCCGGCGATGCGCTCGCCCTGGCGGCGAAATTCCGCGCCCGTTGCGGGGCGCGCCCAACCATCCTCGCCGCCAGCACGCGCGAAGGCGAGGAGATACCGATTATCGACGCTTTCATTCGCCACGCTGCGCGCCATAAAGACATGAATGCGCTGCTCGTGCTGGTGCCGCGTCATCCGCAGCGTTTCGATGAAGTCGAGGCCATGGCGCATGCCTGCGGCCTGACCCTGGCGCGGCGCTCCGCCGACTGGAATCTGGACGCCCACGGTGCGCCCGAGGCGCTGCCAGCCGGGGTTCGCGTCTGGCTCGGCGATTCGATGGGCGAAATGTTCGCCTACTACGCGGCGGCCGATGTCGCCCTGATTGGCGGAAGCTGGCTGCCTTTCGGCGGGCAGAACCCAATCGAAGCCTGCGCCGTGGGCGCGCCGGTACTGCTCGGGCCGCACACCTTCAACTTCCGGCACATCGCCGACGAGGCGGTGCGCGCCGGGGCCGCGCGCCGTTGTGAAAACGCCGATGACGCCATGCGGGCCGCCTTTGCCCTGCTCGACGACGGCCCCGCGCGCGCGGCAATGGCGGAAGCAGGCCGCGCCTTCACCGCCGCCAACCGTGGCGCGACCGCGCGTACCGTCGCCCTGCTCGACGAAATCGTCGCCTGAGCTTCAGTGCCCCCGAAAGTGTCCGCCGCCACCGCGTCCGCCGCTGCCACCGCGTCCGCCACCGCGCCAGTGTCCACCGCTGTGCCAGTGTCCGCCATGGCCCCAGTGGTGGCCGGAGCCGATGTTCAGCCACAGCCAAAAAGCGCCGAACGGGTAGAGCGGATACCACGGGTTCCAGCCCAAATCGTCAGCCCACTCACGCTCGCCGTCCTGGGAGAGGCGGGTGCGGTCGGTGTATCGCACCCGCCCGTCGAGAAAGTGCACGTTGAACAGCGTGGCTTTGCCGCGTCCGCGATGGCGGATGTTCCAGTCCCACACTTCTTCGCGCGTGCCCGGGTATACCCGCTCGGAACGGTGTTCACCCAAAAGCTGCCGCACACTTTCCTGTGACATGCCGGGTTTGACGCGGCTGAGGTTCCTGGCGTCGAGCGCATCCCATTGCCGCAGAACCTTGCCCTCGTCATCGACCCGCAGCATCAGGCAGGTCACGCCATCGGGCTGGGTGGAATATTCGAGTGTCGTTGTGCTGCTGTCGTAGTCGTACCAGCGGGCAGACGGCTCGCCACGCTCGGCCAGCACCTCGGCCTCGGTGGTGTAGGCGGGCAACGGCGGTGTCGATGCGCAACCGCCCAGGACAAACGCGGCGGCCAGCGCCAGCCCCCGGAATAGCCGCGTGACAGGTTCTTTCATGACGCCACCCCCGTTCGGTAATGCCAAGGGTTTCCATCTTGCGCTCGTCCCTGTCGTCAGCGCCAGTTTTCTGTATCACGCAGTCTGGAAACATGTCGCAGCGCGTGTTTTTCTCAGGCGTATTGTGGAAAACCGTCAACTAACTGTGGAAAACCACCGAATAACTGTGGAAAACCGCAACACACGGCTACGTTATTGCGGGAGATATTATCGGAATAGTCATTTATTACCCATCGTGCTTATTTGTGATGTTCCGCCTGGGGAATGCGTAAACGCCCTGGCAGTACAGTTCGAGAGGTCGCCATGCTCCATATTCGCCGTCTTACCTTGGTACAACAAACCCTCATTGGCGTGATTGCGCTGTGCCTGCTGATCGGTATTCCACTTTCCATCGCGTTGTACTCCTATGCGCACAGCGTCGCGCAAAGCACGGCAGTCAGCACACTGCAAACGCAGCTCGACCTGATCTATCTCGCCATTGAGGACGCCGACGACGACATGAAGAAAGAGGCGGTGGCGGCAATGGATCGCTTCGAGCGCAACTTGCCGCCAGCGCGGCTCAGCGGCGGCTCCGTCGTCATCGGCGGCGCGGCGAGGCCGGAATTGATGTTCGGCGACGTGCGCGCCACGAGTAACCAGGCTTACCTGCTGGCCCACAAGGAAAGGAATCCGCTGGAAGATGTCGCTTTCTTCGTGCGGGACGGCGGAAATTTCTATAGATCCACGACCCTGCTCAAGGATGACAATGGCAAATACCGCGATGGGTCGCTGGTTTCGGACTCATACGTGGGGACTTTGCAGGAAGGCAAGCCGTATGTCGGGACGATCCAGCGTGCCGGAAAACTGTACGTCCTGATGGCGAAGCCGGTGAAGGATCAGGACGGGCGAGTCGTCGGTGCGATCAACATGCGCATCTCCGTCGCTGACAGACTCCAGGCGTTGGCGGATCGCCTGGAAAAGGTTTCGCTCGGCAAGACCGGATATCCTTATCTCATCGCCCTGCCCACGGGTGACCAGAAGGAAGCGAAATTCATCATCCATCCGACGCTCCATGGCCAGTTGGTGAGCGCCGCCCCCGCCCAGGACTTCCTTCAGCAGGTCATCGCGCGCAAGAGCGGCTCCTCGCTCTACGACTGGGTAACGTCGGATGGCCGGACGGAAGAAAAAATCTCCGTCTTCCGCGAAATTCCCGGAATGGACTGGATTGTCGTCGCCTCCGTGCCGATGGCGGAATACACCGTAACCTACGACGGCCTCACCCACTGGTTCTTTATCGGACTGGCGTGCATGAACCTGGCGCTGGCGCTGTGTCTGTGGTGGGTGATCCATCGCCAGCTTCACCCCATTGGCCTGCTCGTCCAGGCGCTCGACCGCATGGGCGCAGGCGACCTGAGCCAGGCGTTGAGCGCCGAGGCCGGCTCGCGCAACGAAATCGACGTGCTGGCCGTGCGCATCAACGATGCCCGCGAGTCAATGAAGAAACTGGTCGGCACCATCCACCAGTCCTCGTCAGCCGTGACCGCCGCCGCCACCGATGCGCTTGGGGAGATGAACAGCCTCTCCAGCAACGTCGACCGCCTGTCCTTGACCTCATCCGAGGTCAGCCGCAACATCGAAGAACTGTCGGCGGCTGTCGAACAGGTAGCCCACAGCGCCGAAGCCGCCAACGAGCGCGTAGGCGAGACCGCGAGTAAGGTGACGCGCGGCAAGGAAGTCGTCCATGGCGTGATCGACTCGATCCATGCAGTCGAAAACCGGGTGCAATCCTCGCTCTCCGAGGTTGAGCGCCTGACCGTGCATTCGCGCAAGATCAAAACGGTGGTCAGCAGCATCGGGGCTATCGCCGGGCAGACCAACCTGTTGGCGCTCAATGCCGCCATCGAAGCGGCGCGCGCTGGCGAGGTCGGACGCGGCTTCGCGGTCGTGGCCGACGAAGTGCGCAAGCTGGCCGAGCAGTCGGCCAATTCAGCCGATGAAATCGGCAAGATTCTGAGCGAGATCACCATGGGCGTCGATGCGGTGCGTGCGTCCATCGGCACAGTAGTCGAGGAAACGCGCCGGGGCGCGCAGGAGTCCGGCACGGCGGGCGAGGCGCTGGACGACATCGAGACGATCACCCGTTCCTTGGTCGACAACGTCAACAGCATCGCTGAATCCGCCACCGAACAGGCTTCGGCGGCGCAGTCCATGACCGAGCAGGTCAACGCCTCGGCCCAGATCGCCAGCGACACCGACAAGGTGGCCCGCGCCGTGTCGCAGACCGCAGCCTTGCTCAAGGCTGAGGCGGACAAGCTGAACCACGGCGTCGGGCATTTCAGGGTTTGAACAGTTTTCCCGAAATGCCCCGGCGGTGGATCGCTCAATCCATGCGCCGGTGCGCCTTTCGCCGCCTCGGGGGCGCTCTGTGCTCAAGTGTTGCCGCCGTTGCGGCGGATGAAAGCTCAATAGTCCACATCGCCGCGCATTGCTGGCTTCTCAGAACTTGTAATTCACTCTGAACGTTCCCGTGACGCCTTCTCTCTTTCCCGCGTAACCTTGCACGCCCAAATCCAGGGTCAGAGGAGGATGAGCGGCAGGATTGAGGGTGACGCCGATTTCCGCAATGCCGGAATCGCCCTTCAGTTTCGGCGCGTCAATCGGGTAGCCGTAGACCTTGGCCTTGGCTTCACCGTCGAATTCATGCTCCCAGGCCAGCCCCGCATAAGCGATGGCGGTTTTGCCCTCGCCAATGCTCCGGTTGTAGCGCGCGCCCAGACGGAGACGGCTGGAATTGACGGCGGAAAATTCAACCGGGTCGCCCGTGGAAAGATGCAGGCTGTCGCTCCCTTCGTGCGTCCACAGGTATTTGCCATAGCCTGTCAGGTTGGCCCGTTCGCTCACCTGCCAGACATAGCCCGCGCCCAAGGATGCGCCGTAGTAGCTTGTCTTGCTCTTGAAGCGGACACCACGGCCCCAGGCGTCTTTCATGTCGGCGCTGCGGAAGTCGGTTTCCATCCGTCCGGTTCTCAACGTGCCTTCCAGGTAAGAATGCCCTGTTTCGCTGCCGGTGAAATCAAAGCGACCCAGCACACCAACCCCGGCGTAGTCGGCATCGCCCTTGCCTTTGACAGGCGCGGCATCCACAAAACTGTTGTGGGTGGTGTAGTGGCCTTCTCCGTATTCAAAAAAAGCGCCCAGGACGCTACGACCGCTGGCCCATTCCTGTGCGGAATTCGCTCCGGTGATCAGGCGAATGCCATCGACATCAATATGCGACCCCGATTTCAACCGTTGTCGTCCGCCCGACACCGTGCCAAAGACTTGCGGGCCGGGCGACAGACGACTGGCTTCTGCCGCCAGCAGAATGCCCTGTTCGGCCAGATCCGCGCCGCCCAGCAATGCGCCCACGCCCGCCAGATAGCCTTCGGCCAGCGCCTTGGTTTGCGGGTTGAGGGAGACAGGCGTCGCGCCGCCACCGCTGCGAGAGGTGCTGCCCAGGGTGGCGATGAGGTTGGTGGCATCGGAAGGATCGACCAAAACATCGAAGTTGTAGATCAGCGAAACGCCCTGCACACCGGTCGCGCTGGCGGTGGGGTTGATACCGTCGGCGCTCAAGGCGCCCGCGTCGATCAGGGTGATGACGTCGCCCACGCCGAAGATCGGGTTGCTGGCCTCGAAGCCGATCAGGATGCGGGCATTGTCAATCGTCGCGTCGCCGGTGACGGTCAGAATGGTGCTGCCGTTGCCGATCTGGTTGTTCAGCAGGAATCTGAGGTTCGCGCCCGCGTCCGCGAATAAATCGCCCTCGATCCGGCTGCCTTTGCGCGCGTTCAGCGTGCCGCCCGTATCGACGGCGACGTGGTCGACCTTCAGGGTTCCCACGCCCTCAAAGCTGAGGGTGGCGGCGCTGTTGACCGCCACGGTGTGGGTGGGCGCGTCCAGTTCAAAATTGGTGAGCAGGGTCGTTGTGCCCGCCTTCAGGGTGATCGCGCCGGTTTTCGCTTCGGTATCGACGAGATTTTTGCCGCCCCACAGGAAATCGCCCGCGCCGGTGACGTTCATGTTGAAGGTATGGTTGGTGTCCAGCACGGCCTTGATCGGGTCGTAAAGCGCCACCGTGCCGCCAGAGGCAGCGTCGATGTTCAGGACGGCGTTGGCGGCGGAAGCGCCGTTATGGAGATTGACGAAAGCCAGGGAATTGGGCGTCGTGCCGCTCGCGTCGGTCGCGACGTTGTTCTGGAAAAGGGTGGTCTGGCCACTCGTGGCTTGCAGAGTGACGGTGTGGGTGTCTGGATCGCCGCCGCTGGCGCCTGCCGTGCTGGTGTCGATGCTCACTGTGCCGCCAAAAGTGCCGCCTGCGGTAAACGTGTTGTCGGTGAAGGTGGAGTCGGCGATGGTCAGGTCGTCGGCGGTGTAGATCAGGCCGCCGTAGAGGTCGCCACTGGTCGCATCGATGGTGTTGTCGGTGAAGCGGCTGCGGGTGATGGAACCGACGGTCGCGATGGCGGAATCGTCGCTGTAGGCGCCCACCACGCCGCCGCCGATGATGCTGGCTGCCGTGATGGTGTTGTCGGCGAAGCTGCTCTGCGAAATGTTTCCGACGCTGCTGCCACCACCGGAGGAGTTGTCGACGCCCACCACGCCGCCGCCAACGATCTCGTAGGATACGGTGATGGTGTTATCCGTGAAGAGGCTCTCTGAAATGTCCCCGACGCTGCTGCTGCCGTAGTCGCTGTAGGCGCCCACCACGCCGCCGCCGATGATGTTGGCTGCCGTGATGACGTTGTCGGCGAAGCTGCTCTCCGAAATGTCCCCGACGCTGCTGCTGCCGTAGCCGCTGTAGGCGCCCACCACGCCGCCGCCTTGGATGTAACGGCCCGCCGTGATGGTATTGTCGGTAAAACTGCTCTCCGAAATGTCCCCGACGCCGCTGCTGCCGTAGTCGCTGTAGGCACCCACCACGCCACCGCCGGCGATGTAGTTGTAGTACCCTTTTAACATGACAGTGTTGTCGGTGAAGCGGCTCTCCAAAATGTTTCCGACGCTGCTGCCGCTGCCGATGTAGTCGCTGTAGGCGCCCACCACGCCACCGCCGAAGAGGTTTCCGTCTGTCGTGATGACATTGCCGGTGAAAAAGCTCTGCGAGACGTCCCCGACGCCGCTGTTGCCGTAGTCGCTGTAGGCGCCCACCACGCCGCCGCCGAAGAGTTGGCCTATCGCGATGGCATTGTCGGTGAAGCTGCTCTCTGAAATGTTTCCGACGCCGCTGTCGCCGGACTCGCTGTAGGCGCCTACCACGCCGCCGCCCCAGAGGTTGTTATCCATCGTGACCGTGTTGCCGGTGAAGTGGCTCTCCAAAATCACCCCGACGCTGCTGCTGCTGCCGTAGTCGCTGTAGGCGCCCACCACGCCGCCGCCGACGAGGTAGCCGTAGGATCCGTTTACCTTGACCGTGTTGTCTGTGAAACTGCCTTTGAAAATATCCCCGACGCCGCTGTCGCCGCTGTTGCTGTAGGCCCCCACCACGCCGCCGCCGTAGAGGTAGCCGTCCGCCGTGACCGTGTTGCCTGTGAAGTGGCTCTCCGAAATGTTTCCGACACTGCTGCCGCCGTAGTAGCTGTAGGTTCCCACCACGCCGCCGCCAGTGATGTTGTCGTGCTCCGCCGTGATGATGTTATCCGTGAAGAGGCTCTCTGAAATGTCCCCGACGCTGCTGCCGTAGTCGCTGATGACGCCCACCACGCCGCCGCCGTGGATGTTGTCGTCCGTCGTGATGGCATTGCCGGTGAAGAGGCTCTGCAAAATGTTTCCGACGCTGTTGCTGTCTATGCCGAAGGCTCCCACCACGCCGCCGCCCAAGATGATGGCCGGCATGACCGTGTTGCCGGTGAAGAGGCTCTGCGAAATGTCCCCAATACGGCTGACAATGTTGCTGTTGGCGCCCACCACGCCGCCGCCCATGATGAAGCCATTCGTCACCGTGATGGTATTGTCGGTGAAGAGGCTCTGCGAAATGTTTCCGACGCCGCTGCTGTCGCCGGACGTGCCGGCCACGATGGTTGCCCCCGCCACGCCGCCGCCCATGATGAAGCCATTCGTCACCGTGATGGTATTGCCGGTGAAGAGGCTCCGCCAAATGTTTCCGACGCTGCTGTTGCCGGAATCGCTGAAGGCTCCCACGACGCCGCCACCGTAGAAGTAGTCGTTGTCCCCCGTGATGGTGTTGCCGGTGAAAATGCTGTTGGCGATACTCCCGAGAGTGGAATCAGCGCCAAAGGCGTTGCTCCCCACGATGCCCCCGCCGCAAAAATTGCTGGTGTAGCAATTATGGCCAAGCGCGTTGACAAATCCCCGGAATATCAGCCCTGCATAACCCAGGGAGGACGCGCCTCCGCGCGTATCCAGAATGACGGGCGCGGTTCGCGTTGTTGAGTTGCCCTGAATCACGGAAGCGCCGGAGGTGGAGAGCGCATCGGCGACCGCCGCATCGACCGCGCCTGCAAACACGTAGCCACTGGCAAAATACGTCCCCCAGGTCGCCGGGTCGGGATTTGCGGCGCGAAAGGCGTTGGCAATGTTCCGCAGATCGCTGGCGGCGGTGAGGGGGCCGCCTCGCCCCTGGAGCATCGTTACGCTTGTCGAGGGGGTGATGGCCCCGCCGATAATCTCGACCGTGACGCCATTGTCAATCGCCACGCCGGTTTCAGTTGTGCCGGAGAGCACCTCCCGCAAGGCGCCGGGAGTGCCATCATCCAGCCCGTTGGTGACATGATCCTCCGCCCGCGCCGCGAGCGCGAGGCAGGAGAGGAATCCGGCTATGGCGTAAAAAAGCGGTGAACGTCGTAAAAACGCGGGAGAAGAAGCCCTGTCGATAAAATATGTCATTGCCTGTCTACTTGCTTGCTTGCTTGCTTGCTTGCTTGCTTGCTTGCTTGCTTGCTTGCTTGCTTGCTTGCAAAAAGTGTTGGCGCGGTTTTGGGAAAATCAAGCCTGGATGTCATGTATTTCTCCTTTCTGTTTTCAATCATCGGGGGTATGAATTCAGTCCACCGACAAGCGCGGATGCGTATTAAGTTGTCACTTTGTAACTTATACTGGGCACTGCAAAAAAGACAACGCCTGTCACTCATTCATGAGGTATTAATTCTTGTACCTACGAGGCATTAATTCTCGTAGCGACTTCGCACGGCAGGAGAGTGTGAAAATTGCCCGTCAGGTCACCGCAGCGGTGCGAGCCAGCGCGCGGCTTCTTCCACGCTCATGCCCGCGCGCGCCGCCCAGTCTTCGAGCTGGTCGCGCCCGATTTTGCCGACGGTGAAGTAGCGGCTTTCTGGGTGTGAGAAGTAAAAGCCGGCCACGCTCGCCGCCGGGGTCATCGCCATGGATTCGGTCAGACCCATGCTGGCGTTGCGGGGGGCGTCGAGCAGCGCGAACAGGTCGCGTTTGGCGGTGTGGTCGGGGCAGGCCGGATAGCCGGGGGCGGGGCGGATGCCGCGGTATTGTTCGCGGATCAGGGCGTCGGCGTCGAGCGCTTCGTCGGCGGCGTAGCCCCAGACTTGGCGGCGCACACGTTCGTGCAGCCATTCGGCGCTGGCTTCGGCCAGG
>JAITQD010000105.1 GCA_031289095.1 Azoarcus sp.
CCACGGTGTTCTACGCCACGGGCACCACCCGCATCATGACCGGCTCCGATGCCGCCGAACTCGACGTCGAAGTCGCCATGCAGTGGAACGACAGCTACCAGGAACAGGTGCTGTGCTACACCAACAACATCCCGCAGGCCGACGGCGGCACCCACCTCACCGGCCTGCGCGCCGCGATGACGCGGGTCATCCACAAATACGTCGAAGAAAACGAGATCGCCAAGAAAGCCAAGATTGAGGTCACCGGCGACGACATGCGCGAAGGGCTGGCCTGCGTGCTGTCGGTGAAGATGCCCGACCCCAAGTTCGCCAGCCAGACCAAGATGAAGCTGGTGTCCTCCGAGGCCCGTCCGGCGGTGGAAGAAGTCGTCGCCGCCAAGCTCTCCGACTTTCTGCTCGAAAACCCCATCGACGCCAAGACCATCTGCGGCAAAATCGTCGAAGCCGCCCGCGCCCGCGAAGCGGCGCGCAAGGCGCGCGACATGACGCGCCGCAAAGGCGTGCTCGACGGCGCGGGTCTGCCCGGCAAACTCGCCGACTGCCAGGAAAAAGACCCCGCGCTGTGCGAAGTCTATATCGTCGAGGGCGACTCCGCCGGCGGCTCGGCCAAGCAAGGGCGCGACCGTAAATTCCAGGCCATCCTGCCCCTGCGCGGCAAGGTGCTCAACGTTGAAAAAGCCCGTTTCGACAGGCTCATCAGTTCCGAAGCCATCGTTACCCTGATCACCGCACTCGGCACCGGCATCGGCAAGGAAGACTACAAGCCCGAAAAACTGCGCTACCACCGCATCATCCTGATGACCGACGCCGACGTCGACGGCGCGCACATCCGCACCCTGTTGCTCACCTTCTTCTACCGCCAGATGCCCGAACTCGTCGAGCGCGGCCACATCTACATCGCGCAGCCGCCGCTCTACAAAATCAAGCACGGGAAAACCGAGATCTACATCAAGGACGACAACGAACTCAACAACCACCTGCTCAAGCTCGCGCTCGACGGCGCGTCGCTCGTGCCGCAGGAAGGGGCCGCGCCCATTGCCGACGAGACGCTGGGCGGACTGGCGCGCAGCTACCTGCTGGCCGAAGCCATCATCAGGCGTCTGGCCAGCATCATCGACCCCGAGGTGTTGCACATCATCCTGGCGCACGATCTCACCCTGAACCTCATCGACGAAGCCGCCGCCCGCGCCAGCGCCGGCACGTTACAAGCCTTCCTGCCGGAAGGTTTGCAGGTGTATGCCGAATTCCATGACGAATCCGAAAGCTGGCGTCTCGTCGTCGAGCGCCTGCACCATGGCAATCGGCGCTTTGGCTGGATCGAAGCTGATTTTCTTGCCTCCGGCGACTATCGCGGCATCCGCACCGCCGCCGAATCCATCTCTGGCCTGATCGGCCCCGGCGCGGAAATCCGCCGCGCCGACAAACGGCAGGCGGTAACGCGTTTCTCGGATGCCATCGCCTGGCTGCTCGCCGAAGTCGAACGCAGCTTGAGCAAGCAGCGTTACAAAGGGCTGGGCGAGATGAACCCTGCACAGCTCTGGGAAACCACGATGGATCCCGTCGTGCGGCGCTTGCTGCGGGTACAGATCGACGACGCCATCGCGGCGGACGAGATTTTCACGACCTTGATGGGGGATGAGGTGGAGCCACGCAGAGCCTTCATCGAAAACAATGCGTTGCGGGCACAAAATATTGATGTGTGAGGCCAAATCCGCTTCGCCATTCCCGGCCCGTTAACTGCGAGCCTTGTCTTGCCGTTCCCCCCAAATCTTCTGCAAGCGCTTCGTCGACACCGGCATCGGTGTTTTCAGTGCCTGCGCGTACAGCCCCACCCGCAGTTCTTCGAGCAGCCAACGGAAGGCTTCCAGTTCGGGTGCGATGACACCGGCGCGGCGACGGGCAAGGCTTTCGCGTTCCCAGGGCTGCGCGAGCGATTTCCATTCCGCCATCGCGCTGGCGTCGCGGGCGGAATTCTCACGCAGCTTGTCGAGGCGCATCGCGGCAGCCTTGAAGTAACGCGGGAAATGGGCGAGACGCTCCCAATCGAAGGCGGACAGAAAATCCGCTGGCAGCAGTGCGGCGACTTGCGCGCGCACGTCGGCCACGGCGTCGGGAAACACCTTGTTGAGCGTGAGCAGGCGTTTTTGCAGCGCGGCGTTTTCCGCGACCAGTTGCGCGGCCAGCCGCATGAATTCCTGCGCGACCAAGGTGATGCGCGGACGGGCTTCCTGACAGCGGCGCTCGAAAGCGCCAGCATCGGACGGCAGCGGTTCGCCGAGGCAGCAGCGCGCCAGTGTGGCTTCGACAAGCCGGGTCTTGAGTTCGGCTTCCGTGCCGAAATCGCGGTATTGCAAGACCAGTTCGCGCAGGCCGGACAGACGCCCGGCAGCTTTCACCTGATCCTTGAGCGCGAGGGCAAACAGCCGCGCCAGCCCGCGACGATGCACACGCGCCGCGTCCTCGGGCGTGTCGAAGGGGCGTAGCGAAACGCTGTCGCCGTCGTCGTGGAGCGCGGGAAAGCCGACCGTCTCATGCCCGCCGATCTTCACTTCGATCAACTCGGGCAACGCGCCGAACGTCCAGGCGGTAAAACCATTGGCATCTCTCTTCTCCTCTCCCGCAAGCGGGCGAGGAGAAGACGCCGGCAGGCCGTCATCCACCGTCGCCGCCGCAAAACTTGCCGCAACCTGGTCTTTCAGCCGCGCGCGCAATTCGCCCAACTGGCGCGACTGCCCAAGCACGCGGCCATGTTCGTCGACGACGCGGAAATTCATGAAGCAGTGCGGCGGCAGGTTTTCCGGGCGAAAACTCTCCAGCGGCAACTTGAGATGCACGCGCTCCTCAATGAAGTGCTGGAGCGCCTTGAGAAGCGGGCCGTTGCGCTCGAATTCACCCGCCTCGCAGGCGTCCATGAACGCCGCCGCACTCGCGGCGAGCGGTTGCAGCCGATGGCGGATTTTTTGCGGCACGGTTTTCATCAGCGCCGTCACTTTTTCTTCCAGCAAGCCCGGCGCCAACCATTCGCAACGCTGTGCCGGCACTTGGTTGAGCATCGCCAACGGCACGATGAGCGTCACACCATCGTCGGCCTCATCGGGCTGGTGGCGGTAATCGAGCCTGAGCCGCTGGCCGAGCACGTCGAGCGCGGGTGGAAAGCGTTCGCTGGTCACGCCTTCCGCCTCGTGGCGCATGAGCTGTTCGCGCGAGAGATGGAGCAGCTTCGGCGCGTCTTTTTCCGCCTGTTTGCGCCAAGGCTCGAACGATGCAAGATCGACGACGTTCGCGGGTATTTTGCTGTCGTAGAAAGCTTCTATCAGGGTTTCGTCGACAAGCACGTCCGGGCGGCGGGTCTTGTGTTCCAGCCGTTCGATTTCGGCCACGAGCTTGCGGTTGTGGGCGAGAAACCCCATCGTGCGCGCCGGCCCTTCGGCAATGTCGCCTGCGACCAGTCCTTCGCGGATAAACAGTTCGCGGCACAGCGCCGGGTCGACGTCGCGGTACGGCACGCCCCGTCGCGGCCAAAGGGTGAGGCCGTAAAGCACGCCGCGTTCCCAGGCGCGCACGCTGCCGGCAGCCTTCGACCAGTGCGGTTCAAACATTTGCCGCCGAATCAGGTGGTCGCCGACTTCTTCCACCCATTCCGGCTCAATGCGGGCAAGGCAACGCCCGAACAGGCGCGAGGTCTCGACCTGTTCGGCGGCCACAATCCACTTGCCCGCCTTTTTCGCCAGCATTGATCCCGGATGCGGCCAGAAACGGATGCCGCGTGCGCCAAGATAACTGCCCGCCTGCGGGCCAGCGGCTTCTTCCGCCTTGCAGCCGATGCTGCCGAGCAGTCCGGCGAGCAGCGATTTGTGGATTGTTTCGTAGTTCGCGGGCTGTTCGTTGATTTTCCAGCCATGTTCGACGCACAAAGTGTGCAGTTGCGCATACACATCGCGCCATTCGCGCATGCGCAGGTACGAGAGGAAATGGCGGCGGCACCACTGTTTCTGCTGGTTGCCGGATTCGTGGCGCTGCACCTCACCCCAGGCTTTCCACAAATTCCAGTACCAGAGAAATTCGGACTGCCGATCTTGTTCCGCGCCGCGAAACTGCGCGTGAGCCTGCTCCGCCGCGCCGGGGTTCTCGCGCGGACGTTCGCGCGGTTCCTGCACCGAGAGCGCGGCGGCAATCGCCAAGACTTCGGCCAGTGCCCCGCGTTCGCGCGCGGCCAGCATCATTCGTCCGATGCGGGGGTCGAGCGGCAGCTTCGCCAGTTCGCGCCCGATGGGCGTGAGCACACGCGCCGCCGCTTCTCCCTCATCGCCGATAGCGCCAAGTTCGGCCAACAGTGCGTAGCCGTCGCCGATCAGGCGCGACCCCGGCGGGTCGATGAAGGGGAAATCCTCGACCGCGCCGAGCTGGAGCGCCTTCATGCGCAGGATCACCCCGGCGAGCGACGAGCGCAGGATTTCGGGATCGGTGTGCGCCGGGCGCCGGTTGAAACCGTCCTCGTCGTAGAGCCGCAGGCAGATGCCGTCCATCACCCGTCCGCAACGTCCGGCGCGCTGGCGGGCCGAGGCTTGCGACACTTTTTCGACTCGCAACTGTTCAACTTTGTTGCGCGGCGAGTACCGCTTGATCCGGGCCAGGCCGGTATCGACCACATAGCGCACGCCCGGCACGGTGAGCGAGGTTTCCGCCACGTTGGTCGCCAGCACCACCCGACGTCCGCTTGATGCGGCGAACACCCGCGCCTGCTCCCGCGCCGACTGGCGTGCGAACAGCGACAACACCTCGCTGCCGGGCGCAAGCCGGGCCTTGTGCAAGGCTTCGGCAGCCTCGCGTATCTCGCGCTCGCCGGGGAGGAAAACGAGCACGTCGCCGGGGCCGCAGCGTTGCGCTTCGTCGACGGCGTCGACCAGCGCATCGTAGAGGTCTCGATTGCGGCTCGCGCGCCCGCCCCGTTCGCCGTCCTTTTTGCTGTCGTCGTCCTCGTCGAGCACCGGGCGGTAGCGCATCTCGATGGGGTAGAGCCGCCCGGAGACCTCGATCACCGGTGCGGCGCGCTCAGAAGCGTCTGCGAAATGGCGGGCGAAACGGTCGGCGTCGAGTGTGGCCGAAGTGATGATGAGCTTGAGGTCGGGCCGTTTCGGCAGCAGTGTCTTGAGGTAGCCGAGGAGAAAGTCGATGTTGAGGCTGCGCTCGTGCGCCTCGTCGATGATGATGGTGTCGTAGGCCGAAAAGAGCGGATCGCCCTGCGTTTCGGCCAGCAGAATGCCGTCAGTCATCAGTTTGATGTAGCTTTCCGCGCTGGTGTGGTCGCTGAAGCGAATCTTGTAGCCCACCGCGCCCCCGAGCGGGCTGCCAAGTTCCTGCGCGATGCGCGCGGCGGTGGCGCGCGCCGCCAGCCGGCGCGGCTGGGTGTGGCCGATCAGCCCCGCTACGCCGCGCCCGAGAGAAAGGCAAATCTTCGGCAATTGTGTGGTCTTGCCGGAGCCGGTTTCGCCACAGACGATGAGGGTCTGATGCACGGCGAACGCAGCGGCAATGTCATCGCGCCGGGCGGAGACGGGGAGTTCAGGGGGAAAAGTCGGGCTGGGCAGGGAGGCGCGACGAGCGGTGCAGGCGGCGCGGGAACGGGCCAGAAGGGCGTCAAAGTCGGCTTGCGCGGCGGAGTTGCCGCGCCCGGCGCGCAACTCGCGCCAGAGACGAAGCAGGCGGGGACGGTCGGCGGTCAGGGCGCCATCGAAGGCTGGGGAACTGGAACGGGACGCCATATCGTCAGGCGCGGACAGGGACAGCCTGCCAGATCACCTGGGGAAACGTTGAATAATACCATTCGCCCTGAGCCTGCCGAAGGGCGCGCCTTGCCGGAGCAAGGGCTTCGACAAGCAGGGGCGGTTCGGAACCGCCCCTGCCCATGGTTGGAAATTGTTCAGTGCTTCCTTCAAGAACGCCTGATTGGCGTCTTTTTTATTGGCGGCGGGCTTCGCCTTTTTCAGTTGCGAGCCTTGAACTGGTCGTGGCACGCCTTACAGGTTTTGCCAACGTCGCCGAAGGCAGTCTTTACCGTGGCGGCATCGCCGCTGTCGGCTGCCTTGACGAGTGCGGCGGCGGCGGTGGCGAAGTTACCGGCCAGCTTGGCGACTTCCGCACCGTTCTGGAACAGTTCGGGCTTGACCGCAGTTTTCTGGTCACCGATGGCTTTTTCGGTGCCCGGCCCGAAGAGCGCGCCCAGGCCCGAACCGGCGACGGCGGCGACGGCATCAGCCGCAGCCCTGACTTGCGCTGCGTCATAGGCACCGTCGATGTTGGCCTTGATCTTGCCCATGTTCCAGGACGCGAAACTGTAGGCCGCCTTGCGGTACTTGATCTGGTCTTCGGGCTTGACCTGGGCGGAGGCGCTGCCGGCAAGGAACAGGGCGGCGGCGCCCAATGCGATGGAAACAGTGATTTTGTTCATGTCTGACCTCATGTCATGGTGGATAGTGTGTGTGGCGGTGGTACTGATCGGCGCTCCACAGAGCGTCGATGATATTCGACTCGCGCCATAAGTCAAAAAGAAACGCGCGTTGCACATGACGAAGGCAAAAAAAACATTGCTCAAGCTCATGCGGGACGTGTCGTAAACGCTGGAAAGCGACAGTGACGACAGTGCTAGTCGACAACGGCCCGGAAACAAGGTTCCAGGCGCAACAGTTTGTCAGGAGAATCAAGCCATGCCTCGTCTCTCGGATACGCCCATCTGGATACGCCTTACCGGCGCGATCTGGCTCATGTTGTTGTTTGCCTGGGGCGTCATGATCGTATGGGAAACCAAGGTGAATCGAGGCATCGTCATCGGCCAGGCGCAGGATTTCGCGTACACGGTCAACGAGATGACCCTGGCCGGACTGACCGGGATGATGATTACCGGCACCGTGGGTCAGCGTGACGTGTTTCTCGACCAGATCAAGGAACTGTCGCTGGTCAACGACCTCAAGGTGATCCGGGGCGAGGCGGTATCGAAGCTTTACGGCCCCGGCAACGCTGCTGCGGTGATGCCCGATGAAGTCGAACGTCAGGCGATGGAGAGCCGCAAGCCCTACATGCAGGTGAAATCGGACAGCCGGGGCGAATACCTGCGGGTGGTGATTCCGTCACTGGCCGCGAAGAATTACCTCGGCAAGGATTGCATCTCCTGCCACGTGGTCGAGGAAGGCGTACCGCTGGGTGCGGTGAGCATGCACATTTCGCTGCAACATGTGAATGAGGCGGTCACTCGCTTCCGCAACGAGAGCGTGCTGTTCGCCATCGTCGTCTCTCTGCCCCTGATCTGGTTCATCTATTTCTTCATTCACCGCTTCGTGACCCGTCCCTTGTCGCACCTGACTTCGGGCCTGTCCGAAATCGCCCAGGGCGGCGGCGATCTCACTCGCAGGCTGGATGCCGGTCACCGGGATGAAATCGGCCTTGCCGCCGCCACTTTCAATCGCATGCTGGGAACTTTTTCCGGGTTGGTGCGCCAGGTTGGCACTTCGGCAACCGCCGTGACCGGGCAGGCGCGCGACCTGACCAAGAGCGCTTCTCTCATCGCCGAAAGTTCGCGCAGCCAGACCGCCAGTTCGGTGCAGGTCGCCACGGCGGTCGAGGATCTCAACGGCAAGATCGCGTCGATTGCCGATAACTCCGGCTCGGTGCGCGCGCGCTCGCACGAAAGCCTCGTCCGCTCACAGGCCGGGCAGGCCAGTCTCGGGCAGTTGATCGGCGAATTGGGACAGGTACGGGACGCGGTGAGGCGCATGGCCGATTCAATGAGAGCTTTCGTCAATTCGACACAAGCCGTCACCAACATAACCAGGGAAGTGCGCGAGATCGCCGAGCAGACCAACCTGCTTGCGCTCAACGCGGCGATTGAGGCCGCCCGCGCTGGCGAACAGGGGCGCGGCTTTGCGGTGGTGGCTGACGAAGTGCGCAAGCTCGCCGGAAAATCGGCGCATTCGGCTGGACAGATCGACGACATCACCAAAGACATCGGGCAACAGTCGGCTTCGGTGCAGGACGCAATCGCGCGCGGCCTGAACCATATCGAATCGAGTTGCGTCACCGCAGACCGGGTCGTGACCGTGCTGAACGCAGCCAACGAACTGGTGGTCGAAGTCGGCGGCAGTCTCGACCTGATTTCCACAACCGTGGACGAGCAGCGTAGCAGCAGCGCCACAGTAACGGACGGCATCGACTCCATCGCCGCCATGGCGCGCGAGAACGACGTCGCCATCGAAAGCACGGTGGAAGCGGCGCGCAGAATGGAACGGCTGGCCGGGGAATTGCAGGAATCGGTGGCGCGCTTCAAGGTGTAACGCGGCACGAGCGCCGGAAAAAACCCGGCGGGAAAGCGGCCTCTCGCCAGACCGCCATCCGGAAGGGCGCGGTTGACGCCGCACCCTTCCGGACGGTTTTTCAGTCGAGCTTGACCGGCACGAAAATCCGCGCATTGCCGCGCTGGATCAGGAGCGCGAAACGCTTGCCCGCCTTGTCGAACAGTTGCCGGAATTGCGCCAGCGAGGAAATCTGCTGGCTATTGAGGGTCAGGATCACGTCACCGGGCTGCAAGCCGGACTTGGCCGCTTGCCCGCCGACCGCCTCAACCAGCAAGCCGCCCGGCACGCCCAGGCGAGACGCTTCACGGGCGTCAAGGGCGCGCAGGGCAAGGCCCAGCTTGTCGAGCGAACCGTGCGCGTTTTTGTCCTTGCCGGGACGGACGGAGGCGGTGTTTTCCGCTGGCAGTTCGTCGAGTACGGCGGTGATTTCGCGGCTTTTGCCGTCGCGCCAGATGTCGAGCCTGACCTTGCTGCCCGGTTGCCTGTCGCCGATGATGCGCGGCAGTTCGCTGGATTCACTCACATCCTTGCCATCGACCTTGAGTACGACGTCGCCCGTTTTAAGACCGGCGCGGTCGGCGGCGCTGCCCGGTTCGATTTGCGCCACCAGCGCGCCGCGCGGCTTGTCGAGGCCGAACGACGGAGCCAGATCCGGACTCAGCTCCTGAATGTAGATACCCAGACGGCCACGCTGCACGCGACCGTGCTGCACGAGCTGATCCCTGATCTTCATGGCGACGTCGATGGGAATAGCGAAAGAAATGCCCATGAAGCCGCCGGAGCGCGAGTAAATTTGTGAGTTGATGCCGATGACTCGTCCATTGAGATCGAACAGGGGGCCGCCCGAGTTGCCGGGGTTGACGGCGACGTCGGTCTGAATGAAGGGCACGTAATTCTCGTCCGGCAGGCGGCGCGCCTTGGCCGAGATGATGCCGGCGGTAACGGTGTGTTCCAGGCCGAACGGCGAGCCGATGGCGGCCACCCATTCGCCGACGCGGGCGCGGTCGGGATCGCCGATGGCGACTGTTGGCAGGTTACTGGCTTCGATCTTGATGACGGCGACGTCGGTGCGGCGGTCGACGCCGATCACTTTGGCCTTGAATTCGCGCTTGTCGCTCAGTTTGACGGTGACGGTGGCATTGCCGCCTTCGCCGACCACATGGGCATTGGTGAGCACGTAGCCATCGCTGCTGACGATGAAGCCGGAACCAATGCCCTGACGGCTGTGTGGCGTGTTGGGAAAGCCGGGCTGGTTGGGAAAGCCCGGCCCCGGCATGCCGAAGCGGCGCAGGAAATCGAAGAAGGGATCGTTGGCGAAGGGGTTGTCGCCATCATCGGCCTGGATGGTTTCGTTGATGCTGATATTGACCACGGCGGGGCCGACTTTTTCGACAAGACTGGCGAAGTCGGGCAGGGCGCGCGGCGCGGACGCGGCGGCGTCCTGGGCGTGGGCAGAGAGCATAAGCCCGTTTTCAGGCAAGCAGACGGCCACGACGAGCGCCAGGGCCGTAATGGCAAGGGTTTTTTTCATCAGTGTTCCTCGGTAAAAAGATCAGGAAAATACGCAACACCCAGCAAAAGCAGGGGCATTTGACAGTATTTTTACCGTGCTGTTCCCGGCATTTTGCCAACTTCTCAGGAAACGCTGAATACTACCGTTCGCCCTGAGCCTGTCGAAAGGTGCGCCTCGCCGGGGGCAAGGGCTTCAACAAGCAGAGACGGTTCACGAACCGCCCCCTGCCCACGACTGGAACAAATTCAGCGTTTCTTTGGCCAAACTGCGAAGATGCAACATTGGCGCATTCGATCCGTGTTGCGGTAACCACGAATACAGCGCATTCTTTCGCCAGGATGATCGCGCGGAATAATCGTTTCCCCCCTGGAAAGATTGCATGACTCTAACATACCTGCGTTATCTCGTCGCGCTGGCGCACGAACGGCATTTCGGCCACGCCGCCGAAAAGTGTCATGTTTCGCAGCCGACGCTCTCGGTAGCGATCAAAAAAGTCGAAGAAGAACTCGGCATCCAGCTTTTCGAGCGCGGCGCATCCGAGGTCAAGATCACCGAAACCGGGTGGCGCATCGTCGCCCAGGCCGAAAAAGTGCTGGTCGAAGTGGGCCACATCGAGGAAATCGCCGCCGCTGGCAAGGATCCGCTCGCCGGGCCGCTGCGGTTGGGCGTGATCTACACCATCGGCCCCTACCTGCTGCCGCGCCTGATCATGCGGGTACACGAACGCGCGCCGCGCATGCCGCTCATCATCCAGGAAAACTACACAGCCCGTCTGGCCGAGGCGCTCAGACGCGGCGAGATCGACGTCATTGTGGCCAGCCTGCCGTTCGAGGAAGCGGGCATCGTCACCCAACCCCTGTACGACGAACCTTTCCGCGTGCTGCTTCCGGTCTCGCACCCATGGTTCCGGCAAGAAAAAATCGCCCCCGCCGCCCTCGCCGGGGAACAGCTTTTGCTGCTCGGGGCCGGCAACTGCTTCCGCGATCAAGTGCTGGAAGTGTGCCCGCAATGCCGGAGCGTCGGCGGTCTGCAACGCACGCTCGAAGGCAGTTCGCTCGAAACCATCCGCCACATGGTTGCTTCCGGCCTGGGCGTAACGGTGCTGCCGAGCACGGCGGCGGACGAACTGGACAACAACCCGCTGGTGGCGGTGCGTCCCTTCGCCAGTCCTGAACCGTCGCGCCGGGTGGTGCTGGCCTGGCGGGTGACTTATCCGCGCAATGGCGCGATCGACATCCTGCGCGCCGCGATCCTCGACAGCAACCTGCCCGGGGTGCAACCGGTTGGCCCGCAGCCGTCGCACCGGCCAGGATAATTGGCAGGAGCTTGCGGCGGCCCGAGGGATTCCGCGCAGGGGCGAGAGGGCGCATGCAGCGCGCCCCTACAGACATTCTTAAAATATTTATAACTTGTGATGTACTTCTTTTCCTATATAGAAGTTTGTTTCAAGATTTTCAGGATACTTTATAAATTCGCCATTATAGTTCGCAACTTTTTTGAATAAGAAAAAATTAGTGACTGCCATGGATGGCAATATTTTACTCAAATATTTTGCGATAAATGGCGAAAATGGATAAAAATTACTACCTTTAAATAGAGTGAGTTCGTAACCGTTTGCCCAGCAAGAATTCATGAAATTGCACAGATCATGTTTTGTGAATCCCCGAAGATGTGCGGACGAATTTTTTATACATGTTGGATGCCTTCCCATCATAAGCAGTATGCGATTATGAAACGATGCTAAGTTAGGGACGCCTATATATAAATATCCTCCAATTTCTAATACCCTGCTAATCTGATCCAATACCCAATAAATCTCTTTTATGTGCTCTAAAACCTGGTTGGCTACAATAAAATCAAAACTATTGTCAGGATACGGGAATACGAACCTTTCAATATTTATGTTCGAGACCCGGATTCCTTTTGATGAAACGTAATTTGCATAATGTATATTGGATTCTATGCCTTCACAATGAACGTTTGGATGTATATTTTTAATAATATCAATGTCTGAGCCGTGTCCAATGCCGACATCAAGAACGGAAGAAATTTTTAGTTTACTTGCCCAGTTCGCAAGAATCTCTCTCCCATAGTTTAGCCCTTGATCTTCTTTGTGAATTTCTGAAGACATTTCAACTCCTGACAAAAGCGGAAGTACTCTGTTTTTCGACGCAGCATGATACCGCAGACATGGTGAGCGGCAAATTGCGCGGGTGGCACTGTAAGGACGCACTTCGTCGTAGTCGCGCCGGAAGCCGTGCATCAGCGGTCGAAGACAGCCCCATTCCCGGGCCGCTGCCGTAAAATCCCTCCTTTCCTGCAACGCGCGCCTTCACGCCCATGACGCTTCATCCCACCCGTTTCGATGTCATCGTCGTCGGCGGCGGCCATGCGGGCACCGAGGCCGCGTTGGCGGCGGCGCGCATGGGGTGCCGCACCCTGTTGCTGACCCACAATTTCGAGACCCTCGGCGCGATGAGCTGCAACCCGTCGATTGGCGGCATCGGCAAGGGGCATCTGGTCAAGGAAGTCGACGCCCTGGGGGGGGCGATGGCGGCGGCGGCGGATGAGGCGGGCATCCAGTTCCGCATCCTCAATGCGTCCAAGGGGCCGGCAGTGCGGGCGACGCGGGCGCAGGCCGACCGCGTGCTCTACAAGGCCGCCATCCGGCGGCAGCTGGAGAACCAGGCCAATCTGTGGCTTTTCCAGCAGGCGGTCGATGACCTCCTCGTGGAAGGCGGACGCGCGACGGGCGTTGTCACCCAGATCGGGCTGCGGTTTGCGGCGGAGACGGTGGTGCTCACCGCCGGCACCTTTCTCAATGGCCTGATTCACGTCGGGCTGGCGCATTACCCGGCGGGCCGCGCCGGCGATCCGCCCGCGATCCGGCTTGGCGAACGCCTGAAAGAACTCGGCCTGCCGCAAGGCCGCCTCAAGACCGGCACCCCGCCCCGGCTCGACGCCCGCAGCATCGACTTCTCCGGCATGACGGTGCAGCCCGGCGACACGCCATTGCCGGTATTCGGCTTTCTGGGCCATCCGGCACAGCATCCGGCGCAACGGCCCTGCTGGGTGACGCAAACCAACCCCCGCACCCACGACCTCATCCGCGCCAATCTCGACCGTTCGCCGATGTACACCGGCGTAATAGAAGGCGTGGGGCCGCGCTACTGCCCGTCCATCGAAGACAAAATCCACCGCTTCGCCGGGCGCGACAGCCACCACGTCTTTCTCGAACCGGAAGGACTGGCGACACATGAAATATACCCGAACGGAATTTCTACTTCGCTGCCCTACGACGTGCAGCTCGACCTTGTGCACACGATTGCCGGACTGGAAAACGCGCACATCCTGCGCCCCGGCTACGCCATCGAATACGACTATTTCGATCCGCGCCACCTGCGTTCGTCGCTGGAGACGCGCGAAATCGGCGGTCTGTTTTTCGCTGGACAGATCAACGGCACCACCGGCTACGAAGAAGCGGCGGCGCAAGGGCTGCTCGCGGGCCTGAACGCCGCGTTGCGGGCGCAAGGGCGCGAGCCGTGGCGTCCGCGCCGCGACGAAGCCTACCTGGGCGTGATGGTGGACGACCTCATCACGCGCGGCGTCTCCGAACCGTACCGGATGTTCACCTCTCGCGCCGAATACCGCCTGCAACTGCGCGAAGACAACGCCGACCTGCGGCTCACCGAAAAAGGGCGCGAACTCGGCCTGGTGGACGATGTGCGCTGGGAAGCCTTCTGCACCAAGCGTGAGGCGATCGAACGCGGGGCGGCGGCGCTGAAAACGGCGTGGGCGCGGCCCGAAGCGATTCCCGCCGCCGAACAGGAGCGGGTGCTCGGCAAGCTGCTGGAGCGCGAGACGCGCTACTTCGACCTCCTGCGCCGCCCGGACGTGAGCTGGGAGGCGCTGATGTCGCTGCCCGGCGCGCCCGTCCCCGGCATCGACGACGAGCGCGTCATCGAGCAGATCGGCATCGCCGCCAAGTACCAGGGCTACATCGACCGCCAGCGGGACGAAGTTGCCCGCCAGTCGCATGCTGGAGAATGGCGGCTGCCGGAAGACATCGACTACGCCGAAGTGCGCGGCCTCTCCAGCGAGGTGCGGCAAAAACTCGCCACGGCCCGTCCCGAAACCATCGCCCAGGCGAGTCGGGTGCAGGGCGTGACGCCTGCGGCAATTTCGCTTTTGCTGGTGTGGCTCAAGCGCCGCGAAGCGGCGGTGCAGTCATGAGCGTGCTCGCCCCCCACGCCCGCAGCCTGGCGGATGGCATTGCCGCGCTCGGCATTGCGTCCGCGCCGGGGCTGCACGCGCGCCTTCTGGCCTTCGGCGAACTGCTGCTGAAGTGGAACCGGGTCTACAACCTCACCGCAATCAGCGACCCGGCGGAAATCGTCACCCATCACCTGCTCGACTCCCTTGCCGTGCAGCCCTTGATCGCAGGCCTGCGCACGCTGGTGGATGTCGGGTCGGGCGCGGGACTGCCGGGCATTCCGCTCGCGCTCGCCTGCCCTGGTTTGGCCATCCATTCAGTCGAAGCAGTGGGCAAGAAAGCGAGCTTTCAACAACAGGCGAAAATCGAATTACGGCTGGACAACTTCAACATCCTCAACCGCCGGGTCGAAGCGATCAAACCGGCGGATTTACCCGCCGGAGGCGTGGAGGGCGTCATCTCGCGCGCTTTCTCCAGTCTGGCCGACTTCGTGCGTCTCGCGGGCCCTCTGGCAAAAACCGATGGCGTCCTGTACGCGATGAAAGGCGCGCGCCCGGACGACGAAATCAGGGCGCTGCCCCCCGGCTGGCGCATTGCGGACGTACGGGTGCTGACGGTGCCGGGGCTAGGCGCCGAACGGCATGTGCTGTCGATCAGGCGAGGGTAAGCGCACCTGCCGTTCCGCGACGGAATGTGTAATAATTACGATTCCTTTTATTTTATTTTTGGAGAAATTTTTCCATGTCGCTGAAAAGTTTGGCATTGGGCGTTGCTGCGGCTAGCCTATTGAGTGGAACGGCCTGGGCCGATACGATTGATGTGCCACTTTCGTGGTACGGAATTTCGTTGTCCGGAACCACCATGGAGCGGGGGTTTTACGTTGAACTGCACTCCCCCAGCGAAGTAGGGTATTTCGATGAAGAGGTCGACCTTGGTTTTTCTGCTTACCTTCACACCTGGATGACTGGCTCCACCTGGATCAATGACCTGCAAATAGTGCCCTATTTCGACCCCGACAGCGTTGAGGATCGTTATGGTCATGAGAACGGCTATTACAGTTTCATCAACGAAAATATATCTTCCCAATATTCTCTTGGCGAGAACGGCGTGCTGCTTTATGCCGAATATGCCTACACAAACCCTGTGACGGGCGAACTTGAGTCTTGGCAGTACGATCAAGATCAGTTCGGTAACGGAGCCGTTTATACCTACAGTCTCACCAACAGCGATGGGGAACTGCTTGACAGCAACGACACGCCTTTCGATGAGGCGCAACTGCTGGCCCGGATACGGGGTGATTTTCCGCTGTCAGGGGTTGGCATATTCGACTTCGAGAATTCCTGGGTCGAATACGAAGGCATTGGCCGTGTCTCCC
The DNA here is from genome assembly GCA_031289095.1 of Azoarcus sp. Taxonomy (GTDB): domain Bacteria; phylum Pseudomonadota; class Gammaproteobacteria; order Burkholderiales; family Rhodocyclaceae; genus WRNU01. Next base: position 15,447 of record JAITQD010000105.1, read on the forward strand.
TGGCGTCTATCCTGGCGACCGATGACTACGAAGGCAACGGAACCCATCGTGTCGACTTCTACGACGGCATAGTCGACCTTAGGTGGGGCTCCGACGCAGCAGTCACGGGGATACTGCTTGCCTACAATCTTCAGCCCGTGCCGGAACCGGAAACCTGGGCCATGCTGCTGGCCGGTCTGGGCTTGACGGGTCTGGCCGCACGGCGGCGCAAGGCGCTGGTCTGACGGCTGTCCCGCCCGCCGCATCCAGATAAAAACCCCGTCTTCCGCGCATCGTGCGGAAGACGGGTGTTCCTGAGTCTCAGGACTTCTTGCCGATCAAGCAGTTGCCCGACGCGCAGCCGCCTTTGGCGGTGTTGATGCCCAGCAGCGAATAAGCCGGGCAAAAGCGGAAAACGGCGCTCAACAGCGGCAGAACGCCGAGCCAGCCCCACCAAGTGACGATCCCGGTCGCGGCGAGCGCGACGAGGACGAGCCCCACGACTGCGCGCAAGGCGCGGTCGGAACAACCTACATTGATTTTCATGCTGCATTCTCTCCGTTTTGGGGACAAATCAGGCTTTCGCGGCGGAAAACTCATCGAAGGCCGTCATCGCCTCAAGTGCCCACATCATTGAGGGGCCGCCGCCCATCTGGATGGCGACGCCGAGCGTTTCCATCACTTCGGCGCGGGTCGCCCCCAGTTTTACCAGCATCTGCGCATGGAACGCGACGCAACCTTCGCAACGCGACGCCACGCCGAGCGCCAGCGCAATCAGTTCCTTGGTCTTGCCGTCGAGCGCTCCGTCGGCGATGGCCGCCTTGCCGAGTTCCTGAAAACTTTTCATGACGCCGGGAATGGCGGCGGCCAGTTCCTTCATGCGGCTCATGTTCTTTTTGCCAGCATCCTGGTATTGCGTACTGCTCATCGTGTTTCTCCTGTGAAAAGGCACAAAGGCCCGAAATTCATCACCAAACGCCCGACCGTCCATATGCACGGAAGCGTTCCCGGCGGGGACTATAACACAATATTTATAAAATACTAATATTTTGGATGGTAAATAAAACAATGCTTTTATCATTAGTTCATGTGTAATCGACTCACTACGATCCGCCACCGCGGCACGTTACATTCACGTACAACAACACTTCAAGGGGGCGGTTACACTCACGGCCTCGATTTTTGTCATTGACAGGAAAGGGGCATGAAACGGATCAAATGGATTTACGGCGTGTCGTTCGCCGTGTTGTCCGCGTTGTGGCTGCTCGCCGAGCAGCCGTGGGCGCAGAGCTATGACTTCTTTCGGCTGCGCAGCGCAATCGTCAATTACACGGGCATTCTGGCGATGGGGGCGATGAGCGTCGCGATGATGCTGGCCATTCGCCCGATGTGGGTGGAACCCTTGCTGGGCGGGCTGGATAAAAGCTACCGCCTGCACAAATGGCTGGGTATCGGTGCGCTGGTGACGGGCGTGCTGCACTGGTTGTGGGCGCAAGGGGCGAAATGGGCAGTGGGCTGGGGATGGCTCACAAAGCCTGTGCGCGGCCCGCGACCGGAATACGACAACCTGGTTTTCCGGTTTTTCCAGCAGGTGCACGAGTTTGCCGAGCATTCGGGTGAATGGGCGTTCTATGCGGCGGCGGCGCTGATTGTGCTGGCGCTGATCAAATATTTTCCGTACCGCTGGTTTTTCAAAACGCACCGGTTGATCGCCATCGCCTACCTGGTGCTGGCGTTTCACTCCGTGGTGCTGATCAGGATTTCATACTGGCAAAGCCCGGTGGCCTGGGTGATGGCCTTACTCATCGCTGGCGGCGTGGCGGGCGTGGTGCTGAGTCTGACGCGCCGCATCGGCCAGCAACGCCGGGCGCTGGGTAAGGTGGAAGCACTCGCCTACAACCAGAACCATCGCGTGCTGAAGGTAGACATCCGTTTCGATAAGGATCGCTGGGAAGGCCACCGCGCCGGGCAGTTCGCATTCGTCACCTTTGACGACGGCGAGGGCGCGCATCCGTTCACCATTTCGTCGGCATGGAATGACGACGGCTTGCTGCATTTTCACGTCAAGGAACTGGGCGATTACACCAATCGCCTTTCCGCCACACTCAAGGCGGGAGACCGCGCCACAGTCGAAGGCCCCTACGGCTGCTTCCGCTTCGAGAGCGACAGGCCGCAGCAGGTCTGGGTAGCGGGCGGTATCGGCATCACGCCGTTCATGGCGCGCATGGAGGAACGCATGCAGCGGGGCGAAACAAAGAATGCGGTCGACCTGTTCTACAGCGTGAAAAACCCGGACGAGGCTTTTATTGCCGGGCTGCGCCAGTCCGCCGAGGCGGCGGGTGTGGCGCTGCACGTCGTCGACAGTGACCGCGACGGTTTTTTCGATGCGGACAAACTGCGCGCCGCCGTGCCGCAATGGCAGGACGCATCGGTATGGTTCTGCGGCCCAGCAGGTTTCGGACAGGCGCTGCGGCAAGGGCTGAAACAAGCCGGTTTCGACGGCAGCCACTTCCATCAGGAACTGTTCGATATGCGCTGATGGACGGGCGCTGTGACGACGCGCCAACACTGTCTGTTTGTCTCTCCCCGATAAGGTGGCGGGTGCGCTTTTGAAAGCGCTACGCAACTCGCTTGGGTGAAACGCCCTTCGGGCGCGTGGCCGTAACCCTCCCGACAGGTAAAAACGCTTGACGATGTTAATAATAACTATTATCGTTTGCATCAATCGAACGGCTGGGAGGAAAAACCCCAGATGCAAAACCTGGAAAAAACAGCGGACGGCAAGGCCGTCCAGTCCAACGGCCAGGTGTTGTCCAAGCTCAATGAGCTTTACATGGAAGCCTTTGCCCACGACGGATTTGCGGAAATCCGGGTGGAACTACGCATCCTGCGGCGCGGGCAGAAGGAAGTCATTTTGCATTGCGGCAAGCAATACCGGTTTGTTGTGGACTACGCGCCTTCCGCATCTTAGGAAGGCGGCATTTCCGGCCAGGATGGGCCTGGCGGATGAAGAAAACTGGCTGGCGACGTGGGGTCGCGGCGAAACCTGTCGGCAAAGCGCCGACTCTTTCGTGCAAAACCCGGCCAAGGCGTTCCCGAGGGGGGGAACCGAAGCCGAAAATTCATCCATCAGGAGCTTATATGTCCATGCTGTCCAAACTGTCGGCCATGTCCGGAGCCGAACTGAAGTCCAAGCTGCAAACCGTCGATGCCGCCGCCGTCAAGAGCCGCGGCCTGCGCCGGAAATTTGAGAAGATTCGCGCCAAGGAAGGCGGCTTCACGCTGCTGGAACTGCTGGTCGTGGTCGCCATTCTCGCCGCCATCGCGGGTACCGCCACCATCATGTTGCAAGATACCGACCGCAAGGGCGCGGCGGCTGCGCACGTGGCGATGATGGATGAACTCTCGAAGGGTATCCAGACTTATCGCGTGTTGAATGGCGGCGTATATCCCGACATTTGGGATTCGCTTCTTGCCTCTGCTGACGGTTCGATGACAGGTGCTGCAAAGCTCGCAATCGTCAGCGATGACCTAGCTGGCAATCTGGATTTCGCCGCTACGGTGAATACCGCCGAAGTCGCCGCGCTGAACGCTGCGGGCATCCATCTGGTTCGTGTCGTGAACACAAGCTCGACCATCCCGGGCTATGCAGGCACCGCCTCTTGCGCGAATGATCTGACCGACACCGGCATTCAGGCGCTGATCAATGACAAGAGCAATGATGTCACGCCGCAGAATATCTTCCGTATTCCAGAAGCCAACGGTTGCGGCGATGCCGCGCATCATGAGTTGGCGGACGGCGATACCGTCGCTGAATGGACGGGTGGCCCGGAACGTGTCGGTGTGCCGATTGGTGCGCCGGCAGGAACCAACCGGCTGGTCGCTTTCGGTATCGGCCCGGATTCCACGCTGTTCGAGCCGACCCGGATTGGCGCGATGTCCAACTCGCCCGTTTATCGCCACGTCGCCAGCGATGAGTACAACCGCTTCATCGTGCTCTTCAACTTGAATCCGACGCTTCAGGTTTGGGAAGACGGCACCGGCTATGTGCACAAAGCCGGCGGCGGTCAGGTTTCCTTCCAGGCCATCATCGACGGCGCGGGCGACACCAAGGACGAAGAACTGGGCGAAGTCGACAACGTGCGTCCGACTTGATTGCGTAACCCTGTTGCATCCCGCATGAAGGACGCTTTTTCTCCTGTCTTGCCTTTCATGCCCTGGCGGGCGCTCTTTCCCGGAGCGCCTGCTTTTTTGCCCAATCTGCCGTATCCCTTCTCCATGCGTCGTCAGCCGGGTTTTACCCTGATCGAACTTCTCGCCGTGTGCTCGATTCTCGCCGCCATTTCCTATCTGGCGTGGGGCGCTTATGTCGATGTCGATCGCCGCGCCGAGGACGAACTTGCGCGCGCGGAACTGCTGCGTCTGGCCGATGCGTTGCGGCGCTTTCACGACGACACTGGCTATTGGCCCGGCGAAGGGCCGTGGCGACTGGCCTCCGTCGGCGGCGCGGTACCCGATACCGCCATAAATGCCGATGACATCGAAGGCGGCAACACCGCTACCCTGAACAAGGACTGGTTTGCCTCCCCGGCGAACATGACCTTGCTGTACACGCGGCCTGCGCTCGACGCCTCGCACCCGCTCGCCTTTCTGGCGCAATGGAACGCGGGCGCGCATCGCGGCTGGAACGGCCCCTATCTGCCGCTCGCCAGCCGTTACTGGGTCGACGTCTGGCCGGATGTGGGCGAAAACGCGCCCAACGGCGGCATCAAGTTCGCCAATGTTCCCGCTTTCGGAACCGGGCCTAAATTCCCGCCCGCGAGCGCCGGTTACGCAAGCTGCGCCGCCACGGCGTCCTCCTGCTTTTTGGGCGCGCGCAGCCTGCCCAGGCCCAGGGTTTTCCATGACGGCGACCACGACGGCGCGGACGACATCACTGGCTACAACCCGGTGCGGCATGAATTCGCCCGTCACGCCCGCCCCTTTTTCTTTTTGCGCGACCCCGCGCGCGTCGTCTACCTCGGCGCGGATGGCCGCTACGGCGGCACGAATACGGGCGATGTCTGCCTGCCCAACGTCCATGACCCGGAAGGCGACGGCGCGGACGACAGCGTGATTTGCCTTGCAACCCATTGAAGAGAGAAACCGCGATGACCCCCTTGACGACCGCCTGGGAAAACCCGCCGCATTCCGCAAGAGCGCCGCACAAGCCCGGACTGTGGAACCGCCCTTCGTTGTTCCCCATTTGCTCCACCATTTTCGCGCTGGCGACGCTGATGTTCTGCGCCCTGAGCTTCGCGCAGGACAGCACGCAGGCAGGCGCGCAGGTAAGTGACAAAGCCGCCGCTGCCGACCCGCGCGCCGCCTACCAGCAGATCGAACTTGTCAAACTGGTGCCCGTCACGCGCATGACCGATGGCGGACGCGCCATTTTCGAGCCGCGCCCGGTGCGCTTCACGGCCCGCCTCGCACAACTGCCCTCGCCGCAGAAGGCCGATTACCTGAAACAGGTGATGGGCATGATGGGCTCCACCGCCGACATCCAGGTCAGTCAGCGCGTCGCGCTCGACTACGGCGGCGACAAGCCGCTCGCCGCCTACGTGGAGGACAAGGCCGCCGCCCGTATTGGCAAGGAACTCAAGGCGGGCGATGCGCGCACCTTCTATGCGTTCCACGTCTATAACAACCGCTACGGGCCAGCGCTGGTGATTACGTCATTCGAGGATTGAAACGGACGCCGCCGCATGAAACGCTGCTCTGCTCCCGCCGGTTTTACCCTGGCCGAACTGCTGGTGGTGGTGGCGATTCTTTCCGCCACCGCCTTGGCTGCGTTCGGGCTGGTGAGCGAGGATCGCGCCCAGGTGCGCGGCGACGACACCCGCAACCGCCTCACAATTTTGCGCCGCGCCGTGCTCGGGCCGGAGACGCCGGCCTACGGCGGCGAATGGCGGCTTGCGGGCTACGTGGCGGACAACGGACGGCTGCCAGAACACCTCCGCGACCTGCTCGATTCGGTGGATCATGCGCCGCAGGCGGGCGTGACGCCGCTGCTGACCGCCACGGTCGATGGTGCGTGCGTCCAGACGGGCACGGGCGGCAGCCTCGGCGATGTCGCCCGCGTTCTCAAGGGCCATCGCGGCAACTACCTTGGCGGATTGGCGTCCGACGGCAGGTTCCGCGACGGCTGGGGCAACGAAGGCGCGCCCGGCGAGGAGGACGCGCTCGATTTCGGCTGGCAGGTGGTCTTGGGTGTCGATGCCAGCCTGGAGATGACGAGCCTCGGGGCGGACAACGCGCCAGGCGAGACGACCGGCGCAGCGGCGGAAGCCGACCAGTCGATGAAGATCGCCGATGCGGACTGGCGGGTGGCGCTCGACGGCTGGCAAGTCACGCTCCGAAACGCGGGCAGCGACCCGCTCGACGCCCACGACTTCGGCGTCAACGATTTCAGCCAGCTCGGTCTCGCCCTGCTGGTGTTCGAGAACACCGGCGCGGACGGACGCTGGCGGCAGTACCGGAGCCATTTCAATAGTTGCCCCGCCGGTACGAGTACGCCAACACTGGAAGCCGGGGAAAGTTGCGTGCTGAAGTTCGTTGCGGGCAGCGACGGCAAAATCGCCTGCGATGCGCCGGGCAACCGGATTGCAGCCCAAGCGCCGCTGGGCCGTCACGTGCTGACGCTCACCGCTGGCGGCGCGCTGCCGCCGCTCGTTCGCCGCGTCGTGGCGCAGGCCGATTTTTATCCCGGCGCGCATCCGCCCAATCTCGTCTGGGAATTCCGGCCATGAGCGCGGCGGACAACAAGGCGCTGACAAACGGCCCAACGGGCGGCGCTGCGGTCGCGCCGGTCATTGCCCTGCCGGCGCGTTTGCGGCAGGCGCTCGCGCCCTCGCTGCTCTTGCTCGTGTGGGATGTGGATCGCCTGTGCGCCGTGGCGGCGCGTCGCGTCGGCGGCAGCTGGCATTTTTCGGAAGAAGGCTCATCCCGCCTCGTCGATTTCGCGCCCGCGCTCGACGAGGCGCTCGCCCGCCTTGAAGCCGCTGGCGTCAAGCCGCCGCGCCGCTGCTATCTGGCCGCGCGCTTCATCGTTCCGGCGCGGGTGGATTTGCCCGTCGCCCCGGACAAGCCGCGCCCGCTCCTGCAAATGCGCGAACTGGCGCGCGCCGAGGTGGAACCGGCGGTGGCGGAAGCCGGGGCGCTGTGGACAATAGGCGCGGTGCTCGCCGCGCGCGGCGCAATCAGTCCGGGCGAGCGCGAACGCATCGCGCTGGAACTGGCGGTGCGGCGCGAACAGTCGAACGAACCGACCTATTTCGGGCAAGTGGCCTGCGACCTTGGGCTGATCGGCAAGGAGGACGTGCAGGCGGCCCTGCGCGTGCAGGAAAAACTTCAAACGCTCGAATCCGCGCTCGCCTGCGGCTGGACGGGCGGCCAGGGCGAGACCGGCGAACCCCCGGTGTGGCTGGCTTCGGCCACGGGGCTGACGCTGTGGAACCAGTTCGAGACCGCCTGCAAGCGCCGGGGGCTGAAACTCCTCGGCGGCTTGCCGCTCGCCTGGAGCCTGAGCGAACCCGCCGCCGCGCGCCGACCGACGGACGAACAGGAAGGCGACCGCGTTGCGCTGGAAATCCACGCCGAAGAAATCGTGGCGGTGCTGCGCCGGCGCGGGCGCGTCGTCTCCGCGCGCAGCGAAGGCCGCATGGAACGATCCCTGGCCTTCGACTGGTTGGCGCGCTTTATCGCCGACTGGCGCGCGGCGGGCATCGACGAACTGGCAATCGTCTGCCGCGAGGCGGATGACGAAATGGCCGGTGCGGCGCTGTGCGACGACTTTGCCCAACGCTGGGGCAAACCGCCGCGCCTTGTGGGCGCAGGCGAGGCCTGCCGCAGCCTGCTCGAATGCCTCGTCCGCCAATACAAATTGCGCGCTGCGACGCTGCCCGTCGTCCGCTTCGGCGAACCGCCCCGGCCCGTCTGGAAACAGGCCGGGGTCTGGCACATTCTCTGCCCGCTTCTCGTCGCCGCCGCCGCTACCGGGTTGGGCGTGCGGCAACGCATGGAGATTGATGCCATCCAGGCGCGTTTCGACCGCGCCGAACTGGACAGCAAACGCACGGCGAACGTCCGCCAGCAGGAAGCCAACGTCATCGGCTCGGCCAAACGCGACAAGGAAGAACTCGACACCGCGCGCCAGCAGCTTGCCCGCCTCGCGCCCGAGGTCGACCGCCTGCAAGCCATTGAGGGCATGGCGAACCGCCTGCCGCAATTGCTGCACGCGCTCGCCCGCAACATCGGCGACGACGTGGTGCTGGAAGTGGTGCGCAACAGCCGCTCGGGCGGCAACATCGGAGATGTGATGATCCTTGGCTGGACCATCGAGCACAGCAGCGCGCAGGCGTTCGCGTCGCGGATGCAGGCGGCGCTCTCCAGCCTTGGCTACACGGTGGCGCAGACCGACGTACGCGCCGGGCCGGGGCGCGATGGCCGTCCCGGCTATTTCGTGTCGTTCTGGCTCATTCCGCATACCCCGGCGGAAGAACTCGGATCGCCGGAAGAAGCCGGGGCGGCGAATGAAGCGGGAGGCGGCGAACGATGAAGCCGAAGCAGTTCCCGCGCGCCGCCGCCGACCTCTGGAACCGTTTTTCCGCCGCCGAGCGCCACCAGATCGTCGGGGCGGTCTGCTTTCTGATGGCGCTCTGCTATGGCTTGCTGCTCTGGCAGCCGGGGCAGAAGAAGCTGGAAAACATGATCTACGCCGAGCAGAAGCAGGCCAAACGCCTCAAGAGTTCGAGCGGCGGCGTGGACTTGCTCAAAAACTTCAACCTGACCGACGTCGAGACGATCCGCAAGGAAGCCAGCCAGGCGCGGGCCGCGCTCGCGGCGCTGGAGACGGAACGGGCGCGCCTCGTCGGGCGCTTTGTGCCGCTCGAAGACCTGGAAACGCTCCAGGCGCTGAAGTCGGATCTCACCCGCCTCGCCGAAGGCGGCGACATGGAAATTGCCGCCCTCGAACACATCTACCGCGACCCCCGCGACCGGGATCGCCCGCCGACGCAGGAACTCCTGAAAAGCGCGAGCGAGGCCAACCCGTACAAGCGCCCGCTCCTGCGCCTCAAGGCAAAGGCGAGCTACCGGGGACTGATGTCCTTCCTCGACGGGCTGGCGGCGCTGCCGCGCGTGGCCGCGCCGGTGTGGAGCGACATTTCGGTGCGCGCGGAACAGGGCGAGGCCCAGGGCGGCGCATTCGCCAGCCCCACCGTCGCGCGGCAATGGCTGGAAGTGGAGATTCATTTTGCCATCTGAAAAAACCTCGCCCGCCATCACCGACGACATCATGCCCACGGCGCGCCTGCCCGTGCTGGAAGCGTTTCGCCTGTTGCTCGAACAACTGCCAGTGAACGGCGTGTCCGACCTGCACCTGGGCGCGGGCCGCCACGCGCACTGGCGGGCGCACGGCGAACTGGCGGTTTGCGACGACCGCGACTGGCGTGCCGAAGACCTGCATACCCTTGCCGAGCACCTGCTCGACCCCGCGCGCCGGCGCATGCTCGAAGAAACCGGTAGCGCCGACCTGGGCTATGCCTCGCCGGGCGGGCGCTTCCGGATCAACTTTTTCCGTTCGCTGGGGGCGCTGGCGCTCGTGGCGCGCCACCTGCCGGAACGCTTCGCCAGCCTCGCCGAACTCATGCTGCCGCTGGAGCTGAAAGACCTTGCCTATCTGCCGTCTGGCCTCGTCCTTGTCACGGGTGTCACCGGCAGCGGCAAAAGCACCACGCTCGCCACCCTGATCCACGAGATCAACGCCCACATGGCGCGCCACATCCTCACCATCGAAGACCCGGTGGAATTCGTGCATCGCCCCGTGAAAAGCTTGGTCAGCCATCGCGAACTTGGCGTCGACACGCCGGATTTTGCGCTCGCCGTGCGCGCCGCGATGCGGGAAGACCCGGACGTCATCCTCGTCGGCGAACTGCGCGACACCGAAACCATGCGCGCCGCGCTCACCGCCGCTGAAACGGGCCACCTCGTCTTTTCCACCCTGCACACCGCCGACGCGGTGGGGGCAACGGAACGCTTCATCGGCGCGTTTCCCGGCGAGGAACAGGATCTGGCGCGGCATCGACTCTCACTTGTCATGAAGGCGGTAGTGGCGCAGCAGCTTTTGCCGCGCGCCGACAGGAAGGGGCGTGTTCCGGCAGTGGAAATCCTGCGCGGCACCACGGCGGTGGCGAACCTCGTCGCCTCGGGGCGCACGGCGCAGCTTTATTCGGCCATGGAATCCGGCGCGGGCCTCGGCATGCAGACCTACGATCAATCGCTGGCGCGGCTGGCGCGCGACAAGCGGGTAGCCATCGAACTGGCGCGCCCGCTCACGCGCAACCCGGAAGGCTTCGACTGGCTGATGAAAAACGGCGGCCACGGCGCGGCAAGCGCAGGGGAGCGGCGATGAGCGCCCTTGCCGAATCCACCCTGATCCAGGCCGGCTTGCAGGCGGGGCTGTTCGACAACGACACGCTGGCCCGCCTGCGTCCGGTAGCGCGAACGCGGCGGACGAGCCTCATGGAGACGCTCGCCACCGAGTGCGCGTTGCCGCAGACGGCGTTCTATCTCGCGTTTGCCGAGATACGGGGCTTGCCCTACGCGCATCTCGCGCGCTGGACGGCGGACGAAATCCTGCTCGCCAAACTTCCCGCCGCGCTCCTGAAGCGTCATCCGATGGCGGTGTTGCGCGATCCGGCGAAGGTGGCGCATCTCGCGCTGGCAAACCCCGATGACGCCCTGGGTGTCGAGACCGCGCGCCGGGTGGTCGGCGCGCTGCCGCTGGCGATTGCCGAACCGGAAGGACTCGCTACCCTGCTGCTGCGCCTGCGCGGCAAGGAAGCGAGCGCGAGCGGCGGGGTCGAAGACCCGGTGATGCTGTTCGAGCGCATCGTGCGCGAAGCCTTTTTGCGCCGCGCCTCCGACATCCATGTCGAGGCCATCGAGAACGGTGCGCGCGTGCGGCTACGGGTCGATGGCAGGCTGGAAATCCTCGGTGCGCCGCTCGTCAAGGAACTGGGCGAGGCGCTGATTTCACGCATAAAAGTGCTCTCCGGCATGGACATCGCCGAAGCGCGCGCGCCGCAGGACGGCAGCCTTGTCTATCCGTCCATGGAAGGCGGCGCGGTGGAGATGCGCGTCGCCTCCGCGCCGGTGAAATTCGGCGAGCGGCTCACCTTGCGGGTGATGAAAAGCGACCCCAACCGCCGCAACCTCGACTCGCTGGGGCTGCCGGGCGCGATGACGGCGCGGCTGCGGCAGGCGCTCGGCCATCCGCACGGCATTGTGCTCGTCACCGGCCCCACCGGCAGCGGCAAGAGCACGACGCTCTATTGCGCCCTGCGCGAACTCGACGCCGACAGCTTCAACATCCTCACCGCCGAAGACCCCATCGAGCAAATCATCCCCGGCGTCTCGCAAGTGCAGGTCAACGCCAAGGTGGGCTTTGCCGACGCGCTGCGATCCTTCCTGCGGCACGACCCGGATGTGATTCTCGTGGGCGAAATCCGCGACCTCGACACCGCCGACGTGGCGCTGAAGGCGGCCACCACCGGCCACATGGTGCTCTCCACCCTGCACACCAACAGCGCCCCCGGCGCAATTACCCGGCTCACCGACCTCGGTTGCGAGCGTTTCATGCTCGGCGCAACCCTGCGCGGCATTCTCGCGCAGCGGCTGGTGCGCATGCTGTGCCCGCATTGCCGCCGGATGCGCGAGGCGACGCCGGAAGAACGCCGCCTGCTCGGGCTGGCGGAGACGGCGAGCGAGGGCGAGGCGGCGCAACTGTGGGACGCAACGGGCTGCCCGCGCTGCCTGGGTTCCGGCTACCGGGGGCGAATCGGGCTGTACGAGGCGCTGTGGGTGGATGGCGACACGGCTGTTGCGATTTCCGCCGGGGCGAACGAGCGCGACATTGCGGCGACGGCGCGGGACTACTGGCGGCTCGCGGACGATGCGCGCGACAAGGTGCTCACCGGCATGACGAGCCTGAACGAAGCGAGGGCCTTTCTGTGAGCGCCTACGCTTACCTTTGCCTCACCGCACAGGGCGCGGAGACGCGCGGCAACCTGGACGCACCGGACGAGGCCGCCGCGCGCCGGCTGTTGCGGGAACGGGGCCTGAAAATACTGGACATTGCGGAGGGCGCTGCGGGCGGCGGCGCGCGGGCGGTGCTCGGGCAGATCGGGCATGCCCTCTCGCGTCTGCGCACCCTCGGCGACAACGACCGGGTGCTTTTGTTCCGGCAGATGCACTTGATGCTCAAGGCCGGACACACCCTGCTCGAAGCGCTGGCCGCCGCCTCGCGCCTTGCGCCGAAGGCGCGCCTCGCCGACAGCCTCGACCACATCGCCGCCCGCATCCAGCGCGGCAGCAGCCTGTCGGTGGCGTGCGCGGGCGAACCGGCGCTCTTCAACCGCCTGGCCCTGAAGCTGATCGAGGCGGGTGAGGCGTCCGGCGAACTGGGTGTCGTGTTCGAGCGGCTGGCGGGGCTGATCGAGCGCCGCGCCGAAGTGCGGCGGCAGCTCATCAACGCGCTGGTATATCCGGGTGTTGTCCTGCTCGCCGCCATCGGGGTGATCTCCTTCCTGGTCATCACGGTGATCCCGCGTTTCGCCGTTTACCTGAACGGGCGCGGCAGGGCGGTGCCGTGGGCGGCGCAGACCATGATGGACGCCGCCGACTGGCTGGCCCGCTGGGGCGGCATGATCGGCGTCGGCATCGTGGCGGTCGCCGTGGGCCTGCCGCTGCTGCGGCGCTTGCCGGGGACGCGGCGGCTTATCGACCGCACCGTACTCGCCGTCCCGGTGCTGGGCGGCACGCTCGTCATGGCGGCGATGGCGCAGGTGACGTGGATTTTCGGCGTACTCGTCAAAAGCCGTCTCACGGTGCTGGAGTCCCTGCGCATCTGCGCGCAGGTGGCTGGCAACGCCGCGTTCGCCGGGGCGTTCGCGCGTGCGGCGGACGACGTGCTGGCGGGCAAAAGCCTTGCCGTCGCCCTCGACCGCCCGGTTTTGCCCAGCCTTGTGCAGCACATGGCCGCCGTCGGCGAAAAAAGCGGACAGGTGGATACGGTCATGGAATCCCTTGGGACGCATTACCAGAAAGTGCTGGACGCCCGCGTGAAGCTGCTCGCTTCCATGATCGAACCCGCGCTCACCGTGCTGATCGGCGCGGTGGTGGGCTTTGTCTATTACGCCTTTTTCCAGGCGATGTTGTCCGTCTCTACCGGAGCATGAATGTCATGAACATGAAGCGGTTTTGCCTGCTCGCCGCCGTCCTGCCGGTGCTCGCCGCCCGGCCCGCGCTGGGCGTCGACCTGCCGCCGGAGACGCCGGAGGCTATCCGGAGCGGGCTGGAGACCATCGACAAGTACCGCGCCGAAGTGGAAAAACGCACCGGCAACGCGCCGCTTGCGCCGCTGACCGTTGCGCCGCCACGGACTTCGATCACGCCCGATGCGCCCGCGCGCGACGCCAGCGCGCTCCCTGAGCGCGACCCCTTCGAGGTGTCGCCCCGCCTGCGCGAAGGCGGCGGGCGCGACGCCCGCCTCGGGCTGGCACTCAATCAGGCGCTCCGCCTGCGCGCCGTGGTGCGCACGCCGGAAGGCGGCATCGCCAAGATCGAATCGGGCAAGGATTCCCTGGTTGTGCGCGACGGCGACGAACTCGACGTCAACGGCATCCGCTACACGGTGAAGGTGGAAGCGGACGGTCTGGTGCTGCGCGGCGCAGGCGCGCCGCAATACAAAATGCAAATCAGGTAGACCATGAAATTTTCGAGAAAAGCGTCCGATGGAAGACCCTGGCCGCGCGCGCTGGCGTTGGCGCTGGCGCTGGCCTTGCCGGGCGCGCTTTCCCACGCCGCGCCGCCCGCTGGCAAAACCATGCCGGGCGACGTCTACCTCAAGCAGATCACGCTCGACGAGGCGGCGCAGTTCATCTCCCAGGTGGGCAACGCCAGCATCGTGGTGACGTCCAGCGTCGCCAACAAGGTGGTGTCGCTCTACCTGCGCGACGCCACCGTCGAAGGCATGGTGAAGAACCTTGCCCGCGCCGCCGGGGTCTGGTATCGCCACGACGCCCAGACCAACGCCTACATCCTGATGGACGGCAAGGAATACCGGCAGGACATCGCCATCACCCGCGACGAGATCACCCGCAATTTCGTGCTGCGCCACCACAACGTCGTCAGCGTCGCCAATGCGGTTGCGGCGCTGTTCGGGGAACGGGTCAACCTTGTCGAGCCGGTGGAGGAAATGCCGCCGCTCGAAATGGGCAGCACCACCCGCACGCAGAGCGGCACGGGCGGCAGCCGGAGCAGCAGCGGTAGCGGCAACGATTTCGGCGGCAACCGTGGCGCAGGCACGGGCGGCAGCTTCGGCAACAGCAGCGGACGTGGCACGAGCATGAGCGCCGAAGGCGCGGTGACGCGCCGCAGCGGCGGCAGCCGGGGCGGCAACCGGACGGACGCACGCGAGGAACTGGCGAAAGTCTCGCAGGCCGGATTGGAGGCCTCGCTCGACATCGACAGCGGCGAGACGGAAACCGTCGAAGCCTCCCGGCTGCAACAGGCGGTGTCGACGCAGGGGCCACCCATCCACCTGACCTACAACAAGATGCACAACCTGTTGCTGGTGCGCACCAGCGACGAGACAGCTTTGCAGGACATCGAAAAACTGGTGCAGGACATGGATCGCCCGCCGCGCCAGGTGTTGCTGGAGATGCGCATTGTCGAAGTGGAACTGGGCGGCGATTTCCGCTCGGTGTTCGACATCGGCTTCGCCGACAGCTCATCGAGCGGGCCGCGCGGGCTTGGCCATGGCAGCCCGATCGACGGCGCTTACACGGACGCGGCAGGCAATACCCGCTACCCGGGCAACGCCGCCTCGCTCGGCAACTTCAGCCCCGAACAAGCCGCGACCGCTGTCTGGCAACTGGTCAACAACAGCCTGCGCATGCGGCTGCAACTCCTGGAGAGCGAAAACCGGGTCAACGTGCTCGCCACCCCGATGCTGGTCGCTTCCAACAACCAGCCTGCGCGGCTTTTCATCGGCGACGAGCAGATTCTGATTACCGGGGCGGAAAGCGACAGCACCACCGGCACCACCGGCGCAACCAACACCACGATCACGGTGGAGACGGAGCGGCGCAACGTCGGGCAGACGCTCATCATTTTGCCGCGCATCAACGCCGACCGCACGGTGACGCTCACCATCGACCAGGACAATTCCCGCATCAACGCGGGCGGCGCGCACATGCCGTTGCCGCTGCCCAATGGCGAGACCTTCGATTACCCGATCGACACGGTGAACACCGCCAACCTGCAAGTCACCGCGCACGCGCGCGACGGCTTGACCGTGGCGGTGGGCGGCATGATTACCCAGCGCATCACCGATGCGGAAGAAAAGGTGCCGGTGCTCGGCGACATTCCCATACTCGGCCATCTTTTCAAGAAAACCGTGCGCAGCAACTCGCGCAAGCAGATCGTCCTGCTCATCACCCCGCACGTGCTGGAGACGCCCGAGGAAAGCGACGCGCTTGCGCGCACCCGTGAAAACGAGGCGCGGCGGCTCGACGAGAGCGGACGCAACGAAGCGGGGAACAAGGCCGTGCAGGGCGACAGCATCTTCCAGAACGCTGCGCCTGCCGCCCCCGCCGCGCTGCCGGAGGCTGGCGCCATGCGCGCTCCGGACGCGCCGCCGACCAACGAGCTACGCCCGGCGCCACTGCCTGCTCCTCCGCGTCATCCGTTCGAGCGCGCCATGGAGCTGCCGTGAAAATCCATCACGTCCATTTCATTACTGAACCGCAAGGAAATACATGAACGCCATCACCGCCACCCTCCGCGAAGCCGCCCCGTTCGAGGCGGCTGCCGCGCTCCAGCGCGCCACGCAAAGCGTGGGCGGCATCCTGCTCGGCAAGGACGAGGCCGTGCGCCTGTCGTGCGCCTGCCTCGTCGCGGGTGGCCACCTGCTGATCGAAGACCTGCCGGGCATGGGCAAGACGGTGCTCGCGCAGGCGCTTGCCCGCGTCGCCGGGCTGCAATTCAACCGCGTGCAGTTCACCAGCGACATGCTGCCCGGCGACTTGACCGGCGCGGCGGTGTTCAGCCGCGAGCGGGAAGAATTCGTTTTCCATCCCGGCCCGGTGTTCGCACAGGTGCTGCTCGCCGACGAGATCAACCGCGCCTCGCCCAAGACGCAATCGGCCCTGCTCGAAGCAATGGAGGAACGGCAGGTGACGAACGACGGGGTGAGCCGGCCTTTGCCAAAACCTTTTTTTGTCATCGCCACCCAGAACCCGGTCGACCAGTCTTCCACCAATCCGCTGCCGGAAGCACAGCTCGACCGCTTTCTGATGCGCCTGTCGCTCGGCTATCCGGACATGGCGGCGGAACTGGAAATCCTGCGCGGCGAGGATCGCCGCACCCTGCTCAAACGGGTTGAACCGGCGCTGAACGCCGACCTGCTCGCCGAGCTACAGGGACAAGCCCGCGCTGTCCACGCCGCCGAACCGCTGCTCGCTTACGTGCGGGCGCTCGCCGAACACACCCGCCACGGCGCGGGCCTGGTCTATGGCCTGTCGCCGCGCGGTGCGCAGGCGCTCCTGGCTGCGGCGCGCGCCTGGGCCCTGCTCGACGGACGCGACCACGTATTGCCCGGCGACGTACAGGCGGTGTTTCCCGCCGTCGCCGGGCATCGCCTCGGACTCGGCGACGTGCGCGAGGCGGCGCAGGCGGCGCACGAACTGCTCGTCGCGGTGCCAATGCCATGAGCATTGAAACGAGGGGCCCGGAAACGCAGCCGAACGGCGAAAGCAGCGCGACAGCGGCCCCGGCGCGCATCGTGCTCCTTCCCACCACCGCCGGTACCGTCTGGCTGCTGGCGGCGCTGGCGCTGCTGGCGGTGGCGATCAATTACGGCAACAACCTCGTGTTCGCGCTCGCCTTTCTGATCCTGTCGGTGTGGCTGATGGCGGCGTGGCAATGCCGCCGCAACCTCGTCGGGCTGGAATGGCTGCCCGCCCCGCCGCCGATGGCGTTCGCGGGGGAGGCGCTGTGCGTTGCGGGTCAGGTGCGCGACATGGCCGGACGGCGGCGCGATCCGGTTGCGCTGGGTGCAGGCAGGGGGCGGAACCACCGTCGGGGCGTCGCCGTCGGTTCGGCCCGGCGCATGGGCGACGCGCTGGCGCTGGAACTGTCGTTGCCCGCACCCGAGCGTGGTCGCCGGACGCTCGGCGGCCTGCACCTGCTGGCGCTGCACCCGCTCGGTCTGTGGCGGGCGCGGCGGGCGCTGCCTGCGCTGACGGCGCTCGTCTATCCCCATCCGGCGGGCGATCTGCCGCTGCCCGGCAACGCACCCAGACCAGCGCATTGCCGTCAGGAAGCGGGCGATTTTCAGGGGGTCGCGCCTTATGCGCCGGGCGACCCCTTGCGCCGGGTCAACTGGCGTGTTTACGCGCGCCGGGGCGAACCGGCGGTCAATCGCTACGACGGCGGCGCGGGCGGCCCGGCGCTGTGGCTGGACGCTTCCGCCTGCGACGGCGGTGTGGAAGCGCGCCTGTCGCAGTTGTGCCAATGGGTTGTCGCCGCCGAACGGCAGGGACGCGAATACGGCCTGCGTCCGGGTAACGGACAGGATCGCGCCCCAGGCCGGGGAATGGCCCACTACCGGGCATGCCTGGCGCGGCTGGCGCTGTATGGAGAAACACCGGCGCAGGCCACCGCCGGGTCATGAGGAGACGGCATCATGTCCGCTGAAACCGCATCGAAACCCGCCTCGCCCGAAGGACTGCTGGTGTGGCGCACACGGGAATCTTCCCGCCACCTGCTGATGGCGATGGTCTATAGCCTCGGCATCGCCACGGCCAGCGGCATCGTGCTGATGCTGCCGCTGGGCAATGGTCATCTCACCCTGGTCATGCTGGTGGCGCATCTCGTTTCCGGGGCGCTGGCGCTGCTGTTCTTTGTGCCCTTCCTGTTCATCCACCTGCGCGACGGCAAGGAGCCGCTCCTCAACCTGCTGATGCCCTGGCGGATGTTGCACCGGCTCTACCGGGGGGAATCCCTTCATCACCGCATCCTCGGCTACCTCCTCACCGGCTGTGTGCTGCTCGTGATGGGAACGGGGCTGGCGATTGCCGCGCCCGCCGTTCTCTATCTCTCCGGGCAGCCCACGGTGATGCCGTTCGGCACAGCGGCGGCGCTGCTGCGGGTGCATCTCACTTTTTCGGCGCTGCTGGTCTTTTTTGTGGCGCTGCATTTCCCGAAAAGGTCGTTGTCATGAAATTTCCAGCGCATTTTTTCGCCCTGCCGCTCGTCCGCTTCCTGCTCGCGCTCGCCGCCACGCTGCTCCTGGCGCTGGCGCTTGATGCGCTGTTGCCGCCGCCGCCCAGTCTTGCCGTGGAGGTGGAAAAAGATCTGCCGCTTTACTCGAAACCGTTCGGCAAGGAACAGTCGCCTTTCTATCCCGCCGAACTGTCGACGCCGGACGGCAAGCTGCTCAACTGGCGCGCCGTGCCGGGGGCGTTGAGCTGTGGCGAGTGCCACCGCAAGGAGACGCTGGAATGGGCGACGTCGATGCACGCCATCTCCGACCGTGACCTGATCTACGACAGCACGGTGCTGGAAAACACCCTGGCCAGCCAATCCGGCAAGGCGGCGCACGGGGTGGAAAAAGGGCGCTGGTGCGAGTCCTGCCACAACCCGCTCGGCACCCTGGCCGGGGCGGTCACGCCCGCCAACAGTGTGCAGGAAACTGCGGCGATGGAAGAAGGCACCGCCTGCGTCGCTTGCCACGCCGTCAACCATGCCGAACCGCTGGCGGGCAACGGCGCGCTGGAAATCGACATCAATGGCATTTTCCGCTACGCGCACCCGGCGCTCCTCGCCGCCGCGCCCGCGCGGCACTCCCGCGACATGCGCGCGCGCCGCCTCAAACCATTGATGGGCGACAGCGCCCTGTGCGGGGCCTGCCACACGGAAATCCGCCCCACCTCGGTCAATGGCGCAACGCCGCCGATGAACCTTCAGGACACCTATGACGAATGGCGGCATTCGCCTTACGCCAAGGCGGGCATCCAGTGTCAGGACTGCCACATGGCCGCCGATCCGGCGGGGTTCGTCGCGGCGCTCAAGCGCGGCGAGCGCCAGAAGAAAACGGTGTCGCACCGCTTTGCGGGCAACAACTACCTGCTCTCCAACACCGCCTTGCCTTCCGGTCTGCTTTTGGCCCTGCGCGGCGGTTCGCCGCCGGGACTCAACCGCCTGTACGACCGCGCCACTTTCACCAAGGCATTGGGCGAAACGAACGACGCCGTGGTGGCGCTGCTGCGCGAAGCCGCCGAATTGCGGGTGGAGCGCGCCGCCGCCACGCCGGGAGACGGGGGGGCGTTCAACCTGTCGGTGTCGGTGACGAACGCCGGTGCGGGCCACGCGCTGCCGACCGGCCCGCTCGACCAGCGTTATCTGTGGCTCGAAGTAGAGGCGAAGGACGCCGCAGGCAACACCGTGTTCCATCAGGGCAAGTTCGGGGCGAAAGGCGAGGAAGACCCCGATGCCGTGCGCTGGATGAAGGAAGTGCGGGACATCGACGGCAACCCCGAACGCCGCCACCTGCTGTTCGACGCCTTCACGCTCCATTACACGCGCAAGCCGATTCCGCCGCGCCAGACCGACACGGTAAACATCCGCATCGCGCCGCCGCCGGGCGCGGCAGAACCGGCGACGGTCGACGTCCGCCTCTGGTACCGGATCGCCGTGCAGGACATTCTCAAGAACATCGAAAACCAGGGGCTGGGCAAGGTCGACGTCGTCCTGCCGCCGCTGCTCCTGAAGGAAGTGCGCCACGAGGTGGCGCCGCGTGCGCTGTCCGCCCATGACGCCGCGCGGGGAGGAAAATCATGAGCCGCCCATCGCAAACCCCTGCTCGTCCGTCGCGTTTTCCGAGTCTGGCGGAAATCCTGGCGCTCATCTTGCCCGTAGCGGCGGCCATCGCCATGGGGGCATATCTGCTCGCCGGGCGGCCCAAGGGCGAGGACGCGAACTACGCCCGCGCCCGCGACGACATCCGCGCCCTGCGCAGCGTGCTGTTGTCCGGCGCAGCGCTGCCCGATACCGCCTCGGGCCTGGCCCGCCTCGTCGAAGGCGGCCTGATTCCCTTTTTGCCGAAAGACCCGTGGGGACGGCCCTACCAGTACCGCAATCCGGGCACGGAATACGCATGGGAACTGTTTTCGCTCGGCCCCGACGGGATGGAGAGCAAGGACGACGTGATCGCCTGGAACCTTTACGGCGGGCGATGATGGCCGCGATTCCCGCTTTTTCCGTCTTTTCCGCGCGGCTGCCGCGTTCGCCTGTCGTCGTCGCGGACGTGTCCGATTGCGTGCGCTGGAGTTTCGCCCTGCTGGCGCTGGCCCTGGCGAGCCACGCGCCCGCGTTGCCCCTCGCGGCCTGGCCAGCGCTTGCGCTCGCCCTGTGCAGCCGGTGGCCGTCGTGGCGCGGCATACCGGCCCTGCGTCTGCTGCTGCTCGCGGGCGCGCTTGCCGCCGCTGGGATAGTTTTCGGATGGATGGACAACCGCACGCTGCGGCTGGCGCTGCTCCTTGTGCTGGCGTTGAAGTGGGCCGAGGCGCGCAGTGCGCGGGAATTCGCCCTACTCGCGGGCGGGGCGCTGATCGCGGGCGCGCTCGGTCTGCTGCAATGGGGCGATTGGGTGGGGCTGGCGCTGGTCGTGTGTCTGCCGCTCCTCGCGCTGGCGACGCTGGAAGCGGCTGCGAGCGCGGAGATGCACGGCACACGGGCGGAAACGCCGTCGCCGCGCCACGCCGCGCGGCGGCGAATTGCTGCAAGCCTGGGCGCGCGTCTGGGCGCGAACCTGGGCCGCCTCGCGCTGGCCCTGCCGTTCGCGGCGGCGCTGTTCCTGTTTTTTCCGCGCATTCCGGGGCCGCTGTGGGACATCGGCCTGACCTTCGGTTTGCCGATGTCGCTGTCGCTGGAAAAATCCGATCAGGGGCTGGGGGTTTCCACTCGCCTGAAACCCGGACAGGGACAGACCCAGACAGGCATCGCCGAAAGCGCCCCGGTGCTGCTGGCCGAATTCGACAACTGGGTGCCGCCGACGAGCCTGCTCTACTGGCGCGGCCCGGTCTATTACGATTTCGACGGGAGCGAATGGCGGCTCGACCCGGCCTACGAAGCGGGACAGGGGCGGGCGCTGATGCGGCGCGGCTGGACGAAAAGCAGCGCGTTTGCTGACACGCTGGCGAAGAAGGTGCAGGAAATCACCTACACGGTTCGTCTCACGCCGCACAAACATCTGTGGCTGTACGGGCTCGATTTGCCCGCCGCGCTCGCCGCCGAATCGTTTGTCAGCGCCGACTGGCAGGTGCTCTCGCATCGTCCGGTGACGGCGGAGACGAGCTACCGTTTGAAATCCTGGCTGGACTGGGAAGCGGGCGGCGCGCTCGACGACGACACGCGCCGCCGCGCCCTGGCGCTGCCCGCGACGGGCAATCCCCGCCTGCGCGCGCTCGGCGCGGAACTGGCCGCGCAGCCGCCGGACGGACGCATCGCCGCCGCGCTCGCCGCGCTGGCGCGGGAAGGCTACAAGGTGCGCGACCGCTTCACGTTCCGGGAAGGGCCGGATGCGCTCGACGAATTCTGGTTTGACCGCCGCGAGGGCAACGCCGACCTGTACGCCGGTACTTTCGTCTTTTTGATGCGCGCCGCCGGTCTGCCAGCGCGCCTCGTCACCGGCTACCGGGGCGGCAAGCTGATGGCGCTGACCGATTACGTCATCGTCAAGAAAAGCCACGCCCACGCCTGGGCGGAAGTCTGGGACGAGGCGCGCGGCTGGCGGCGCATCGACCCCGTCGACCTGATTGCGCCGGAACGCTTCGCCGACGCGCGCCGGGTGCAGGCAGCGCCGTCCGGGGCAGCGAAACCCGCTGCGCCGCGCCGTCCGCAGGAAGCTGCGCAGCGGCAGGCGGCGGATGCCGGGATGCGGCAAACGTCGCCCGCCACGGCGTCGACCACCGCCGTGGCGGCGGCGGGCTGGCGCGCCCCCGGCGAGGAGAGCTTTTTTGCGCGCTGGGTTTTCCGGCTGGACGGTGAAACGCAAAAGGCGCTGCTGGCCGCGCTGGGCAGCGGCTTTGGCGACGAGCCGGACGGCGCAAAGCGCAGCGGCTTTGCCTGGGCCTGGCTGCTGGCGGGCGCGGCGTTTTCCGGCGCGCTGGCGTTTGCCGCAGTCGGGTTCGTCGTCTGGCGGCGCGAAACGCGCCGTCTGCCGCCGCCGCAACGGCACTGGAACCGTCTCGCCCGGCTGCTCGCGCGGCGGGGTTTTCGCCGGGAAGTGTGGGAATGTCCGGCGAATTTCGCACGCCGGGTCGCCGCCGCCCGTCCGCTGTGGGCCACCGCTGTGACCGCGCTGGCAAACGCCTACACCGACTGGCGCTACGCCTTGGGCCGCGCCGACGCGCCCCGCCGCGTCGCAGCCTGCGCCCGCAAGCTCCACAACCTGATTCTGGCTGACCGTTGAGGATTCGCATGATCACCCGGTTTTTGAAGCACATCGCCCCCATCGTCCTGTCCGTCCTGCTTGCCGTCGCCGCCGCGCCATTGCGCGCCGCACCGGACGGGAACGCGATCATTGCCGACATTCTCCAGCGTGGCGAAGCCGCCGTCGCGGCCTACGACGAAGCCGCGCCGCTGGCGAGCGCGAGCGAATTTTCGGCGCTCTACTTCGGGCGTTTCGAGGCGCTGGAACTGGATCTGGGCCTGCGCGACGCCGGGTTGAAAAATGAACTGGAAGTGCTTTTCGGCGCGTTGAACGGCAACGCCATGCGCGGCGTACCGCGCGCGCGGCTGGAGAGCACATGGCGCGACCTGAAAACGAAGCTCGTCGAGGCGCAGCAACATTACGGCGCGGACGGGCAGGGCGTCGCGGGCGAGCGCGGCGCTTTTCTCAAGGCCTTCCTCATTTTGCTGCGCGAAGGCGCGGAAGCCTTGCTGGTAGTCGGCGCGCTCGCGGCCTACCTGCGCCGTGCCGGCGCGGCGGACAAGGTATGGGTGCTGCACGTTGGTGTTGCGGTGGCGATTCCCTTGTCCATCCTGACCGGCTGGGCCATCAATGGTTTGCTCCAGGGCATCGGCGCGCCGCTCGCGGTGGTGGAAGGCGTCACACTGCTTGCCGCCAGCGCCATGCTGTTTTACGTGAGTTGCTGGCTATTCGCCAAACGCGAGGCCCGGCGCTGGGAAGACTGGATTGCCCGCCAGATGGAAACCGCCTTGGGTGCGGGGTCGCTCTGGGCGCTCGGCGCGACGGCCTGCCTTGCGGTGTACCGGGAAGGCGCGGAAACCGTGCTTTTCTATCAGGCGCTTGCCGCCGGTGCGCCCGGGCAGGAAGGCGCGCTGCATGCCGGGTTGGCGCTTGCCGCCGTCGCGCTTGTCGCGGCCTATTTTCTGATGCGTCATGCCGCGCTCCGCCTGCCGTTCGGCCTCTTTTTTGGTGCGACCTCCGCTTTGCTCTATGGTCTTGCCGTCGTTTTTCTTGGGCAAGCCATTGTCGAACTCCAGGCCGCAGGCTGGATTGCCAGCATTTATCTGCCGGGATTTCCGCAAGTCGATTGGCTTGGCATTGCGCCGAGTGCGCAAAGCCTGGGCGCGCAGACGTTGCTGCTGCTCCTGCCTCTCGCGTGGCTTGCGCTTCGCCGCACGCCCGTACCGAAAGCCGCGACGGCGCGCTGAAACCGCGTCCGGCGCTTATCCCTCCACGTCACGAAAGGAAGAACTCATGAACAAGTCCTCGATTGTTTTTGCCCTTGTTGCCCTGTCCGCCGTCCTTGCCGGTTGTGAAAAGGAAGTCCGTTCCGTCGAGTGGTACAAGGCGAACGACACCGAGCGCATGGCCGTCATCCGCGAATGCAAGGAAAACGCCGACAAACTGAACAAGACGGAAAACTGCATCAACGCGAAGAAAGCGAACCGGGAGATTCTCAACGCGGGGAGTGGTGGGAAGTAAGGCGAGATGAGAAAAAGCATATAAAACATTGACAATAAAATCCACCATCATCGGCGGGCAGCGGCATGGATTGGGCGACGCCGGGAAGTCGGCCTGTAGGGGGAGATATTTTCCTGATTCACCAGCCGGGAACAGAATCGCGGGCCAGCCGCGTCGCCCGGTTACTTGGTGTTTCCGCTGCCCTGGACGCGAAGATCCACACCGAGATCTCTAGCCGTTCTGGCAGTCAACAAATCCACAAGCGCGGTGGCATTCATACCTCCATTTCCTTGGGTACCCTGACTGCCCATTACAACGGTCGGACTCCATGCACCTGGCGCCGCCTCTTTGATGGCGTCGGCATACATGCTGTTGATACGCACCAATGCTTCCAGTTTCTTTTCCAGCTGACCGTCAGCTTGCATCACCATGCGTTTACGTTCAGCTTCACCCTGACCTTTCAGGATCTCGGCCTTTTTGAATGCGTCGGCTTCTTCCACACCCGCCTGGGCGATAGTCACTCTGGCTTGGGCATCGGCAATCGTTTTTGCGTTCAGGGTTTCCTGCTCCCACTTTGCTCTCGCGGCGTTGGCGCGGCCTTGCGCTTCCACCGTCAAGGCGTCCTGGTCTGCTTTCTTCGCGTTTGCAATAGCAACTACCGCAGCATTGGTAGCATCTTGTTGCTGGCGAATCTGATCCTCGACGCGGTCTTCATACTTGAAGGTATTAATCGTCATGGGCAGGAGTTGAACGTTATATGCCTGTACGAAACTGCTCTGAGCACGCAGAGGAAAGCCTTTCTCGTCCCGGACGATTTCAATCACTTGCATGTCTTTTTCCACACCGGCAATATCCGTTGCGCGAATACTTTTCGTAATGGTTTTGTAGACACCACCCAGAGTCTGATCGTTCAAAATCTGAAGAAGCTCGTTACGTCGTCCAGCAGCAGATTCAAACGAACTCATGGCAGGGCCGGAGAAAGTCGCGGCGGCCTCCATGCTTCGGCGGATAGCCTGGGTTTCAAATGCTTCCGCACTACGGAAATCTTTATGAATACTCAGCACGTTCTTGGGATCCAACGGCATCACCCATGACATGGTGCCACAAAGGATTGCATTTCCCCCGTCATAGAAGCGAAGGTGCAAGCCACGTGTCGCTTTTTCACGATCGCCATTTATAACGCATGCCGGATCGAGAAAGGACAATTCATTGCGACGTGGATATTTTGTGACAGTGCCAAAGCCCTGTATTTTCCAGCCAGGATCTGTGTACACGGCAAGCTCACCGCTGATGGGGCTTTGAATCACCATGATTTCAGAAGCATCGAGGTTTTCGACAATCATGGGGCCTGTGAGAATCAGAAAGACAACAATCAGCGTAGCAAAACTTGCGCCGAGGATGCGTCCCATGTTTAGGCTTACTTTAGCCAGCATTATTTTGCTCCAGTTCTGCCTTTCGGCGATTAATGTCTGCCAAGTCTTCCTTGAGCTTGGTGATCTCAGCAAGCTCGGCAAGTTCATTTTGCGCTTTCTTCACCTCTTTCTCCAAAGGTTTGGCTGTACGAAAGAAGGGAAAAAGAGGAAGTCCATAAATCAGCGGCACGATAACCTGCATTACAAAGAGTAGCAACAAAACCAGCGCAAACATTGCTAAAGTCAAACGCAAAAACAGCATATACCCTCCTGAGGATCTGCTGAACAATTTGGCGCAGCCAAAGCGGTTGAGAGGACAAAGCGGTATTGAAGCACGATTTCATGGAGCATGATGATTTCAGCGTCGTGTCTCGCATCAGGTCTCGCTCCAGTATTCCCCGTTTGTATTCCCCCCCATTTGTATTTCCTGTCTCTATCCTCATTCTCGGCTATTTTCTAACACACATTATTTCGTATGTCAACACCTGTTCTTTATGGATATTCATCCGCTACTGTTTTCGTAGAGCTTATCTATTATAAAGTACACGCTTCCGTTTCGTGTTTTCGCAGCTTTGTATTCCGCCGATGTTCGACGTCATCCTTTACGAACCCGAGATTCCGCCCAATACCGGCAATATCGTCCGCCTCACCGCCAACAGCGGTGTGCGCCTGCACCTGGTCGAGCCGCTCGGCTTCGATCTCTCCGACCGCCAGTTGCAGCGCGCCGGACTCGATTATCACGATCTTGCCCATGTCACCGTCCACCGCGACTGGGCAGCGTGCCGAGCGTGTTTCGCCGGGCGGCGTATGTTCGCCCTGAGTACGCGCGGCGATGTCCGCTACGACCGCATCGTCTATGTTCCCGGTGATGTGCTGCTTTTCGGCCCCGAAACACGAGGGTTGCCGCAGGCGGTGCTGGAGGATCTGCCGCCGTCGCAGCGCCTGCGCATCCCGATGCGCCCGGGCAATCGCAGCATCAACCTGTCGAACGCGGTGGCGCTGGTGGTGTATGAGGGCTGGCGGCAGAGCGGGTTCGCGGGTGCGGGGGGGTGATCGCCTTTGCGTGCCTGTGAGCCGGCGGTCTTATTCCTGCTTTGGTTCCCGCGCCAGTAGTTGATCCACCGCATCGCGGGCGACGAGTTGGCCGTGCAGCAGGGCGTCTATGACGGCGCAGATCGGCATCTCGACGCCGAGACGCTGGCTGAGTTGGGCGACTTCGCGCGCGGTGGGAACGCCTTCGGCGACGTGCCCGAGTTCGGCAAGAATGTCTGAAAGCGTCTTGCCGGCGGCCAATGCAAGGCCGACCGTGCGGTTGCGGGAAAGGTCGCCGGTACAGGTGAGGACGAGGTCGCCCATCCCGGCCAGTCCCATCAGGGTATCGCGGTGACCGCCGAGCGCCGTGGCGAGGCGGGCGATTTCGGCCAGCCCCCGGGTGATGAGTCCGGCGCGGGCGTTGAGGCCGAAGCCCATGCCATCGGCCACCCCGGCGGCGATGGCGATGACGTTCTTGAGCGCGCCGCCGATTTCGCAGCCGATCATGTCGTCGTTGGCGTAAATGCGCAGACGCGGCTGGTGCAGCTTGTGTATCCAGTCATTGGCGAAAGCGGCGTCCCGCGAGGCCAGCACGATCGCTGCCGGCAGGCCGCGCCCCACCTCGGCGGCAAAGGTCGGGCCGGTGAGTGCGCCACAGGCGGCGTCCGGCCCCAGTTCGTCGGCGACGATTTCGTGCGGCAAGCGGCCACTGCCGGCTTCCAGTCCCTTGCAGGCCCACAGCAGCGGCGCGGTCGGCGCGCCAGCGGGCTGGATCTGGCGCAGGGCGCGCACGGTGTCGCGCAGACCAGCGAGCGGTGTCACAACCAAGTGCAGATCGGCGTCGGCGGCTGTACGGGCGAAATCGGTGTTGAACGTTAATTCCGGGCGCAGAACGACGCCGGGCAGGAAAAGCCGGTTCTCGCGCGCGCGGCGCATCTCGTCGATGTTGCTGGCTTCCCGCCCCCACAGGCAGACTTCGTGGCTGGCGGAAAGCGCCTGCGCCAGCGCCGTGCCCCAGGCTCCCGCGCCAAAAACCGCGATGCGCATTGGTCTCAGACTCCCCAGACCTCGGTGGTGCGCAGGTAGCCTTCGCTGCCATCGGGATGCCGCACCTTGACCCAGCCGTCCGGGGCGCTGGAGACGAATTCGAGCACCACGTCACGGACGACCTCGAAGGCCACCGGGGCATTGCTGGCCGGGTTGCGCCGTACCGCTGCTTGCGTGGCGGTGATGAGCACGGTGCGTTGCTTGCTGAGCGCGCCGCCTTCGATCCAGGTCATGCCGCCGCCGGAATCGCGCACTTTTACCCATTGCAGGTCGGGGCTTGCGATCACCACTTCGACCGGGGTGCCGGCGTGGATGATGGCAAGCCTGCGCGCCTGCATGGACGAGGTTTCGTAGAGAATGGCTGTTCTGGCGACCGAGGCGTAGTCGATGGCCAGCGCTGCACCGCTGGCCTGGAGGGCCAGGGCGGCTGCGGCGAGGATCACGAAGCGGCGCATGACGCTTTCCTTATTGTATCGGCGCTTGTTGGCCGTCGGCCTGCATCTGCTGACGCGACTGGTTGAAAAGAGCCTCGAAATTGACCGGAGCAAGCAGCACCGGCTGGAAGCCGGCGCGGGTCACGGCGTCGGAAACCACTTCGCGTGCGTAGGGGAAAAGGATGTTCGGGCAACCGATTCTCAGCACCAGTTCGAGTTCGTCTTCAGGAATGTTCTGGATGCGGAAAATACCGGCCTGGGTGATTTCAACCAGGAAAAGCGTGCGCTTCTCGCTCAGGGTGGCTTCGACGGTGATGGTGATCTTGACTTCGTAGACGCCGTTTTCGATCGGGCCACCTTCGGTGCTCAACTTGACGTTGACTTGCGGCGTTTCGCGGATGAGAAAGCTTTGCGGCGCGTTGGGGACTTCGAGCGAAAGATCCTTGACGTAAATTTTTTCGATCGCGAAAAGCGGCTGGTTGTTGGCTTGGGCGTTATCGGCCATATTGATCTACCTTGCAGGTTGACTTGAAAAACGGGTTGATGGGTCACGGGAAACCCGGGCGGGCTGTCCGTGCAGCAAAAGGGTGAGGCTTCCCTCGCGGTCGAGGGCGAAGATGTCTTCACAATCTCCGACATGGTCATCGCCGATGAAAATCTGGGGAACCGAGCGGCGACCGGTGATGCGCATCATCTCATCGCGGCGGACGGGATCGAGGTCGACGCGAATTTTTTCGATGCTGTCCACGCCACGCGCGTGCAGGAGCTTTTCGGCGCGGATGCAGAACGGGCAGGTGGCGGAAGTGTACATCCTGACCCGGGGCCGCCCGGACGCAGGGAAAAGTTCGTTCACGTTTTTGCGCTCACTTTTTCTTGCGGGTGATCGGCTGCCCCGCCTTTTCCCACTCGAAAAGACCGCCGCGCAGGCTGTAGAGCTTCTCGAAACCCGTTTTTTTCAGGGTGGCGATGGCCTTGGCCGTGCGTGAATCGCTGTCGCAATAGAAGATGAGCGGGCGGTTGCGGAACTTTTCGAGTTCGGTCGCGCGCCGGTCGATGTCGGCGAGCGGTAGATGGCGGGCGTTGGGCAGGTGGCCCTGTTCAAAGTCGCCCTGGTCGCGCAAATCGACCACGATCGCGTCCTCGCGGTTGATGCGCAGCGTGACTTCGAGTGGCGTGAGCAGGCTTTTGTCGCGCCACTGGCGCACCAGATCGAAAAGCAGCCACAGACCGGAGCAGACGGCCAGCGCGACCCACGGCAGGTTTTGTTGCAGAAACTCCACGTAACGGATACTCCAGAGAGGGGGGGTTGATCGAAGGGGAAGACGGAAAGCGGAATCGCCGGGCGCCTAACGGTATTGCTGTCCTGGCGCGCCATTGCAGAACACGTCTCGAATCAGCTCAATGAGTTGCAGGGTGCGTGGGTCGCTTATCCGATAATAAACGCGGTTGGCGTCCTTGCGGGTGGAGAGTATGCCCTTGTCGCGCAGGATGGCGAGATGCTGGGAGATGTTGCTCTGCGAGGTGCCGACTGCGCCGACGATATCCTGTACGCATATTTCGTCGCTACCCAGGATGCAGAGAATCCGCAGCCGCAAGGGGTGAGCGACCGCCCTGAGCGCGCGTGCCGCAGTCTCGGCATGCTGTTCGTGGTCGCCGAAAAGGATGGTTTTGTCTAGGGTGTTCACGGATAAAAGCGATCCAAAGACGCTAGTATAGAATACAAGCGCCGCGCGCAGGAGCGCTTCCCCATGCGGTCTGTTTGCAATGTGTCTCAACCCGTTTTTCCCGGATTTTAATGGTATGTACAAAATTGTGCTGCTTCGCCACGGTGAATCCACCTGGAATAAAGAAAACCGCTTCACCGGCTGGACCGACGTTGATCTCACCGCGCAGGGCGTCGCGGAAGCGCACGCCGCCGGACAACTGCTCCGGCGCGAGGGCTATACCTTCGATCTGGCCTACACCTCGGTGCTCAAGCGCGCCAACAAGACGCTCAACATCGTGCTCGAAGAACTCGATCTGCTCTGGCTGCCGGTCGAGCATAGCTGGCGGCTCAACGAGCGTCATTACGGCGGTCTGCAAGGGCTGAACAAGACCGAGACCGCTGCTTGCTACGGTGACGCGCAGGTGCTGGCCTGGCGGCGCTCCTACGGCATTCCGCCCGAGCCGCTTGCGGAAGACGACCCGCGTCTCACTTTCGATGATCCCCGCTATGCCTCGTTGCCCAAGGCGGCTTTTCCGCGCACCGAATGCCTGCGCGACACCGTGGCGCGCGTGGCGCCGTACTGGGAAACCGTGATCGCGCCGCAGGTGCTCGCCGGACAGCGCATCCTGATCGCGGCGCACGGCAACAGCCTGCGCGCCCTCGTCAAGTACCTGGACGGCATCGCCGATGCGGACATCATGGGTGTCAACATCCCGACCGCGCAACCGCTGGTCTACGAACTGGATGCGAATCTGCGCCCGCTCGGCAGCCGTTATCTTGCGGATGCTGACGTTATTCGTGCCGCCCAGGCCGCCGTGGCGAGCCAGGGCAAGGTCGCGGGCTGATACGCTTGCCGCCGTGATTGCCCTTTCCGTCCGGCGCGCATTCGCCGTGATCCTGCTGGCATGGGCCGGACTGGTTCCGCCCGATACGGCGTATGCCCAGGCGGGCAAGACCAGGGCTGAGATTCGTGCCAAACGTTCCGATCTCAGCAACATCAAGCGCCGCATCGGCAACTTGCAGCACGACCTGGAAAAGACCGAGGCGGCGCACGCCGAAGCGATCGCCGCCGTGGCCGAGGCCGAGCGCGAAGTCTCGAAAGCGGTGCGCGCCCTGCGTCAGGCGGTGGCCGAACGCACCGGGGCCGAACGCCAGCTCGCCGCGCTCGAAGCCGGACAGCGCGAACTCGAAACCCGTATCGCCGCCCGCCAGGAAGAACTCGGTGGCTGGCTGCGCCGCACTTACGTGTATGGCGCCGGCAAGGACGTCGCCGCCCTGCTGGCGGCGCGCGATCCCAACCAGCTCATGCGCGATGCCTATTACCTCGAACGCCTGGGCCGCGTGCGCCTGGAATTGATCGAGGGCCTGCGCGGCGACCTGACACTACAGGCTGGGCGCGCCGCTCACATCGCCGCGCGCCGGGAGTCCCTTGTGCGTATCGAGGCGGATCGCCGCCGCCGTCAGGAAAGGCTGGAAGAAACCCATGCCAGTCGCCGCAAGGCGCTGGAAAAAATCGTACTCACGCTGAAATCGCAACGCGAACGGGTCAGCGCGCTCAAGGCCGATGAGGAAAGGCTCACGCAGGTCGTCAACACCTTGGTGCAGAATGCCCTCGAAGCCGAGGCGCGCGCCGAGACTGCGCGGCGCGAGCGCGAACGCGCCCAGACGCGCGCCACCCCGGCGCCTTCGCCGCGTCTTGAAAAACCGGCGACAGAACCCGTGGTCGGCAAGGTGCGCGAAGCCGCCGGGCCGGCCTCGTCGGGGGTGAGTTTCGCGCAACTGCGTGGCAGGCTGAACTTCCCGGTGACCGGCGAACTCATTGGCCGTTTCGGTTCGTCGCGGGCCGGGCGGGGCACGGCTTGGCGCGGCGTCTTCATTCGCGCCGTCAACGGCGCGGAGGTACGCGCGGTCAGCGATGGAGAAGTCGTGTTTTCGGACTGGCTGCGCGGCTATGGCAACCTGTTGATCGTCGATCATGGTGGCGGTTATCTTTCCATCTATGGCAACAACGATGCGCTCTACAAGGAAGTCGGCGACACCGTGCGCGGCGGCGAGGCCATCGCCAGCGTCGGCGCGGGCGGGGCGGAAGCGGATTCCGGCCTATACTTCGAAATCCGCCACCGGGGACAGGCCGTCGACCCGATGCAGTGGGTAAAACTCAGATAACGTTTCGTGGAGCGCTCATGCCCAACAGCAAGTTGAAACAGTTCGGTCTGGTGATGGTCGGCGTCCTGGCCGGCATCATGCTCAGCCTGAATTTTTCCGCCAACGCCGACAAACTCGGGGCGCAGCCCTTGCCGGTCGAGGAATTGCGTGCTTTCGCCGACGTGTTCAACGTCGTCAAGCGTGACTACGTAGAGCCGGTCGACGACAAGAAACTGTTCACGCAGGCGATCACCGGCATGCTGAGCGGTCTCGATCCGCATTCGGCCTATCTCGACGCCAGCGCCCTGAAGGAGCTTCAGATCAACACCCGGGGCGAGTTCGGCGGTCTCGGTATCGAAGTCAGCATGGAAGACGGCTTCGTCAAGGTGGTGTCGCCGATCGAGGACACCCCGGCGTTCCGCGCTGGCATCAAGGCGGGCGACTTCATCATCAAGATCGACGACACCCTGGTCAAGGGCATGAACCTGGACGAAGCGGTCAAGCGCATGCGCGGCAAGCCCTTGACCAAAATCGTCCTGACGCTGGCGCGCAAAGGCGAAGCGCAACCCATCGTGGTCAACCTGATGCGCGAAGTCATCAAGGCGCAGAGTGTCAAATCCAGGCTGGCCGAACCCGGTTACGGCTACCTGCGGGTAACGCAGTTTCAGGAAAATACCGTCCCGTCGGTGATCGAACATCTCGCCAAGCTGGCAAAAGACGGGAAACCGAAAGGGCTGGTGTTCGACCTGCGCAACGATCCGGGCGGTCTCCTCAACGGCGCGGTCGGCGTGGCGGCGGCCTTCCTGCCGGGAGGCTCAATGGTGGTGACGACCAATGGCCGTACCGAGGGCGCGCAACGTGAATACCGCGCCTCCCTTGGCGATTACCTGTCGGGCGACGCCCTGCGCGCGCTGCCGCCCTGGACGCGCGACGTGCCGATGGTGGTGCTGGTCAATGGCGGCTCGGCCTCGGCCTCAGAGGTCGTCGCTGGCGCGCTTCAGGATCACAAGCGCGCCACGATCATGGGCACCCGCACCTTCGGCAAGGGGTCGGTGCAGACTATCCTGCCGCTCGCCAATGCCGCCGCGCTCAAGCTCACCACGGCGCGCTACTACACTCCGAATGGCCGTTCGATCCAGGCCAAGGGCATCGACCCCGATATCGTCGTCGAGGAATCCGCCCAGGGCGGCTCTGCCCAGCGCCTGCGCGAGGCCGATCTCCAGGGGCACCTTGGCAACGACCGCGACCCCGATGCCGACATCAAGCCGGAAGACAGCAAGGCGCTTGACGCCGCCCGTGCCGAACGGCCCAAGCCATTCGAGTTCGGCAGCGCCGATGACTACCAGTTCGTGCAGGCGCTCAACCAGCTCAAGGGCCTGCCAGTGGATAAAAGCGCGAGCGCGCCTGCGAAAAAAGCACCATTGGCGGGAAAGGACAAAATTTGATTTCAAGGCGGGCGCCTTTCCTCCCCGTTTCGGTTCCGGCTGAAGGAGACGTACAGTGAGATTGCGCTTCATCTTTCGCGCGCCCGCATGTCGTGTCTGATTTTTCCCCGGTCTCGCCTGCTTCCGATATGGACGCCGGGCGTCGTTTCGGCGGCATCGCGCGGCTTTACGGCGACGGGGCGCTCGTCCGTCTGGCGGCGGCAAGGGTTGGGGTAATCGGTCTCGGCGGTGTGGGTTCCTGGGTGGCCGAGGCGCTGGCGCGCAGCGGTGTCGGTATGTTGCGGCTGGTCGATCTCGACAGCATTGCCGAATCCAACATCAATCGCCAGGTTCATGCCCTCGATGACACGCTCGGGCAGGCCAAGGTGGGGGCAATGGCGGCGCGCATACGGGGCATCAATCCGCAGTGCCGGGTGGAGACGGTGGAAGATTTTCTCACCCCCGAAAACGCGACCGGTTTGTTGGGCGATGTCGATGCGGCGGTCGATGCCATCGACGATGTGCGGGCCAAGGTCGCCATTGCCGTCCATTGCCGGCGGGAGCGCCTGCCCCTGCTGATGGCGGGCGGGGCGGGCGGCAAAACCGATCCGCGCCGGATACGGGTCGGCGATCTGGCGCATACCGAACAAGACCCGTTGCTCTCCAGGGTGCGGTCGCGCCTGCGCCGCGAGCACGGTTTTACGCGCACGCCTGGCAAGGATTTCGGTATTGAAGCGGTGTATTCGGATGAGCCTTTGCGGCGTCCGGCGGCGTGCGCCAGCGGCGCGCCGCAGGGGCTGTCGTGCGCCGGTTACGGTTCGAGCATGGCCATGACGGCGGGCGTCGGTCTTTTCATCGCGGCGCGCATGCTTGAACGCCTGCTGCGCGCGCGGCGCGGGGAAGGCGAGTGAACGCGCTCGTCCTGCTCGGCCATGGGTCGCGCGATCCCGGCTGGGTCGCGCCGCTCGTGCGGGTGCGGGAAGTGGTGACGCACGCCAGACCGGCACTTGCGGTCGAACTGGCTTTTTTGGAGTTCATGTCGCCGACGCTGGAGGAAGCCGTGGCTGCGCTGGCCGGATGCGGCGCGACGCGAATCGTCGTCGCGCCGGTCTTTCTCGCCCAGGGGGGACACCTCAGGCGCGACTTGCCGGCGCGGCTTGATTCGTTGCGCCAGCGGTATCCGGCCTGCACCTTGCGGCTCGCCACGGTGGCCGGCGAGGCTCCCGGGGTGATCGCGGCCATCGCCGCCCATGTCGGCGCGCAGGCGGATTTGCCTGGGTGACGAGAGGCCGCGCGCGGGGTCAAGCCGGCGCGGCAGGAAGCGGATCAGAAGGCGCGGCAGGAAGCGGTGCAGGGGGTGCGGCAGGACGCGCCGGACGCACCGGGCGAGGAACCGCTGGCGTGCGTGGGATGTTGAAACCGCGTGGCGGCGGCGCGAAAGGTTCGATTGTGTAGCGCTTGCCATGCTTTTCACAGTCGGCGAGCACGTTCTCGACGTTTTCCATGAAGCTGGCCGAGCCTTGCTCCAGAAGTTGATCCTTGCTGTCGCCAAACAGGTCGCTGTCGAGCGAAATACCGGGCGAAAACGTCAGGGTGCGGGCGGCGTAGGGATCTTCCCGCGCTGCATTCGGGTCGCCGCCGGCCCAACGGTAGAGAATTTTGCCCTCCCGCCAATGAACGACGACTTCCTTGCGCGGTGCGCTCTTGTTCTTGCGGTCGCGCGGCAACACATAGCCCACGGCGCAGAAGTGGTTCGTGGTCTTGAAGCTGTCGTCCATCTTGTCGACGATCAGGTTTTTGAGTTCGGTCTCGATGATGCTGAAGTTGTAGTCGGACTCAAAGTCGAAATGTCCCACCGGATAGGGCGGCTTGAAGATGAGGATCGAAAAGTCTTCCCGCGGCTCCTGCATCTCCGGTGGCGCTTGCACGATTTCTTCCTGATCTTCCAGCGAAAATTCCGTTTCCAGCGGATTTTCCATGCCATGGTGCAGCAGCAGGGAGATCAAGAACAGCAATGCGAAAATCGAAAGCAGCCTCATTTCAAGTTCCTGTCATTTCCCGGATGCAGAACCCGCACCGGCGTGCCGCCAGCCCGCGAGGCGCACGGGAATTCTCCCAAAATTCGGACATGGCGTACGAACGGATTCATTCTAGCCATGGATGATCGGCAAGTTCAAATTACGCATTGGCCTCCGTGCTCCCCCCCGCCCGTTTCGCGCTGGCGGAACCGTGCCGCTGTCGTTCTCGTGGGATAATCACCCTTTCGATATTCCACGCTGTTTGCTCCATGTCCGTCACCCTGCCTGATTTTTCCACCGGTTGCCTCGTCGTCGTGGGCGACGTCATGCTCGACCGCTATTGGCACGGCGCCGCCACGCGCATTTCTCCCGAAGCGCCAGTACCGGTAGTGAAGGTGGAAAACGACGAGTTCCGCGCTGGCGGTGCGGGTAACGTGGCGCTCAACGCCGCTTCGCTGGGGGCGACGACACGCCTGGTCGGTCTGGTCGGGCGGGACGAGGCGGCGCAGTTGTTGTTTGAGAAGCTCACGGCGGGTGGGGTGCATTGTAGCCTGGTCGATGTGCCAGGACACCCGACAATCACCAAGTTGCGGGTCATCAGCCGTCATCAACAACTCCTCCGACTTGATTTCGAGAGCGATTTCGCTGGGGCGGAGCCGGCGGGCATCGACGGCCACTTTGCCGCCGTGCTCGACAACGTCGGTGCGGTGGTGTTCTCCGACTACGGCAAGGGCACGCTCGCCCAGATCGCAACGCTGATTGCGGCGGCGCGCGCGCAGGGGCTGCCAGTGGCGGTCGACCCCAAAGGCGGCGACTTTGAACGCTACAGAAATGCCTCAGTCATTACGCCGAACATGAGCGAATTCGAGGCCGTGGTCGGGCGTTGCCCCGACGAACGGGCGGTCAGGGAACGTGGCGAGGCGCTGCGCGACCGGCTGGGACTCGACGCGCTGCTCATCACGCGCTCGGAGCGCGGCATGACGCTGTTGCAGAAAGGCGAACCCGTCCTCGATTTGCCCACCCGCGCCCGCGACGTGTTCGACGTCACCGGCGCGGGCGATACCGTGGTTGCGGTGCTCGGGGCCAGCCTTGCCTGCGGACTCGACCTGCCCCATGCCATGCAATTGGCCAACGTCGCCGCCGGTATCGTGGTCGGCAAACTCGGCACCGCCACCGTGAGCCGTACCGAACTTGCCAGGGCGCTGGCGCATTCCGCATAAAGACAGGAGATTCTCCATGATCATCGTCACCGGCGGCGCCGGTTTTATCGGCAGCAACATCGTGCAGGGCCTCAACGCCCGCGGCGTCAGCGACATCCTGGTGGTCGATGACCTCAGCGACGGTCACAAGTGCCTGAATCTGGCCGACGCCAACATCCGCGACTATCTCGACAAGGACGACTTCATCGCCCGCGTCGGCAAGGGCGAGGACTTCGGCGCGGTCGAAGCGGTGTTCCACGAGGGGGCTTGTTCGTCGACCACCGAGTGGGACGGGCGCTTTGTGATGAAGGTGAATTTTGAATACACCAAGGCGTTGCTGGCCTGGTGCGTGACGCGCGGGACGCCGTTCATCTACGCTTCCTCGGCCTCGGTCTATGGCATGGGGCCGGTCTTCCGCGAGGTGCGCGAGTGTGAACGCCCGCTCAACATGTACGCCTATTCCAAGTTTCTGCTCGACTGCCATTTTCGCGCACGCGCGGGCGGCATCGCCAGCCAGGTGGCGGGGTTGCGCTACTTCAACGTCTACGGCCCCCGGGAACGGCACAAGGGTGCGATGGCGAGCGTGGCTTTTCACGTCGACAGCCAGTTGCACAGCAGCGGTCGCCTGCGTCTTTTCGAGGGTTCCGACGGTTACGGGCCGGGCGAACAGCAGCGCGACTTCATCCACGTCGACGACGTTGTGGCCGTCAACCTGTGGCTGTTCGATCATCCCTACATCTCGGGCATTTTCAACGTGGGCACTGGCCGGGCGCAGAGCTTCAACGACGTGGCGCGTGCCGCGATCGACTGGTATCGCCGTCGGCTCGGCGACAACGGCTTCGGCGGCATCGACTACATTCCCTTCCCCGATCACCTCAAGGGTCGCTACCAGAGCTTCACTGAGGCCGACATGTCGGCGCTGCGCGCTGCCGGGTGCGAGCACGCCTTCATGGACGTCGCCACGGGCGTGACGCGCTACCTCGACTGGCTGCACCGGGATTGACGCTGGACGATGCGCAAAATTCTGGTGGTGGGGCCGTCGTGGGTCGGCGACATGGTGATGGCGCAGAGCCTGTTCATGAGCCTGAAAACAGGCGGCGAGTGTGGCATCGACGTACTTGCGCCGGCTTGGTCGCTGCCGATTCTCGCCCGTATGCCGGAGGTGCGGCGCGGCGTGGTCATGCCGCTCGGGCATGGCCGGCTCGGACTGGGAGTACGCTGGCGGCTCGGGCGCGAACTCGCCGCTGAACGGTACGATCAGGCCATCGTGCTGCCCGGTTCGTTCAAGTCCGCACTCGCACCTTTTTTCGCCCGCATCCCGCAGCGCACCGGCTTTCGCGGCGAGATGCGCTACGGTCTCCTCAACGACGTGCGCCCGCTTGATCGTGCCCTGTTGCCGATGACGGTGCAGCGTTTCGTCGCCCTCGGTCAGCCGACCGGTGTCATGACCGCAACGCCGGTCTTCCGCGTGCCACGGCTGGTTGCCGACGCGGCCAACCAACACACGCTGGCCGAGCGTTTCGGGTTCGACGCGGCGCGTCCGGCCATCGCCTTCATGCCTGGGGCGGAATACGGCCCCGCCAAGCAGTGGCCGCCCGCGCATTACGCCGCGCTTGCCCGCCTGCTCGTTGCGCGTGGTTTCCAGGTCTGGGTGTTGGGGTCAAAAAAAGACGGCGACGCCGCGCGCCCGATTGCCGAAGGCAACGAGGGCGTGTTCGACCTCACCGGGCACACCGAACTTGGCGATGCGGTCGATCTGCTCGCCCTGGCGCGCGCTGCCGTCACCAACGATTCCGGTCTCATGCATGTCGCCGCCGCGCTTGATGTGCCGTTGGCGGCCATTTTCGGTTCGAGTAGTCCCGAGCACACGCCGCCGTTGAGCGCCAAAGTCGCCATTGAATCTCTGCGGCTATCGTGCGCTCCCTGTTTCGAGCGTCGTTGTCCGCTCGGCCACACCCGTTGTCTGACCGATATTGCCCCGGCGCAGGTCTTGGCGGCGCTGGAGCCATTTCTTGTGGAGGCGTATTGACGTGTCTATTTATGCTACGTACGATGCCGCAATTCCGCATTCATTTTTGTGAGGAGATGAGAAATGGGAAGATGTACCCTATTTTCCGGGAAGCCGCTGTTGCGGAGGGTGTTTTTGGCATTTGCCACGCTTGCGGTTTTGCCAGCGTTCGCGCACCCGCAAGACACTATTCTGAAAAATGAGGGGCTCCTGTTCGGAGATAAATTGCCGCCTTCTCATGGTAGGTCTATATTCACTAATAGAAATATCTTGTCTCTACAGTCGTTTCTGAACTCATACCGTAGTGCAGATGCGGAAGAACAAAATGCTGCCTACGCATTCCTGTTGGGTGTTGTTGATGCAACGGAAGGGAAAGAATGGTGTAGTTATAGGGTATTAAAAACAATTTCCATCCTTGAAACACTCGCTATGGAGTTTAAAGATTTTGACCCATCCAGGTATGATGAACGTGCGGCTTATGTCATCACGGAAGTCCTGAAAAAATACCATCCTTGTAAGGGGCACTGAGATGAAGCCAGTATTTTCTACGTTGAAAAAGAATCACTATTCATCTGATGAGAATAGCCCGGATTACAAGGGAAAAACGGATGTTTACAATGAAATTGGCTACGATTTCGGCAAGCTGGTTGCACAGAACGGCCAGTATGGAAACACATGCGCTGTGCGCATGAGTCTGGCTCTGCTCAAATCGAACGTCAATTTCGGGCATCCGATCAGCCGCCTGGTAATAAAGAGCGGCCCTTATAAGGGGCGTTTTGTTGGCACAGGCGCGAAAACATTAGCGGATGCGCTGGCATCTCCGACGGTTCTGGGTAAGCCGTTAACCGGGGAAAAAGCGAAAGATGCGATAGAAACCAAACGGGGTATCGTCCTTTTTTATGATTGGCCGGGCTATTCCAGAGGCGGTCATATCGACCTGATCGAGCCAGGAAGTATCTGTCACTCGTCATGTTTTTTCAAAGAAGGCCTCAAGGAACTCTGGTTCTGGCCGCTGGATTGAACCTGGGAATTCCCCGCACAACCCCTTGCATCCTTTCCCCGCAACGCCTCCATGCGCGTCCTGATCGTCAAAACCTCCTCGTTGGGTGACGTCATTCATACCCTGCCTGCCGTCACCGACGCGGCCCGCGCCTTGCCTGGCGTCCGTTTCGACTGGGTGGTGGAAGAAGCCTTCGCCGAAATTCCCGGCTGGCATCCGGCGGTCGAGCGTGTCATCCCGGTGGCGCTACGGCGCTGGCGCGCGCATCCCTTTGCCGCCGCCACACGGTGCGAATGGCGCGCCTTCCGCGCTGCGCTTGCCGAATCGCGTCCCGACCTCATAATCGACGCACAGGGGTTGCTGAAAAGCGCCTGGCTGGCGAGCAAAGCGTGTGCCCCCGTGCACGGACTTGATCGCCGTTCGGCGCGCGAACCCTTGGCGAGTCTGGCTTACGCGCACCGTTACGCCGTGCCCTGGAGCCATCATGCCGTGCGCCGCGTGCGTGAGCTTTTCGCCGCCGCACTCGGCTACGCTCTGCCGCCGGAGGCGCTTGCCGACGATGACGGCGCCGCCTGCGCCGATGCCGCTACCTACGGGCTGGATCGCGCCCGCGTGCTGGCGGGCGCACAGACCGTGCCCGAAGACGACACGCCTCGCCTGGTTTTTCTCCACGGCACCACATGGCCCACCAAACACTGGCCGGAAGACTATTGGCACGACCTCGCCCGTATCGCCTGCGCCGCCGGTTGGCAAGTGCGACTACCGTGGGGCAACGACGCCGAACGCGCGCGCGCCGACCGCATCGCCGCCGGCGCCGGGGGCGCGCAGGTGCTGCCCCGCCTGCCGCTGGCGGGACTCGCCGCCGAACTCGCCGCCGCCGTCGCCTGCGTCGCCGTCGATACCGGCTTGGGTCACCTCGCTGCCGCGCTCGACGTACCGGCCCTGTCGCTGTTCGGCCCCACCCACCCCGGCTTCACTGGCGCATGGGGTTGCCGCCAGTGCCGCCTTGCCACGGATCTGCCCTGCGCGCCGTGCCTGCGAAAAACCTGCCGCCTTTCCTCGCCGGATACCAGCGTCGAGCCACCCTGTTTCGCCCGTCTGCCGCCAAAACGGGTCTGGGAAACGCTGACCGCGATGGTGGCGAAGCCCGGTAAACTGCGCTCCTGAACCCACGCTCACGCCATGCCCTTTTCAATCCCTGCCCAATGCAACTAGCGTTCTGCCTCTACAAGTATTTCCCCTTCGGTGGGCTGCAACGCGACTTCCTGCGGATCGCGCTTGCCTGCCAGGCGCGCGGCCACACCATTCGCGTCTACACCCTCGAATGGCGGGGGGACGTTCCGGCGGGGTTCGACCTAGTGCGCGTGCCGGTGCGGGCCTGGTCGAACCCTCGCCGCTATCGCAAATTCAGCGCCTGGGTCGACGCCGACCTCGCGCGCCGGCCCGCCGGTTGCGTCATCGGCTTCAACAAGATGCCCGGCCTCGACATCTATTACGCCGCCGACCCCTGCTACGAGGAAAAGGCCCGCACCCTGCGCAATCCGCTCTACCGCCTGGGCGGACGCTATCGCCACTTCGCTGCCTGGGAACGCGCCGTGTTCGCGCCCGCGAGCCGCACCGACATCCTGATGATCTCCAGCGTGCAGCAACCGTTCTTCATGCGCCATTACGGCACCCCGGCGGAACGCTTCCACCTGTTGCCGCCGGGCATCGCCCCCGACCGCCGCGCCCCTGTCGACGCTCCCGCCATCCGCGCCGCGTTCCGTGCTGAATTCGGCCTGCGCG
Source organism: Azoarcus sp. (assembly GCA_031289095.1). GTDB lineage: Bacteria > Pseudomonadota > Gammaproteobacteria > Burkholderiales > Rhodocyclaceae > WRNU01. The sequence goes on from JAITQD010000105.1 coordinate 56,672, forward strand.
ACGACGACTTCCTGCTGGCGCAGATCGGCTCCGGCTTCAAGACCAAGGGGCTTGATCGCAGCCTGCTGGCACTGGCCGCGCTCCCCGAGGCGTTGCGCCGCCACACGCGCCTCATCGCCATCGGCGACGACGACCCGCGTCCCTTCCAGCGCCAGGCCAAGGCGCTCGGACTGGACGAGCGTGTCGCCATCCTGCGTGGCCGCGACGACATCCCGCGCTTCTTGCTCGGCGCGGATCTGCTCATCCACCCGGCCTACAGCGAAGCCGCCGGCATCATCCTCCTTGAAGCCCTCGTCGCCGGTCTGCCGGTGCTTACCACCGACGTGTGCGGCTACGCGCACTACATCGCCGAAGCCGATGCCGGCCAGCTCATCGCTGCGCCCTTCGCACAGGAAAACCTCAACGCCGCGCTGGCCGCCATGCTCGCCGACACCGGCGCGCGCGTACACTGGTCGCAGCACGCGCTCGCTTTCGCCGACAAGGCCGACATTTACAGCCTGCACGAACGAGCCGCCGACTTCATCCTGAGCCACGCGCACGCTACCTCGGAGACCGCATGAACGAAGTCGTCCTGCGCCCGCCCTTCGACCGCCTGTGGGCCGGGCGCGACCCCTTCGCCGCCGTCGAAGCCCTGCAAGGACAAGTGTTCCGGGAACTGGCCGGACGACGCACCCTGCGCGTCGACATCGACGGTCGCGGCTATTTCGTCAAAATCCATCGCGGCGTCGGCTGGGGCGAAATCCTCAAGAACCTCGTCTGCCTGCGCCCGCCGGTGCTCGGCGCACGTGACGAATGGCGTGCCCTCGAACGCCTCGCCGAACTCGGCGTCGATACCATGCGCGCGCTCGCCTTCGGCGAACGCGGTGACAACCCGGCGCGACGGCATTCCTTCATCATCACCGAAGAACTTGCACCCACCGTCAGCCTGGAAGACATCTGCCGCGACTGGCCACGCACCCCGCCGCCGCCCGCGCTCAAACGCGCCCTCATCGCCCGCGTGGCGAACATGGCGCGACGGATGCACGAAGGCGGGGTGAATCACCGCGACTTCTATATCTGCCACTTCCTGCTTCACACCGAACCGCCGCCCGTACCCAAAGCGTTGCGGCTGTCGCTGATCGACCTGCACCGCGCCCAGGTGCGCGCCAGCCCGCCGCCGTCGCGCTGGCGGCGCAAGGATCTGGCCGGACTGTATTTTTCCGCGCTCGATATCGGCCTCACCCGGCGCGACCTGTTGCGCTTCCTGCGCGCCTACCTCAACGGGCCTCTGCGCCGCGTGCTGCGGGACGAAGCGCCCTTGCTGGCCTGGCTCGGCGGCGAAGCCGCACGCCTGGCCAAACGCTACCAACGCAAATTCGCCTCAGAATCCGATGCGACGGGAAACGCCCCGTCATGAACAGCTGGCGGCTTCTTCCCCCTTACGACGGCGGCGAGACAGCGCGCGCCTTCGCCTCGCTCGCCGACGTCTTCGCCCTGAGCGGCGAACGCATCTCCTGCGACCCCCAGAGCAACGTGATCCGCGTCGAGCTTGGTGGCGTGCGCTACTACGTCAAGCGTTACCACCGCGCTGGCAAAAACCCGTTACGGTGCTGGCTGCTGCGGCCACGGGTGCAGGCCGAATGGGAAAACCTGCTCGCCTTCGCGTCCTGGGGCATCCCCTGTGCCGCCATGGTGGGCTACGGGCTGGAACGCCACGCCGGTGTTTTCGTGCGTGGCGCGCTGATCACCCGCGAGCAGACCCACACCGTCGACCTCGCCCAACTGGCGCACGAACACGATCCCCGACTGCGTACGCGCGCCTGGCTTGCCCGGATCGTTCCGCAGGTCGCACACGTTGCCCGCACCATTCACGCCCACGGCTTTGTCCACAACGACCTCAAGTGGCGCAATTTGCTCGTCGATAACACCGCCACCGTCTACCTGATCGACTGTCCCGGCGGGGAACACTGGCCGGGGCCATTCCTGCGCTATCGCATCGACAAGGATCTGGCCTGCCTCGACAAAATCGCCAAGTACCAGCTCTCGCGCACCTGGCGGCTACGCTTTTTCCACGCCTATACCGGCAGGGCTCGCCTCACCGCCGCCGACAAAAACATGATCGGGCGCATCCTGCGCTTTTTTGAGGGGCGGGAATGAGCGACGCCGCGCCCGTCCTTGCCGCTGGCGAACTGGCCGCCGCTCACCGCGCGCCGCCTTTTCCGTGCGCGGTTCAGCTCGATGGCGGTGCGCGTCTTGACCTGCTGCGGCCCTTGCGCGTGTTGCCTGGCAAACGCATCGTTGGGGAAGGCCTCTGGAACGGGCGGCAGGTGCTGGCAAAACTGTTTGTCGCCGCCGGCAGCGCCCGCCACTGGCGGCGCGAATGCGACGGACTCGCCGCCCTGACGGCGGCGACGATTCCGACCACGCCGATTCTCGCGGCGGGAACGCTCGCGGGCGGCGGACATTACCTGCTCACCGCCTTCCTGCCCGAAGCGCACAGTCTGGCCGACGAACTGCGCGCCGACGCCGCCACCGTGCGAGCGTGGCTGCTCGCCGCCTGCACGGGCATCGGGCGGCTGCACGCCCATGGCCTGACCCATGGCGACCTGCATCCCGGCAACTTCCTCATTGACGTCGGCGAGCCGCTCATCATCGACGGCGACGCCGTGCGCCGCCATACCGCACCGCTGCCGGAAGCCGACGCCGCCGACAACTTTGCGTACTTCCTCGCCGAATTGCCGCCGGGCATGGCACTCGAAGCGCTGATCGACGCCTACCGCGCTGGCGATCCGCGCCGCAACCCCTCGCTGTCGCTCGCCGCGCTGCGCCCGCGCATCGAAAAGCACCGCCGCGCCCGGCTCTTGGATTACCTGCGCAAAACCGTACGCCCCTGCACGCTGTTCGAGGTGCAGCACAACGCCCACCGTTTTACCGCTGTGGGCCGCGCCGACGCCGATGCGCTCGCGCCGCTCATCGCCGATCCGGATCGGGCCATGGCCGCAGGCGATCTCCTCAAGGACGGCAACACCGCCACCGTCGTCCGGGTCGACGTCGATGGCCGGGCGCTGGCCGTCAAACGCTACAACCTCAAGGGCGCGACACACGCGCTATCACGCGCATGGCGGCCAAGCCGGGCCTGGCATTCCTGGCGCGAAGGGCACCGCCTGCGCTTTCTCGGCCTGGAAACACCGATGCCGCGCGCCCTGATCGAAGAACGCCTCGGCCCCCTGCGCCGCCGCGCCTGGCTGATTGCCGATTACCACCGTGGCCGCAACCTTGCCGAACACCTCGCCCCCCACATCGACGCCGCCGCGCCGCCGCCCGCCGAAAGCGAAGCCTTGCTGCGCTTTTTCGACGCCCTGACCGCGCACCGCCTTGGCCATGGCGACCTCAAGGCCACCAACCTGCTTTGGGACGACGCGCGGGGCATCGTCGTCATCGACCTCGACGCCATGACCCAGTACACGAGCGCCGCCACGTATGCGCACGTCTGGCGGCGTGACCGGGCGCGGCTGCTCGCCAACTGGCCGGCAGGCAGCGGCCTGCATCGCTGGCTGGACGAACACTTGCCGCGAGGGTAGGCGTGTTGCAGCCTTCGTGAAGGCGGCAGGACGGACAAAGATTTCTTCCTCAGCAGCACTGCGACAGCATTGCCGTCGCCAGTTTTCCGATTGCCGCTTCCGAAAGATCGTCCGCATCCAGTCGGCAGGCATCGGGAAGACGCTGGAAATGCCTGCCCTGCGAACGCGCATACAACGGGTCGTAATGGCGGACGATCAATTCCCGGAACAGATTGGGCAGATCGCCCTGCCGCGCCCAGTCCTTCCAGCGGTCGAGTGTGGCGTTGTCGATGAAGCCCTGTAGGCGCTGCAAGCGCGCCACGAGGGTAGCGAGGTTGTCGCCGAGATAGGCGTATTCGTCAAGCAGATAGGCGAGTCGTGCTTCGAGACTGGCGTGGATTTCGGTGCACAGCGAAACGCGCATGGCGTCCACCAGCGTATTGGGCAGGGCGCACGCGCCGATCTTGCGGCTTTCTGCTTCCACGTAGACGACTCGCGTCGGATCGAAACGCTCCAGCCGTTGCGCAAGGCCGGTTTCAAACCATTTCTGCGTCGGCTGGACGCGATACGGCAGCCCGCCGAGCACCGATCCCTTGTGCACGGCCAAGGCTTCGAGGTCGAGTATTTGCTCGCCCCGCGCCGCCAGCGCTGCGAGCAGGCGGGTCTTGCCGCTGCCGGTCGCACCGCAGATCACATGCCACTGCAAGCTGGCAGGCAAAGTGTCCAGCGTGGCGACGACGTGCCGCCGCCATGCCTTGTAGCCATCGACGAGCTGTCCGGCGCGCCAGCCGATCAGGTTGAACCACAGGGCGGCGCTCTGGCTGCGCATGCCGCCACGCCAGCAATAGATGAGCGGTCGCCAGGTTCTGGGGCGGTCGTGGAACTGCCGTTCCAGCATTCCGGCAAGATTTTTCGCCACCATGGCCGCGCCCAGCCGCCGCGCCGCGAATGGCGACTGCGCATACAACAGGCCGACTTCATGGCGTTGAGCATCGTCCAATACGGGACAATTCAACGCACCAGGAATATGATCCGCAGCGAATTCGGCGGGCGAACGAACGTCGACGATCTCATCGAAATCGGCGCGTTGCGCAAGGGTATGACGCAGGTCGAGCGCCGATGGACAGGACATGGGGGGACTCTGATCGTGGAAGAAAAAATCAGGCTGACGCAATTCTCACATGGCGGTGGTTGCGGCTGCAAAATCTCGCCAGCCATCCTGCGTGACATGCTGGCGCGGATGCCGGCCAGCATCGCGCCGCCAGCGCTCATGATCGGTGCCGAGACGAGCGATGATGCCGCCGTCTACAAACTGAACGAGCAACAGGCCCTGATCGCAACCACGGACTTTTTCATGCCCATCGTCGATGACCCTTTCGATTTCGGGCGCATCGCGGCGGCCAACGCGCTCTCCGACGTCTATGCCATGGGCGGCGCGCCGATTCTGGCGCTGGCGCTGGTCGGCATGCCGATCGACAGACTGTCGCCAGATGTGATCGGGCGCATTCTCGAAGGCGGTGCGAGCATTTGCCGCGAGGCGGGCATCCCCATCGCGGGCGGGCATTCCATCGACAGCGTGGAGCCGATTTACGGCCTGGTGGCGCTCGGGCTGGCGCATCCGGCGCGGGTGCGCAGCAACGCCGGGGCAAAGCCGGGCGATGTGTTGATCCTGGGCAAGCCGCTCGGCATCGGCGTCCTGAGCGCCGCGCTCAAAAAAGGGCGGCTGGACGAAGCTGGTTATGCCGCCATGATCGCTGTCACTACGCAACTGAACCGTGTCGGTGTGCAACTGGGCCTGCGCGACGACGTACATGCGATGACCGATGTCACCGGCTTTGCCCTGCTCGGCCACCTGCTCGAACTGTGCAGAGGGTCGAATTGCCGCGCCGAACTGACGTTCGACGCCTTGCCCGTCATCGAAGCGGCGAGCGAACTGGCGCGCGCCGACGTCAAAACTGGCGCATCGGGGCGCAACTGGGCTTCCTGCGCCGACGACGTGGAACTGCACGGCATCGCCCCCTGGCAACAAATTCTGCTCACCGACCCGCAAACCAGCGGCGGCCTGCTGGTGGCCTGCGCCCCCGAAGCCGCGTCCGAAGTACTGCGGCTTTTCCACGCCGAAGGTTACGTGAACGCGGCGAAAGTGGGGCATTTGCAGGCGTGGGAGCCGGGCTGTCATGTGACGGTGCGCGGATAGCGTTTCCGCGCCCCAACGGATTTTTGCCCTTTGCGGGCGAGAGGATGGCTGCGCATCAAGCGCCGTGCGCCGTCTTGCCGCGCGTAGATAGCCAGCCAACAACAGCGGCAAAGACCAGCCCCGCGATCACGATGCTCTTTCCCCCGACAGTCGGCCCCGCGCCGCTGGAAGCCAGCGCAAAGTTATGCGCCGCCGCCGCGCCGAGGAGCATGCCGATCACGGTCATCGCAGCGTCCGAGTTGCCCTCTCCCGCGCCGGTCACCTGTCGCAACGGGCAACCGCCCAGGAATGCGCCGCACAGACCGGCCAGCATCATGCCGAGGAAGTTCCAGAGTGCGTCACTGTGCGCGATGGGCTGTCCCTCGACACCGAAATGAACCTGTCCCAACGCCGCGTTGCCGATGAACACGGCAGCGGTCAGCGCCGCCACGCCCAGCAGCATGGAAAACTGCCGGAACAGGAAGATGTGGCTGATCATGCCGATGAAGCAGAAACGTGTGCGCTGCACGATGACACCGATGCCCAGTCCGGCGGCGAGCGACAGCCACACGGGCGCGTGCTGGGAACCGGGGCCTTGTTGGCTGGCGGCGAAAAATCCGTCCTTGAAAAAAAACAGCAGCAGGAGCACGAGGGCGAGCAGAGGGAACCACAAGCCTTCGCTGGCGGGTTGCGGGTTGCGCGGCGGCAGGGAGAAGTCCCGGCGCAGGAACAGGACGCCGATACCGATGCCAGCAGCGAAACCGAACAGACCGACGACGGCGTTCAGGTCGCCGCCCGCGATGCGCAATACCATGCGTAGCGGACAGCCGAGGAACACCAGGCAGCCGGTCATCATGAAGAAGCCGAGCGCAAGACGCAGGAAGGGCGAAGAACCCGCCGCCGGTCTGAATTCGCGCGCCGCCAGCGCCGCCGCGAATGCGCCGAGGATGAAGCCGGGAATTTCGGGACGCAGGTATTGCACCGGCGCGGTTCCGTGCAGTTTCAAGGCGCCTGCCGTATCGCGCAGGAAACAGGCGACGCAGACGCCCATGTTGGGCGGGTTGCCGTTTACCGTCAGAAGCAGCGCCAAAACGCCAATGGCAACACCAGAGGCAGCCAGTAATATGGTTTTCGACATGTCTGTTCCTTGTGAGGCCGATCTGAAAAGGGTGATGAAATCGCCGCCAGGCGTTCTGGCGAGCAGCCGGACTGCGCAGAATGGGCCGGCATGGCGCGTATCTCCGGCGCGGCGATGGCCCGGCATGGCTGAAGCTGGAGCGCGCGCATTACCCTGATCGCCAGATGAAGAACGCGGCGCAAGCCCAGCGGGTCATGTCAGTCCATTCCCCACTTCTGCAAGCGGTAGCGTAGCTGGCGCAAGGTCATTCCCAGTTTGCGCGCCGCCGCCGAGCGGTTCCAGTGCGTTTCGTCGAGCGCCTTCAGCGCCTCCGCGCGTTCGTCGTAGTAGGTGTCGCCCGCGATGTCGTCATCGGTGTCGTCAGTGTCGGCATCGTCTTCCACGAGCGGCGGCGCAATGCTCGCTTGCCCGCTCCCGGCGGCGCTCAGACCAAGGTCGCCCACGCTGATTTCGTTGCTCTCGCACAGCGCGCAGGCGCGTTCGAGCAGGTTTTCCAGTTCGCGCACATTGCCGGGAAAGTTGTATTGCCGCAGGGTCGCCAGCGCCTCCGCCGACAAGTTGCGCCGGGGGCTGCCGTCGCGTTCGGCCAGATGCGCGAGCACATGCGCGGCGAGATCGGGAATGTCTTCCAGACGCTCGCGTAGCGGCGGTACGCGCAGGGCGATGACGTTGATGCGGAAGTACAGATCCTGGCGGAAACGGTTTTCCGCTACCAGTTTGCCCAGGTCGCGGTGCGAGGCGGAGAGGATGCGTACATCGACCGCTTCCTCGGCATGCGCCCCCACCGGACGCACCGCGTGCTCCTGGATGGCGCGCAGCAGCTTGACCTGCATGGAAAGTGGCAGATCGGCCACTTCGTCGAGAAAGAGCGTGCCGCCGTTGGCGGCCTGAAAGAGACCGTTCTTGTCGGTCGCAGCCCCCGAGAAGCTGCCTTTGCGATAGCCGAAAAATTCGCTCTCCATCAGTTCCGGCGGAATCGCACCGCAGTTGACGGGAACGAAGGGGCCATCCGCGCGCGCGCCAAGGCTATGGATCAGACGGGCGGTGACTTCCTTGCCGGTGCCGGATTCGCCATGGATGAAAATTGGCGCTTGATTGCGGGCGAGTTTTTCGATCTGGGCGCGCAGTTGCACCATCGCTGGCGCGCGCCCGATCAGGTTGCGCTCACCCGTCCTGGCCGCACAGGGCGGTTTTTGCAGTTCGAGGGCGTGCTGCACCAGGCTGCGTAACGCCACGAGTTCGATCGGCTTGGTGACGAAATCGAACGCTCCGAGCTTGAGGGCGCGAATCGCGGTCTCGATGCTGCCGAACGCGGTGATGACCGCTACCGGCAGGTTGGGGTGATGCCGCTGGATGTGTTCGACCAGTTCCAGCCCGTCGCCGTCGGGCAGGCGCATGTCGGTCAGGCACAGGCGGTAGGTGGTGCGCCCGATCAGCTCGCGCGCTTCGGCGAGCGAACCGGCGGTGTCTGCCCCCTGGCCCATGCGCAAGAGCGAAAGTTCCAGCAATTCGCGGATGTCTTCCTCATCGTCGACGACGAGGACGTCGTTGGATGCCGGGCTGCGGCGGTCGGAAAGGCTCATGTTTGTGGCTGGCTTCGTCCGGTCAGTATGAAATGTGCGCCGGGTGCGGCAGTGTCGTCGTCCAGCAGTTCAAGGCTGAAACCGTTGGCTTCGGCCAGTTCGCGCGCGATGTAAAGCCCGAGTCCGGTGCCCTTGGCATGGGAGGTGAAAAACGGTTCAAACAGGTGGGCGCGCGACTGTCCGGCGACGCCGGGGCCGTCGTCGCGCACATGTACGTTCACTTGCCCTTTACCCACATCTTCGGCGCTGACCCGTACCGCGTCGGGTTCTCCGCTGCAATAGCGGCGGGCGTTGGTGAGCAGGTTGTCGAGAATTTGATGCAGATGGGCGCGGTCGATCTCCAGGGTGAGACCGGCCGGGATGTCGGCGCGGAAGATTGCCCGCTCGCGTTCGCCACGCAGACCCAGCTCGTCGAGCAGTTCCGCGACGAATTCCGCCAGCGGCAGGGCTTCGGGCTGAGTTCTTTCCCGTCGTCCGAGCGCGAGCACGTTGCGGATCATGTGTTCGATGCGCCGGGCGTTGTCGTTGATGATGCGCGCCAGCCTGGCCTGCATGTCGCTGCGTTTTTCCTCGCACAGCAGTTCGGCGGCCTGCGTCACTGCCGAGAGCGGATTGCGGATTTCGTGCGCCATGCTGGCGGTGAGCCGTCCGAGTGAGGCGAGCTTGATCTGCTGCATGCGGCGCTGGATGTCTTCCAGGTCGGTCAGGTAGATCAGCTTGTCCCCCTCGGTGCGGCTGCTCCCTCCGGCCACCCGGCAGCGCAGCAGGCGGCGGGCCTGCCCCAGGGTCATCATCTGCCCGAATTCGCCTGTACCGGCGAGGCGGCAATAATCGGCCAGGGCGGCGTCTATATCGGCCAGCGGGCGGCCTTCGATGTCGGCTTGGCCGAGTAGCGTGCAGGCCGAGGGATTGGCCTGGCGGACGACGCCATCGGCGCGCAGGACGATGATGCCGTCGCGCATGTCGCGGATGATGTAGGCATTGATCGCTTCCTGCTGCGCCAGTTCTACGGCACGCGCGGCGGCGAGTGAGGCATTGACCAGGGCGCGCTGCGCCAACAGTCGCGCCATGATGGCGATGCCGAAAAAGGAGATGCAGGTCAGCGCCACCTGGAAGAAATCCCCAGCCTCCGGCCCGCTGGCCGAGAGGGCGCGCCAGCCATTTTCGAGCAGCACGGTGATCGTGGCCAGCGCCGTCATGAGCAGGACGGCACGCCCTCCGGTGACGAGGCCGGAGCCTGCGAGCACGATCATCATCAGCACCGGGATGCCGCTGCGATAACCGCCGCTTGTCCACATGACGATGCTCAGGACAATGATGTCGACGAAGCCTTGGAGCGCCATCAGGCGGCCAAAGCCGATACGGTGTGCCGCGTCCGGGAAACCCAGGGCGAGGATGAGCAGGACGTAGGCGAGCGACGCGGCCCAGAACAACTTTGGCGCTTCGGCGCCAAGCCCGATGCGCGCGCCGACGGTCAGGAACAGGGCGGCGACGATGAGCCGGAACAGGTTGAGGTAGCGCAACGCGCGCCGCCGCGCCGGGTCGCTGCCCGCCTCCATCGGCGCCGCTTTCATTGGTCGCCCGTTTCTCCGCGCGCGCGGCGGTGCGCATCGCAGCAGAAGAACTTGTCTGCCGTGCTCACGCCCTCGCTTTCGGGAACATGCACGCCGCACATGGCGCAGGCCAATATACGTTCGGTTTTGGCGGGTTTCGGTGTACGTCCGCCGAAGTGCGTTCCGCCAGCGCCGTCACCCGTTCGGGCGCCGCCCCGCAACCAGTACAGGACAGCGAAGAAACCGCGCAACACGATTCCCAGGACGCCGAGACCGATAAGCAGAAAGATGACCAGGAAGAACAGGATCAGTTTGATGAACACGCCAGACTCCGCAGCAAGACCGGAGACAAAAACCAAGTCAGTCTATCATTGTCGCTGCTTCCGTCCGCAGTCGACGGCGGGGGTGGAAGATTGAATCTACAATCCTTTGCGCTTGTCCCGCTCGATCAGGGCGTAGGCCGAGTGGTTGTGGATCGACTCGAAATTCTCCGATTCGACCACGTAGGCGTCGATCCGCGGCTCGGCGTTGAGGAGCACCGCGACGTCGCGCACCATGTCCTCGACGAACTTGGGGTTGTCGTAGGCGCGCTCGGTGACGGATTTTTCGTCGGGGCGCTTGAGGAGGCCATAGACCTCGCACGATGCCTGGCTTTCGACGAGTTGCACGATTTCCTCGATCCACAGGTAATCATTGACGGTGGCGGTTACGGTGACGTGCGAACGCTGGTTGTGCGCGCCGTAGGCGGAAATTTCCTTTGAACACGGGCACAGGCTGGTGACGGGGACGACGACCTTGATGGTGAATTCATGCTGGCCGTCTTCGGTGAGCTTGCCGATGAAACTGACCTCGTAGTCCATCAGGCTGCGTACGCCGGATACGGGCGCGGCCTTGGCGATGAAGTAGGGGAAGCACATTTCCAGGTGGCCGCTGCGGGCTTCGAGGCGCTCGACCATCGTGCGAAGCATGGGTGCGAAGGATTCCACCGACAGTTCGTGCTCGTCGCGGTTGAGGATTTCGACGAAGCGCGACATGTGGGTGCCCTTGAAGTTGTGGGGCAGCCCGACGTACATGTTGAAGACGGCGACGGTATGCTGGATGCCGGCCGATTTGTCGCGGATGCGGATCGGATGGCGGATGTTTTTGATCCCCACCTGGTCGATGGCGATGCGGCGGCGGTCGATGCTGCCCTGGACGTCGGGAATGGCGCTCATCGTTCGGTCAGCCTTCGGGAGTCTGGACGCGACGGACGCTGGCGGTGATGCCAGCGGCATCCAGCCCCGCTTCGGCGAGCAACTGACGCTGTTCGCCGTGGTCGATGAAGCGGTCGGGCAGGCCGAGCCGCAGGAGGCGCGGACGCGCGGGCAGGCTGTCGACGCAGCGGGCGACTTCCGCGCCCGCGCCGCCGATGACGGCGTTATCTTCAACGGTGACGAGCAGTTCGTGTTCGTGCGCGAGGCGGGCGACGAGCGCTTCATCGAGCGGCTTGACGAAGCGCATGTTGACCACGGTGGCGTCGAGCGCCTCGCCCGCTTCCAGCGCCGGGGTCAGCATGCTGCCGAAAGCGAGCAGCGCCACTTTTTTGCCATGACGCCGGACTTCGCCCTTGCCCAGCGGCAGGGCGCGCATTTCCGCCTCGGGCGTGACGCCGGGGCCTTTGCCGCGGGGGTAGCGCACGGCGCTGGGGCCGTCGTGGCAAAGCGCGGTGTGGAGCATTTGGCGGCATTCGTTTTCGTCGGCGGGCGTCATCAGCAGCAGATTGGGCACGCAGGCGAGGAAGGAGAGATCGAACGCGCCATGGTGGGTCGCGCCGTCCGCGCCGACCAGCCCGCCGCGGTCGATGGCGAGCACGACGGGCAGGTTTTGCAGGGCGATGTCGTGGATGAGTTGGTCGTAGGCGCGTTGCAGGAAGGTGGAGTAGATCGCCACCACCGGGCGGAGGCCTTCGCAGGCCAGCCCCGCCGCGAAGGTGAGGGCATGCTGTTCGGCGATGCCGACATCGTAGTAGCGGTCGGGAAATTCCGCCGCAAAGCGCGTGAGGCCCGAGCCTTCGCACATCGCCGGGGTGATGCCGGCCACGCGCGGGTCGCGCGTCGCGGCGTCGCACAGCCAATCGCCAAACACCTGGGTGTAGGTCGGCTGTCCGCCGACGGGTGCGTCCGGAATGCCGGTGAGGTGGTCGAACTGCGCCACGCCGTGATAGCGGATGGGATCGGCCTCCGCGAGCTTGTAGCCCTGCCCTTTGCGGGTGACGACGTGCAGGAATTGCGGCCCCTTGAAGTGGCGCAGGTTTTGCAACATCGGAATTAAAATGTCGAGATCGTGCCCGTCGACGGGGCCGAAATAATGAAAACCGAATTCCTCGAACAGGGTGCCGGGCGAACCGGGAGCGATCATTCCCTTGGCGTATTCCTCCACCTTGCGCGCGAGTTCGGCCACGGGCGGAGCGACGCCGAGCACTTTTTTGCCGATGCGGCGGGCTGCGTCGTAAGGGGCCATCAGGCGCGCGAGGATGTTGGAAAGCGCGCCGACCGGGGGCGAGATCGACATCTCGTTGTCGTTGAGGATCACCAGCAGGTCGGTGTCCTTCATGTCGCCAGCGTTGTTGAGGGCCTCGAAGGCCATGCCTGCCGACATGGCGCCATCGCCGATGACCGCGATCGAGGCGCGCGCTTCGCCCTGGGCGCGCGTGGCCACGGCCATGCCGAGCGCGGCGGAAATGGAGGTTGACGAATGCGCGGTGCCAAAGGCGTCGTATTCGCTTTCCGGGCGGCGCGGAAAGCCGGAGATGCCGCCATGGCGGCGCAGGTTCGCCATCGCCTCGCGTCGGCCAGTGAGAATTTTATGGCTGTAGGTCTGGTGGCCGACGTCCCATACGATGCGGTCTTCGGGCGTGTTGAAGACGTAGTGCAGGGCGATGGTGAGTTCGACCGTGCCGAGGTTGGAGGAAAGATGACCGCCGGTCTTCGCCACCGACTCGATCAGGAAGCCCCGCAGTTCGCTGGCCAGCGCCGGCAGTTCCTTGCGGTCGAGCGCGCGCAGGTCGGCGGGGGTGGCGATGCGTTCGAGGATGGGATAGTCGGACATCGTGCGGTGGGCATCAGAAGGCGCGGTGCGCGATGAAGTCGGCCAGTTCGGCCAGACGGACGCCTCGTTCGCCCAGCGGCGCCAGGGGGGCGCGGGCTTCGGCGAGCAGTTCTTCGGTGAAGCGGCGGGCGTCGGTGAGGCCGAGGAGGCTTACATAGGTTGGTTTGTCGTGCGCGGCGTCCTTGCCGGCGGTCTTGCCCAGGGTCGCGGTGTCGGCCCCGGCGTCGAGGATGTCGTCGACCACCTGGTAGAGCAGACCGATACGTTTGGCGTAGTGATCGAGCCGCCGCCGCCGTTCGTCGTTGACGCCTTCGCCAGCTTGGCCGCCGATGAGAATGGCGGCGCGGATCAGCGCCCCCGTCTTGCGCAGGTGCATGAGTTCGAGTTCTTCACGCGTCATCTCGTGTCCGGTCGCGGCGATGTCCATGGCCTGACCGCCGGCCATGCCATGCGAGCCGGCCGCCACCGCCAGCAACCGGATGGCTTCCAGTTGCCCCGCCGCAGTAGCGCTGACCGGGGATTCGGCCAGCACCTGGAACGCGAGGGTTTGCAGGGCGTCGCCGACGAGCAGCGCCGTGGCTTCGTCGTATTCGACATGGACGGTGGGTTTGCCCCGGCGCAGCTTGTCGTCGTCCATACAGGGCATGTCGTCGTGGACGAGCGAATAGGCGTGGATCAGTTCCACGGCGCAGGCGGCGCGGTCGAGCTGTTCCGGGCGGGCGTGCGTGAGTCCCCCCGACGCATGGACGAGCAGTGCCCGTACCCGTTTGCCGCCGCCCAGAACGGCGTAGCGCATGGCCTCGTGCAACCTGTCCGGCACGAGGTCGGCGGCGGGAAGCACGGCCTGCAATGCCGTTTCGGTGCGCTGCTGGATGTAGGTCGACCAGTCGGTGAATTTCATGTTCTGCCTCAGGTTCGGGTGACGGGGTTCGGGTCGGGATTGTCCGCATCCAGGCGGACGAGGGAATCGCCTTCGAGAATCCTGACCTGCTGCTCGGCGGCGTCGAGTCTGTTTTGGCACTGGCGCAACAGGGCCGCGCCGCGCCGGTAGTGTTCGAGCGCCTGTTCGAGCGGCAGACTGCCTGCTTCCAGTTGCCGGACGATGGTTTCGAGTTCCGCAACGGCGGTCTCGAAGGTCTGGGTGGCGGGCGCCGACTTGGTCATGGAGAAATTGCTGCAAAGGATGAAAAAAAGCGGTGCGGAAACGACCGCCTTCAGAATATGGGAAAATACCCGATCGCGTATCTGGCGGTCAAACCGCCGATCGCTTTGGAATCAAGTGTTCTTTGTTCCGGCTTCTTGTGACTTGAAAGGGGGTGGGGATGTCCGACATAGCTTTCACCGCGCGTACGACGCCAAGCGTGTCGCAGTTTCCGGTGTCCTGGTACTTCGACGAGAAAATCTTCGAGCTGGAGAAAAAACTCCTTTTCGATGCCGGCCCGGGGTACGCCGGCCACGAACTGATGGTGCCCGAAATCGGCAGTTACCGTTCGCAGGAGTGGCTCGGCCATGGCGGTCTCCTGTACCGCAACGCCGACGGCGTGCATCGGCTCGCCAACGTCTGCCGTCATCGTCAGGCGATCATGTTGCAGGGGGCGGGTAAGACCGGCAACATCGTGTGCCCGATCCACCGTTGGACGTACGACACGCAAGGCGCGCTGCTTGGTGCGCCGCACTTTCCGGCCAATCCCTGCCTCAATCTCAAGCGCGACAGGCTGGAGAGCTGGAACGGCCTGCTCTTTGCCGGGCCGCGTTCGGCGGCGCGCGACCTCGCCGGCATGGAAGTGGCGCAGCACCTGGATTTTTCCGGTTTCAAGCTCGACAAGGTTGAACTGCACGAGTGCAATTACAACTGGAAGACTTTCATCGAGGTGTACCTGGAGGACTACCACGTTGCGCCCTACCACCCCGGACTGGGCAATTTCGTGACCTGCGACGATCTTTCCTGGCAGTTCGGCGACTGGTATTCGGTGCAGCAGGTGGGCATCACCTCGCTCGCCCGTTCGGGGTCGCGGGCCTATGAACGCTGGCAGAAAGCGGTGTTGTCCTATTACGGCGACAAACGTCCGCCGCACGGGGCGATCTGGCTCACCTATTACCCTAACGTCATGGTTGAATGGTATCCGCATGTACTGGTGGTGAGCACGGTGATTCCGGTCGATGTACACAAGACCATGAACGTGGTCGAATTCTATTACCCGGAAGAAATCGTCGCGTTCGAGCGCGATTTTGTCGAAGCAGAGCAGGCCGCCTACATGGAAACCGCAATCGAGGACGACGACATCGGCGAGCGCATGGATCGCGGTCGTCTGGCGCTGCTCAGGGAAGGCCGCGACGAGGTGGGGCCGTACCAGTCTCCGTTCGAGGACGGCATGCAGCATTTCCACGAGTTTTATCGAAGAATCGTGGAACCGCATATCGGAAAATAAACGCCGCGAAATAAACCTGCTACCCAAAAAGGGTAGCAGCGGCCTGCTGCCGAATACGTTATCCCTGCAACCCCTTCGGCAGCGGGAACGCAATTTTTTCCTCCACCCCCGCGAGTTCGCGCACTGTCGCGCCGGTCAGTGCCTTCAGGTGTGCGATGACTTCGGCGATCAATACTTCCGGGGCCGAGGCCCCGGCGGTGACGCCGATTTTGCGTTTGCCCGCGAGCCAGGCCGGGTCGATGTCGCGGGCATCGTCCACCAGATAGGCGGGGATGCCGAGCAGGGCGGCAACTTCGCGCAGGCGGTTGGAGTTGGAACTGTTCTTCGAGCCGACCACCAGCACGACTTCGGTTTGCCCGGCCAGATGCTTCACTGCGTCCTGCCGGTTCTGGGTGGCGTAACAGATGTCGTCCTTCTTTGGCCCGCTGAGCGTGGGGAAACGGGCGCGCAGGGTGTCGACGATGTGGGCGGCGTCGTCGGCGGAGAGCGTGGTCTGGGTGACGTAGGAAAGCCGTTCAGGATGGGCGACCTGCAAGGCGGCGGCGTCGGCTTCGGTTTCGACCAGATGGATGCCGTTCTCGATCTGCCCCATCGTGCCTTCGACTTCGGGGTGATGACCGTGGCCGATCATCACCAGTTCGCGCCCCTGTACGTGCATCCGAGCTACTTCCACATGCACTTTGGTGACGAGCGGACAGGTGGCGTCGAATACTCGCAGGCCGCGCCGGTCGGCCTTGCGCCGCACCGAAAGGGGAACGCCGTGGGCGCTGAAAATGACCGTGCCGCCGTCGGGAATTTCGTCGAGCGATTCGACGAAGACCGCGCCGCGCGCGCGCAGGTCTTCGACGACGTAACGGTTGTGTACGACCTCATGCCGCACGTAGATCGGCGCGCCGTAGCGGGCGAGCGCGTGTTCGACGATTTCGATGGCGCGCTCGACCCCGGCGCAGAAGCCGCGCGGGTTGGCGAGGAGAATTTCGGCGTCGGACATGGTTTTTCGCAATGGCGGGTTTTCACGCCACGCCGATAATTTCGACTTCGAGCCGAATCGGTTTGCCGGCGAGCGGGTGGTTGAAATCGACCAGCGCGGTCGCCACGTCGATTTCGCGCACAAGGCCAGAATAGCGCGAGCCGTCGGGGGCGACGAATTCCATGACCGTCATCGCTTCAATCTCCTGCGATGGCATATGTTCGCGCCGCACGCGCTCGACCAGTTCGGGGCGATGCGGGCCAAAAGCTTCTTCAGCGGTGAGATCGAACGCTTGGCGATCGCCGACCGGCAGGCCGACGATAAGCCGCTCGATGGCCGGCAGCATTTCGCCCGCGCCCAGTTGCAGCGTCGCGGGCGTGGACTCGAAGGTGGAAATCAGCGGCTGGCCGTTGGGCAGGGCGATGCGGTAATGCAGGGTGATGAGGCTGTCGGTGGCAACGGTCTGGGTCACGAGGGGCGCTCCGGGGAAGGCGTGGCCTTGGCCTTGCCGAAGAACTGGCCCAGGAGCATCAGGACGACGCCGAGGGTGATCGCCGAATCGGCAAGGTTGAACGCCGGCCAGGAATACGGCCCGGCGTGGAAAGAGAGAAAGTCGACCACTTTGCCGTGGACGATGCGGTCAATGACGTTGCCGATCGCGCCGCCGACGATGAGCGAGAAGGCGGCGGGGGCGAGGCGTTCATGGCGTTGTTGCCAGATCAGCACCAGCAGCCAGGCGCACACGACCATCGCCAGCGCGGCGAAGAACCAGCGTTGCCAGCCCGATTGCCCGGCCAGAAAGCTGAACGCCGCGCCGGGGTTGAAGGCGAGAACGAGATCGAAAAAGCCGGTGACTTCGATGGATGTACCAACGTGCATGAGGTGGGCGAGCACCCAGTCTTTCGTAAACTGGTCGAGCGCCGCCACCACGACGATGAACGCGAGCCACCAGGCCATGGCGCGGAGGTCGCTGCGTTCAGGCATGGTCGCGCGCCTCGCCGTCGCCGAAAAGGTTGCTCACACAACGCCCGCAAATGCCGGGGTGCTCGGCGTTCTGCCCGACGTCTTCGCGCACATGCCAGCAACGTTCGCACTTCGCGCCGTCGGCAGGGGTGAGTTCGATACGGAACGGCCCCTTTTTCAGCGAGGCGGCGGAAGTGATGAAGACGAACTTGAGATCGTCGCCGAGCGCAGCGAGCGCCTCGAATTCCTCGCCTTCGGTCTGAATGCTGACTTCGGCCTGCAAATCCGCGCCGATCAGGCCCCGGATGCGCAGTTCTTCTAGCGCCTTCAGCACCTCCATTCGCGCGGCGGTAATGTGCGCCCAGCGGGCGGCGAGCAGCGCTTCGTCCGGGATTTCCGGCAGCACGTGCCAGGTGTGCAACATCACCGAATCCTCCGGGTTGCCGTTGAGCGTTTGCCAGATTTCCTCGGCGGTGAAAGCGAGAATCGGGGCCATCAGCCGGGTGAGTGTCTGCGCGATGTGCCAGAGCGCGCTTTGCGCCGAACGGCGGGCGCGGGATTTTGCCGCTGTGGTGTAGAGGCGGTCTTTCAGAATGTTGAGGTAGAACGCGCCCAGGTCTTCCGAGCAAAAAGTTTGCAGCGCCTGGACGACGCGGTGGAATTCGTAACGCTCGTAATCGGCCTCGGCCTGCGCCTGCAACCTGCGAGTGAGGACGAGGGCGTAGCGGTCGATTTCCAGCCAGTCGGCGACCGGCAGCATGTCTTTGTCGGCGTCGAAATCGGCGGTGTTGGCGAGCAAAAAGCGCACCGTGTTGCGGATGCGGCGGTAGGCTTCGACAACGCGCTTCAGAATTTCGTCCGACAGCGCCAATTCGCCGGAATAATCGGTGGAAGCCACCCACAGACGCAGGATTTCCGCCCCGTTCTTGCTGTTGATTTCCTGCGGCGCGATGACGTTGCCGAGCGATTTGCTCATCTTGCGGCCCTGTCCGTCGACGGTGAAGCCGTGCGTGAGCAAGGCCTTGTAGGGCGGGTGGCCGTCGATGGCCGCGCCGGTCAAGAGCGACGAATGGAACCAGCCGCGATGCTGATCCGACCCCTCAAGGTACAAATCCGCCGCTGGGCCGCTGGGGTGTCCCACCGGGTGCGAACCGCGCAATACATGCCAGTGCGTCGTCCCGGAGTCGAACCAGACATCGAGCGTGTCACTGATTGGGGTGTATTCGGCGGCCTCATCGCCCAGAAGTTCGGCAGCGTCGAGCTTGAACCAGGCCTCGATACCTTCCTTTTCTACCCGCTGCGCGACGGCTTCCATCAGGTCGACGGTGCGCGGGTGCAGTTCGCCGCTTTGTTTGTGGAGGAAGAACGGAATCGGCACCCCCCAGTTGCGTTGGCGCGAGATGCACCAATCGGGGCGGTTGGCGAGCATTGCGGACAGACGCGCCTGCCCCCAGGCGGGGAAAAAGCGTGTGGCCTCCACGCCCGCGAGCGCCCGTTCGCGCAGCGTGGAACCGTCCGCCGTCTTGCGATCCATCCCCACGAACCATTGCGTAGTGGCGCGATAAACAAGCGGCGTCTTGTGCCGCCAGCAGTGCATGTAGCTGTGGGTGATCTTGCTGCGTGCGAGCAGCGCCCCGACTTCATCGAGCTTGTCGAGCACGGCGGCGTTGGCTTTCCAGATGTTCATGCCGCCGAAGAAGGGCAGATCGGCGGCGTAGAGGCCGTCGCCCTGGACGATGGACAGAATTTCATCGCTGCCGCGCCCGTAGGCCAGCCAGGAATTGAAGTCGTCCACGCCGTGCGCCGGGGCCGAATGCACAATGCCGGTGCCGGTGTCGTGACCCACATAACTGGCGAGATACACTGGCGCGGCGCGGTCGTAGAACGGATGGCGAAATTCAATTTTTTCGAGCGCTGCGCCCTTCGCCATGGCGACAATCTGGCCAGCGAAGCCGTAGCGCGCAAGCGCCGCTTCAGTCAGTTCCTGCGCCAGAATCAGCAGGCGGTCGCCGGTGTCGACCAGCACGTAATCAAATTCGGGGTGAACGTTGAGCGCCTGATTGGCGGGAATCGTCCACGGCGTCGTCGTCCAGATCACCGCCGCCGCTGGCTTGGCGAGCCGCGAAAAACCGAAGGCGGCGGCGAGCCTGTCCGCGTGCGCCTCGCTCACGGGGAAGGCCACATCAATGGCTGGCGATGGCTTGTCGGCGTATTCAACCTCCGCTTCGGCGAGCGCCGAACCGCAGTCGAAACACCAGTTCACGGGCTTGAGTCCCTTGAAAACGTAGCCGCGCTTCACCATTTCGGCCAGGGCGCGGATTTCATTCGCCTCGTTGGCGAAGTTCATCGTGAGATAAGGGTTGTCCCAGTCGCCGAGCACCCCGAGGCGGATGAAATCGGCCCGCTGAAGCGCCACCTGTTCAGCGGCGTAGGCGCGGCACAGTTCGCGCACCCTGTCGGCGGGCAGGTGTTTGCCGTGCGTGACCTCGACCTTGTGTTCAATCGGCAGGCCGTGGCAGTCCCAGCCCGGCACGTAGGGCGCATCGAACCCGGCCAGGGTTTTGGCGCGCACGATGATGTCCTTCAGAATCTTGTTGAGGGCGTGGCCGAGGTGCAGGCTGCCGTTGGCATAGGGCGGGCCGTCGTGCAAGATGAACCTGGGCCGTCCGGCGCTCGCGGCGCGGATTTTTTCGTAAAGCCGCCTTTGCTGCCAGTCGGCAATCCACCCCGGTTCTCGGCGGGGCAGATCGCCGCGCATCGGAAACGGCGTATCGGGCAGATTGAGGGTGTTGCGGTAATTGGCCATGGCCTGATCCTGATTCCTGAACGTTTCAGCCGAGCAAGGCGTCTGGGTGCTGCAAAAACCAGTTGCGCGCGGCGGCGGTGTCGCAAGCGATTTGCGCCTTGAGTGCGTCGAGCGACGGAAAGCGGCGCTCATCGCGCAGTTTATGAAAAAAATTCACCTGTACGCGCTGGCCGTAGCCATCGCCCCGCCAGTCGAGCAGATGGACTTCGAGGCGCGGGCAGGGCGCGCCGCCCGCAGTGGGCCGCCAGCCGACGTTGGCGACGCCGGGCAGGCGCGCCGTCTCCAGCCCTTCCACCGTCACCGCGAACACGCCCGACAGGGCGGGGCGGCGACACCGGAACGGCAAGTTGAGCGTCGGAAAGCCGATCTGCCGCCCGAGCCTGTCGCCATGCGCCACTCGCCCGACCACGCCGTAAGGCCGTCCGAGTAAGCGCGCCGCATGCACAAGGTCGCCTTCATCAAGCGCCCGGCGCACTGCCGAACTCGACGCCCGCTCGCCGGAGACGGCCAATGTCGGCATCGCCTCGACCGAAAAACCGTGCTGGCGTCCCGCCGCCTGCAACAGGGCGAAATCCCCGGCGCGGCCATCGCCGAAGCGGAAATCGTCGCCGACGAGGAGATGTCGCACCTTCAGGCCGCGCAGCAATACCGCGTCGATGAATTCCGTAGCGTCCAGGTGGGCGAAGCGGGCGTCGAAGCGTTGCACATGCACGCGGTCGACGCGACGCCCGGCGAGCAGGGGCAGCTTTTCGCGCAGGGAAGTGAGGCGGGCCGGCGCATCGCCGGGGGCGAAATATTCGCGTGGATGCGGCTCGAAGGTCAGCACCGACGCGGGCAGCCCCTGTTCGCCTGCCTCGTTGGCGAGCAGTCCCAACAGTGCCTGATGCCCGAGGTGCAGACCGTCGAAATTACCGATGGTCAGCACGCAAGGTTGCCCGTCCGGGTCGGAGAAGCCGCGAAAAACCTGCATGTGCGCTCGAAAAAGCGCTGATTATACTGGCAATGCTGGTTGCTGGCATTGGGAGCCGCCTGGGGGGCGGTCGATTCCTGTGCGGATGCGGGGAGATGCGATGCCGGTCACGGAAGGCTGCTCCTTGCCTTGACGTTACGGGAAAAATGCGTCTCCGGTTTCGGTATAGCACGAAGTCATTTGTCGGGATATTTTCAAGGCATAATGCCTTGTCTTCGATAACGCATACATACCATGAAAACCCTCTTATCCCCGCGCAGCGACATCGTCTTCAAGATGCTTTTCGGCGACTTGCGCGGCAGCGACATCCTGCGCGCTTTCCTTGAGGCCGTGCTACCCCGACCGCACGACGAGTACTGCGAAATCGTCTATCTCAACCCCTTGCTCGGCAACGACTACAGCGACGATAAAATCGGCATCCTCGACGTCAAGGTGAAAACCGCTTCCGGCAAGATCATCGACATCGAAATCCAGATATCGAACCATTCCCACCTGCGCGAGCGTGTTGTGTTCTACGTCTCGAAACTGGTCACGGAGCAGATCGGGGTCGGGGAGCGATACGAAACCATCAAGCCCACGGTGTGCATCCTGATTGCGGATTTCGTGTTGATTGGCGAAAACCCGGCCTATCATAATCAGTACCGGCTGCGTGATTTCGAGACCCGTTCCGAGTTCACGCACCTGCTGGAAGTGCATACGCTGGAGTTGCCGAAGCTGCCAAAGGCCGGAGACGGCACGTCGCTGGGAGACTGGCTCGGCTTTCTGAAGGCGGACAGGGAGGATGAAATGGACGTGTTGGCGGAAAAGAACCCGGACGTGAAGAAGGCGGTGGCGAGGCTCAAGGAAATTTCCGCCGACGAGCAGGCGCGGATGATGTACGAAGCGCGGCTGAAGGTAGCGAGGGATCGGCACGCGGAACTGCGCTACGCCACGGAAAAGGGCCGGGAGGATGCCTTGCGTGCCGTAGCCCGCAATGCGTTGGAAAGAGATCTGTCCATCGGGGACGTCGCGGCGCTGACCGGGCTTTCCGAGGACGAAATCCGCGCGCTGTCACACTGATCTGCTGGCATGAAAAAAGGGCGCCGAAGCGCCCTTTTTTGACTGAATCGCGGAAAAGCTGCGATCAGAAGTCGTGGCGAACGCCAACGGCAATACCAGTACGGTAGCCTTCGGTCACGCCCAAGGTACTGTCCGTCGAACCGCCGCTATAGGTGTAGCCGACATAGGAACCGCGCGCGCCGGAAACGTTGTTATACAGCCCGTAACCCAACTCCTTCTGGGAACTGTTCTGGGTTTGATGCGCATATTGCACATACAACGCGGTACGCTTGGACAGCGCGTGTTCGTAGCCGATGGCCCACTGGGCGAGTTTGGCGTCGCTGCCGCCCGTCAAATCATCGTCTTTAACCTTGCGGTTGGTGTACGAAGCCAGCAGAGAGTCGTTGCTGGTGATCTTCCAGGTGGCGCCAATCAGCCATTGCCTGATCTTGGTATCTTCGGCGGTACTGATATTGTTGGTCTTGCGCTGACCGTATGCCGCGCCCAGCTTGACCGGGCCGAAGTCGTAGGAAACAAAGAGATCGGCCGCCGAGACGTTTTCGATAAGGATGTCGTCATTCTTCGGCTTGGCGCGGTGGTAGTTGGCGCCGACGAACAGACCGCCGTTCGTATAGGACGGCGCGATCGCCCAGACACGGGTATCGCTCAGGGCCAAGCCGCCCGAATCATTATCCATGTCTTCGTCGCCCTGGTAGGCCCACGTCCAGCCAACGATGAAGCTGAAGCCACTCCAGTTTGGCGAGATGTAGGCGGCCAGGTTGTCCAGGCGCTGATCCACCGACAACACGTTCTTGGCAGAGCCCAGGCCATTGTTGGCGAACGGGTCGACTGCACCCAGGAAGACGTGTTGCGGGGTGTATTGACGACCAAAAGCAATGGTACCGAAGCCGCCAGCCAGACCGGCGTAGGCTTGGCGCGCATCGCCGCCTTTCCACATAGCGCCCTTGTCGCCGTTAAGCCCTTGTTCCAGCACGAACACTGCCTTCAGGCCGTTGCCGAGGTCTTCCACGCCCTTGAAGCCGAGACGATTGGCCTTGGAAACGCCGGATTCGATACCGCTACGCGAATCTACGCCGTGGAAAATGCTGTTGCCCGTCCACACATAGCCATAGTCGATGGTGCCATAGATGGTCACGTTCGACTGCGCGAAGGCCGGAGCGGACACCAAGCCAGCGACGGCCAGCGCGATCAGTTTCTTTTGCATGTATTTCTCCTCAAGTTGAATCGGCGCTCCCGCCGGCGGCAAGAGCCCAACTGGACCTCTCGGGCGAGAAGTTGTCGGTAATTGTGCAAAGTCGACAAGGGTTTGTGCAAGCCCGAGGGCGAAAACCCGGCGCGTGGAAGCGTTTCGTGTTGTAGTCGTGCAACAAAGGTCGTTTCCGCAGCGCAGCATCCGGCATATGTCTGGACAAGCCTGCGCCATATTCTGCCGTGTCCGGCGCACCCTGTCACGCTGCGTGGGCCGGGTTTGCCCTCGCACGTTTCACCGCGAGTGCCGGGCGAGCAGGAACAGGAACACCGGCACGCCGAGCAGCACGGTCAGTACGCCGACCGGCAATTGCTGCGGCGCGAGCGCGGTGCGCGCCAGGGTGTCGGCGACGGTCAGGAGCGCTCCGCCAGCCAGCGCCGCTGCTGGCATCAGCAGGCGCTGATCGTTGCCGAGCACGAGGCGAACGAGATGTGGCACCACAAGGCCGACGAAGCCGACGGTGCCGACCAGCGTCACCGCGACGGCGGTGGCGAGCGAGGCCAGCAGGTACAGTCCGCGCCGCAGTCGGCGCGCATCAACGCCGAGCGCCAGGGCGCTCAACTGGCCGCGCGCAAGCACGTTGAGATCGCGCCCGAACGGCAGCACCACGGTCAGCGCCACGGCCAGCACCGCGAGCGCCGGCCAGGGACGGTTCGCGCCGCTGGCGTCGCCCATCAGCCAGAACAGCATGCTTTGCACTTGCGCGGCGGGGGCCAGCGCCAGCATCAGGGCGATGGCCGCGCCGCAGCCGGCGGCGACGATGACGCCGGTGAGCAGCAGCCGCGTCTGCGTCCAGCTTCCGTCGCCATGCGCGAGGCCGAACACCAGCAACATTGCTGCGAGCGCGCCGCCCAGCGCTCCCGCGTCCATCCACGGCGAGGCCAGTCCGAGTACGGCGGCGCCCAGCGCTCCCGCCGCCGCGCCGCCGGAGATGCCGAGGATGTAGGGGTCGGCGAGCGGATTGCGCAGCAGCACCTGCATCAGCGTTCCGGCCAGCGCCAGGAGACCGCCGCTGGCAAAACACGCGAGGGCGCGCGGCAGGCGCAGTTCGCGCACGACGCTGGCGAGCATGTTTCCGCCATCGCTGTCGAAAAGGGCGGTCAGTACTTCGCCGGGCGTCGCCGCGAGACTGCCCGCACACAGTGCCCAGGCCAGCGCGGCGAGCGCCGCCAGGGTCAACGCGGCGAGCGTGGCGAACGGATGAGCGGCGAACGGGCGTGCGGTCATCAGTACCGCGCCTCCGTCGCTTCATCGAATTTATCGACCTTGTGCAGTGCCGGGAAAAACTTTGTCCACAGGCCGACGATGCCCAGGGTGCAGACGCCGCCGAGCACGGCGGCGGCGACCGGGCCGAACCACGCTGCGCTCGTGCCAGCGCGAAATTCGCCCAGTTCGTTGGACGAGCCGATGAAAAGCATATTGACCGCGCTCACTCGTCCGCGCATGTCGTCCGGGGTGGAGAACTGCACCAGCGCGCTGCGAATGTAGACGCTCACCATGTCCGCCGCGCCAGCGGTCGCCAGCGCGAGGAAGGAGAGCCAGAACCAGTGCGAGAGCGAAAAAGCGAGGTTTGCCAGCCCGAAAACGGCGACGGCGACGAACAGGCGCTTGCCGACCGCGCGATTGAACGGGTGCAGGCTCAGAAACAGCCCCGCGCCCACTTCGCCGATGGCGATGGCGCTGCGCAGCACCCCCAGCCCCGCCGGGCCGGTATGGAGGATTTCCTTGGCGTAGATGGGCAGGAGCGCCACCACGCCGCCGAGGAGTACGGCGAACAGGTCGAGCGCAATGGAGCCGAGGATGATGGGGCGGTTGCGGATGAAGCGGATGCCGGCCCCGAACCGCCGCCACATGCCGCCGGTGTCCGGCGCTTTCGCGCCCGCGTAGCGGGTTTCGACCCGGACGAGGAACGAGACGCCGATCAGGAAACACAGTGCGCAGACGCCGTAGGACAGCGCGCCGCCCCCCACGGCGTAGAGGATGCCGCCCACGAGCGGCCCGCCGATGCTGGCCGCGCGCATCAGCATGCCGTTGGCGGCGATGGCTTGCGCCAGTTGTGGGCGCGGCACGATCTGCGGCAGCAGGCTTTGCAGCGCCGGCCCGGAGAAGGCGCGTGAGCAGCCGAAAAGCGCGAGTGTGGCGTAGATGCCGGTGAGCGCCGTGGCTTTGCCCGCTTCGCCCGTACCGGCGTGGCGGGACAGCCACCACAGCGCCACGGCGCAGACCATGGCGACGGCCCAGCTCGCCATCAGGATCGGCTTGCGGGCGTGGCGGTCGATGAGATCCCCCGCGGGCAGCACCAGAATCAGCATCGGCAGAAACTGCGCCAGCCCCACGTAGGCGAGCGCCATGGCGTCGCCGGTGAGGCCGTAGACTTGCCATCCGATGACGACAGCCTGGATCTGTGTGGCGAACATGCCTGCCAGCCGCGCGAGCAGAAAAGCGGCGAAGGCCCGGTTGCTCCAGGCCGCGGGAAGGGAGCGGGGAATCATGGCGCGGGGGAGCGTGCGATGGGGGGGCCGTGGCGGAACATGCCGGAAAGGTCGTAGCATGAGCGGCTCGCCCATCTCCCGGAGCCTTTCTTGGTCATTTCGGCCTCGACTGACAAAGTCGGCATTCTATTCGCACTTCTCGCCGCCGTCGGTTTTTCGGGCAAGGCCATTCTGGTCAAGCTCGCCTATCGTTACGGAATCGACGCGGAAACCCTGCTCGGTTTGCGGATGGCGCTGGCCTTGCCGTGCTATCTGATGCTCGGTCTGTTCGCCCGCCACGAGAAGCGCGGCGCGATGGCGGCGCGCGACTGGTTGTGGATGGTCTGGCTTGGGTTCATCGGCTATTACCTGTCGAGCTATCTCGATTTCCTCGGCCTCAACCATATTTCCTCGGGGCTGGAGCGGCTGATTCTTTTTTTGTATCCGACAATGGTGATTGTGATTTCGGCGCTGTTCCTGAAAAAGCCGATCACCGCCAAGACCGCGCTCGCGCTGCTGCTGTGTTACACCGGCATTGCGCTCGCGGTCGGGCACGATCTCGGCGGCAATACCGGCGGCGCGCGTCACGAGGTGTGGATGGGCAGCGCCCTCGTTTTTGCCAGTGCGGTGGCCTATGCGTTGTACCTGATCGGTAACGGCATGGTGGTCGGGCGGCTCGGTTCGCTCCAGGTCACGGCCTGGGCTTCGTCCTTCGCGTGCATTTTCAGCATCGCCCAGTTCGTACTGCTGCGCCCGTTCGAGGTGCTGTTCCAGCAGCTCTGGCAGGTGTGGGCGCTGACGCTGGTCATGGTGGTTGTGTCCACCGTGGCGCCGGTCTGGATGGTGTCGGAAGCCATCCGCCGCATCGGCGCCGGGCCGGTGTCGATGACGAGCACGCTCGGGCCGGTGGTGACCATTGCGATGGGCTGGGTGATTCTGTCCGAACCGTTCGGCTGGAACCAGTTCTTCGGGGCCGTGCTGGTGATCGGTGGCGTGTGGGTGGTGTCCCGGCAGAAGAAAAGATAAAGGCGGCCCCGGTTACAGAATGTAGCGATGTCCTTGCCGTGTGCGAGGCGCAATCCAGGTGGATCACCTGCATCAGGTCAGATCAGTGACCCCCCGGCGACGATGGCGGCGGCGTCTTTTTCGGTGATACGCACCGTGGCGCTGCGGATCACATGCGTTACCAGCCAGTCGTGCAGGCGCTCGGCGCCGTCGCCCTCGAAGACGAGGATGCGGCAGCCGGCAGAGGGCGTTTTGCTTTTGCCGAAGACGTTGACGACTTCGGCGTGGCCGCGAATCGTGTCGGGCACGCCTTCGCGTTGCAGGGTGAAGCCGAACTTTGCGCCTTTGGCAAAGGTTGTCGTGGCCGGCAGCGCAAAGCCCTTGAGGGAAAGATCGTCGAGCGCCACCCGCTCCTCGCCTACCTGCACCCAGAAGCACGTTTCACCATGCAGCCGGGCCATGAAGCGCTGGTGGATGCGGCGCTCGCTCGCATCGACGGCGGGAAGCGGTGCGGAAGGCTTTTCCATGTCGGGAGCGCTTTCGCCGGGGGAAGGCACACCCGTCGCTGCGCTCGGGCTTTTCGGCGCTGCGTCCGCCGGTTTGCGGCTCGAAAACGAAGTGGTGACGAAGAAAGGAAACAAGCTTGGCATCTGCGCTCGACAGGGGGAGGAAGGTGTCTCCGGTTTAATTGCGTCTGGCGCGTGCGATCAGGCTGCTGAGTTCATCGAGCACGGCTTGGTGGCCGCCCGTCAGGGAGGCCGAGGTCACGAAGCGCCCACCCACCGCCAGTGTGGGCACGCCTTCGATCTTGTAGGCCCGGGTGAGTTGCAGGGCACGCCGCACCTGGGTCTGCACGCCGAAAGATTTATAGACGCTCATGAACGCCTTGGCATCCACGCCCTGCTTTTCGGCCCAGGCGAGCACTTCGTCTTCGCTGCCGGGGTTCAGGCGTTCGTTCTGGATGGCGATGAAAGCCTTTTTGTGCAGGACGTCGAGCAGCTTGCTGTCCAGAATCGTGTAGTAAAGGCGCGCTTCGCCCAGCCGCCTGGTGTCGCGCTCGCTCCAGATTGCTGGCACACGGGTGAAAACGGCGTCGGATGGCAGTTTTTTCAGCCATTCCTGGAGCATCGGGTCGAACTCTCGGCAATGCGGGCAGCCGTAATAGAAGAATTCGATCACCTCGATCTTGTCTTTCGCGTCGGTCTGCACCGGCGGGGTCAGTTCGATAAAGCGTTTTTCCTGCGCCGGGGCAAGGCCGGCCGATCCGGCAAGCAGCGCCAGCGCGCCTAGTTGACAAAGGGCGTCACGACGATTCATGTTGGTCCTTCCGGAGTGAACGAGTAATGCGGGCGCATGGCGTCAGTTGGACGAAACTTCGTCGGCGGTGAAGCCGTTCGAGGCCAGACGCGCCCGCATGGCTTTCACGTCTTCACGATTGGTTAACGGGCCGATGCGGATGCGGTGCACGATGCGACCGTCGGGCAATTGCGCCCGCTGCGTGACGGGTTCCAGCCCCATCAGCAACAATTGCGCCTTGAGGTCGTCGGCCTGTTCGGCGTTTTCAAATGCCCCCAGTTGAAGGTAGACCGTTTTTTCCGGGGGTTTTTGCGCCGGAGCGGGCGCCGGTTGCGGCTGCGCCTGGCCCGTGGGCGTCGCCACCGGGGCGCTTTCGCCCTTGGGCAGGGTGTTGAAAAAAGTGAAATCCGGTTTTTCCACCGGGCGGTCACCCGGCTTGCCCGGCAAGGCGGCCACCGGCGCGTCCGTTGGCGTCTGCCTGGTCGTGGCGGTTTGGGTGAACGGATTGTCGTTGCGGTTGAAAAACCACACCGCGACGGCGACGATTGCCGCACCCAGGATCATGCCCACGAAAACGCCCATGATGGTTCCGCCCCGGCTACGTAGCGGCAGCGGGGAAGAATCTGGAATTCTGCGTTTGCGATTCACGAGAAAAACTCCGTTCTTGCGGCAGCGGCGCGCTGCCCTTTACATCGAATCGGGAGCCGAAACGCCCAGCAGCGCCAGCCCGTTGGCGAGCGTCTGACGCACGGCGTCGGCCAATGCCAGGCGCGCCAGCCTGAGCGTTTCGTCTTCGACCAGCATGCGCTCGGCGTTGTACCAAGCATGAAAACCGGACGCCAGTTCCCGCAAATAAAAAGCCACTTGGTGCGGCGCGTAATCGGTGGCTGCTGTCTGCACGACTTCGGGGAAAGCCGCCAGTTGTGCACATAACCCCAGTTCCCGTTCGCTTTGCAGGGCTGCTGTGTCCGCCGCGCGCAGATCGTCCTGAGCTCCGCCCCATTTTCTCAAGGCGGAACAGGTGCGCGCATGCGCATATTGCACGTAGTACACCGGGTTGTCGCTGCTTTGGCTTTTGGCGAGATCGAGGTCGAAATCAAGGTGCTGGTCGCTCTTGCGGAGCACGTAGAAAAAGCGGCATGCGTCGTTGCCGACCTCGTTGCGCAGTTCGCGCAAGGTGACGAATTCCCCGGAACGCGTCGACATCGGGGTTTTCTGGCCGTTGCGATAGAGCACCGCAAATTGCACCAGCGCCACGTCAAGCCGCTGCGGATCGAGTCCGAGCGCTGCGATTGCGCCCTTGACGCGCGGCACGTAGCCGTGGTGATCCGCGCCCCAGATGTCGATCATGCGGTCGAAACCGCGTTCGTACTTGTTGAGGTGGTAGGCGGTGTCGGAGGCGAAATAGGTGTAGAGGCCGTTTTCGCGCTGCATGACGCGATCTTTTTCGTCGCCGAAGGCCGTGGAGCGGAACCACTTCGCGCCGTTCTGCGTGTAAACGTGGCCCGCTTTTTCGAGCCGGTCGACGGCGCGCTCGACCAGTCCTGTGTCGAACAGGCTCCGCTCGGAGAACCACTTGTCGAAGCGCACGCCGAATTCCTGCAAATCGTCTCGACAATCGCCCAGTTGTTCGTTGAGGGCGAAGCCATGCACGAACGGGTAATCGTCGCCGAGCAGGCGCTTGGCGTTGGCGATCAGCGCATCAAGATGTTGTTCGCGCTGCGCTTTGGCTTCCTTGTCGTCGTCGCGCACGGACGGCGGCAGCCCTGGCGCGCCAGCGAGCACCTCGGCGGCGCTCACGCGCGCGTAGCGGTCACCATGGCCGTCGCGTAGGCCCTTGCCCATTTCCTTTACGTAGTCGCCCTGGTAGGCGTTGGGCGGAAATTCGACCTCGATGCCGAAAAGCGCCAGGTAACGCAGCCAGGTCGACAAGGCGAGAATGTCCATCTGCCGCCCGGCGTCGTTTACGTAATACTCGCGGCTCACCTCGAAACCGGCGAAAGCGAGCACCTCAGCGAGCGAAGCGCCATAGGCTGCGCCGCGCCCGTGCCCGACGTGCAGCGGCCCGGTCGGATTGGCCGAGACGAATTCGACCTGTACCTTCACGCCCTTGGCCGCGCCGCGCCCCCAGTCCTTGCCCTGCGCCAGCGCCTCGCCCACCACCGCCGTCTTCGCCGACGCAGCGAGGGTGAAGTTGATGAAGCCCGCACCAGCCACTTCGGCTTTCGCCACCCAGCCAGATGCCGGCAACTCGGCCAGCAGCAGCGCCGCCAGTTCGCGCGGATTGCGCCGCAGGGGCTTGGCAAGCTGCATGGCGATGTTGGTGGCGAAATCGCCGCGCCCAGACTGGCGCGGGCGTTCCAGCAGAATGGGAACGTTGGCGTGCCCAGGGGCCACGCTCTCAATGGCGTCGCGGAGCAGTTTGGTCAATAGAAGCTTGGGGTCGGCGCTCATGGCACTCGAAAACAATGAAAGAAGCCGATTATAGCGGACGAATTGCTTCGTCTTCCGTCCGCGCAAGATTCATGGATGCCTGCGGAATCGGTATGGCGGCATTTTCCAGATGCGCGCGATAGCATAGTTTGCGGCTATGAAGATAATGCGCACAAATCATTTGCACCCGGATGACTTTTGCCATGAACATGCAGCCGTTCCGTTTCGACCTTGTGCCTGCCATTCAAATAAACCAGACCAACGTGGCGAAAGCCACGGAAAAAGGCACACAGCCCACCCCCGATCCCAACAGAGGGCGCGAAACGGGCAAGGTGCGGTTTGCCTGCTTCGTTGCGGTTATCGCCGTGATCATTTTCGGCACCGCCGCGCCAGCGGCCCGGGGCGGTGAATCCGTCCCGGGCATGCTTTCCGGGCGGGTCGTCCGGGTCGCAGACGGCGATACTCTCACGCTGCGCGACGGGCATGGCGAGCGGATCATCGTCCGTCTTGCCGAAATCGACGCTCCGGAGCACTGTCAGCCATTCAACCAGCGCTCGCGCGCCTCGCTGACCGAACTCACACTCAATCGCCGCATCACGGTGAAAGTTCTCGACATTGATCGCTATGGCCGCAGCGTCGGCAGGGTCACGGTCGAAGGTGAGAGCGAAACTGTCAACCGTATCCAGCTTCGGCGCGGTCTGGCCTGGTTCTACGCCCGCTATGCCCGCGACAAATCCTTGCGTTTGCTGGAGCGGGAAGCCGCTCGCGCCAAGCTCGGGCTGTGGGCGGAAAAAAGCCCGACCCCGCCTTGGGACTGGCGTCGCCAGCACCCGCGCGGAACGAGGTGCCCGGCAGTGGCCGGTTCCTGAGCATCGTCAGCGGGTCGCGCTGCTCTACGGGAACACGGAGCGGATGTCCGGTCTGCCGGGGGTGACGCTTTTCTCGGCCCTGAGCATGACTTCAGTCATGGCGGACGGTCGTATGGGAGTTACAATCGAGCCGTTTCCAACCCGATGCCGAGCAGGGACATGGACTACGCTTCTCCACGGGATCGCCGCCTCGACCGCCGCATTCCCCTTGGTTGCGCTGCTTTCATCCATTTGCACGATGGAGAAGAGATTGCGGCGGAGTGCATTGAATTGAGCGTGGGCGGCATGACGCTGCACGCACACTATGTGCCAGGCGAAGGTGAGGTGATCGAGATCGCCATCGCATCGCCGAACGACCGGATGACGCGTCCACCCCTGGTGACGCGCCTGCGCGTGACCCGTTGCCACGCACTTCCGGACGGGCGCTACGAAATTGGCGGAGCCATCGTCCGCGTCGTCGGCTGAGGCGTCCTGGCGCGCTTCAGCGCGCTGTGCGGTGCAGGATCAGCCACAGTGTGACAATTACGGCGCCGCTGAAGGTGACAAGCCCCCAGTTGGCGATTGACAGGCCAAGGAAGGTCCAGTCGACTGCGCTGCAATCGCCTGCGCCGTGGAATAGCTTCGGCAGCAGTTCGGTGAGCGGAAAACTCTCCAGCAGGTATTCGAGGCCGGGGCCGCATTCCGGAATGGCAGGCGGATTCAGTTGCAGCCAGCTCTGGCGGGCGGCGACGCCGCCTCCGGCCAGGGCGGCGAGGGTGACGAGCGAGCCGTAAATGCGCGGGCCGCGCCCGTGGATGGCGGCGGCCAGCGCGATGAGACCTACAGCCAGCAAGCCATAACGCTGCATGATGCACATCGGGCAGGGTTCGAGTCCTTTCACGCCTTGCAGATAGAAGATACCGAAGCACAATTCGCCCACGCACAGTGCGCAGAGAGCCAGGAAGTACGGACGGAAAGGCGGACGCAGAAACAGCATGGCGGCAGGTTTTGAAAGGAAAGTCATCCGCGCATTGTAGGCGAATGCCTCCATTCGGTCAGCCGCTTTCTCAAACCGCTCGGCATGGGTTAAAGTGCGCCTCCCACACCGTTACGAGATCAACAATGAACATCCTGCAAATCACTTCCAGCGTCCAGCTTGAAAGAAGCCACTCGTCCCGCATCGCCGGGCTTGTCGTCGCCCGCCTGCGCGAGCTTCACCCCGAGGCGAAAGTCACCGCGCGCGATCTGGGACGGCATCCGTTGCCGCCACTCGACGTCGCGGCAGTGGCGGCGCTGTTTACGCCAGTGGACAAACGCACCCCCGAACAGGCGGCGCGGGTGGCGCACGACGACGCGCTGATCGCCGAACTCCATGCCGCCGACGCGCTGGTGCTCGGCGTGCCGATGTACAACCTTGGCATTCCGGTGCAATTCAAGGGCTGGATTGACGCCGTGAGCCGCGCCGGGGTGACGTTTCGTTACACCGCGACCGGCCCCGAAGGGCTGGTGAAGGGCAAAAAGGTCTACGTGGTGCTGTCGCGCGGTGGGCGATACCGCGATACCGCGCTCGATACCCATGCGCCCTATCTGAAAGTGGTGCTCGGCTTCCTCGGCATGACCGACGTGCAATTCATCTACGGCGAAGGTTTTGCCATGGGCGAGGAAGCCGCGCGTCAGGCCGATGTCGAAGCCGAGGCGCAGATCGCGGCCTTGTTCGGCTAAACGCGCGGACGGGCCGCCAGACGCCGGTTCGCCCGTTTCAGTCCCGCCGGGGGCGTCCGTACCAGCGGAAGCGGTCGAGCGCCTCGGCCATTTCCGCCGCCGCCAGCAAGACCGGCGGCCCGATCTGGCAGGTACGCCAGTATTGTTCACACAGGGTCTCGAAGTCGATGGCCTGCGCCAGGGCATGATCGAGGTTGTGACCGTGGACGATCATGCCGTGGTTGGCGAGCAGACAGGCGCTGCGTCCGGCGAGCGCGGCCAGCGCGTTTTCTGACAACGCCGCAGTGCCGAAGGCGGCGTAAGCCGCGCAACGTACGCTGTCGCCGCCGAAGCGCGCGATCATGTAGTGGAAAGGCGGAATGTCGGCGCGTTGGCAGGCCAATGCCGTGGCGAAAGGCGAGTGGGCATGGATGACTGCGCCAGCATCGGGAAAGGCGGCGTAAATGTCGCGGTGGATGCGCCACTCGGACGAAGGCGTAATCGTGGCGGCGTGCTGGCCGTCCATCTTCATCGCCACCATGTCGGCGGCCTCGCACTGTTCTGGCGGCAGGCCGCTGGGGGTGACGATGAAGCCGTCGCCGTGGCGCGCGCTGACGTTGCCCGACGCGCCGGCGTTGAGGCGGCACGCCGCTGCTGCGCGGGCCGTGGCGAGCAGGGTGGCGGCGAGTTCGCCGTTCATCCGGCGCTCCGCAGGAATTCGCCCAGGCAGGCAACGGTGACGACGCCGCGCTCGGTGATGAAGCCTGCGATGAGCGCCGCCGGGGTGACGTCGAAGGCCGGGTTGACGGCGCGC
This sequence comes from Azoarcus sp., assembly GCA_031289095.1. GTDB lineage: Bacteria > Pseudomonadota > Gammaproteobacteria > Burkholderiales > Rhodocyclaceae > WRNU01. The sequence continues at coordinate 90,762 of JAITQD010000105.1, forward strand.
GCGCCAGCCGGTGCGAGCCGCAGCCGTTGCGGCTTGCCATCGCCGTTGCATCCGGTGACGGAGAGCACTTCTTCGCTGGTGCGTTCCTCAATGGGAATTGCTTCGCCGCTGGCGGCATGGGCATCGAAGGTCGACACGGGTGCGGCAACGTGGAACGGCGTGCCGGACTCCCGCGCCGCCAGCGCCTTCAGGTAGGTGCCGACCTTGTTGGCGGTGTCGCCGTTGGTGGCGATGCGATCCGCGCCGACGATTACTGCATCGACTTCGCCGCGCGCGAGCAGCAGCCCGGCGGCGTTGTCGGCGATGAGGATGTGTTCGATGCCAGCGGCGGCGAGTTCCCAGGCGGTGAGCAAGCCCTGGTTACGTGGGCGGGTTTCGGAAACATGGACTTCGACTGCGATGCCAGCGGCCTTGGCCGCGTAAACCGGCGCAAGCGCCGTGCCCGCGCCCGCTGTGGCGAGCCAGCCTGCGTTGCAATGGGTCATCACCCGCAATGGTCGCCCGGCGCGAACGGGCAAGGCGCGCAGCAAGTCCAGACCATGAGCGCCGATGGCCTCGCATGTGGCGGCGTCCTCGTCCAGGATTGCGGCGGCTTCCGCCCAGGCCGCTTCGCGCCGCGTCCTGGCGGGGAGCGGACGCAGGCGCGCTTCCATGCGGGCCAGCGCCCAGGCGAGGTTCACCGCCGTGGGGCGCGTTGCCCGCAGCGCGGCGAGCGCGCGGTCAAGCGCGGCGTCGTCCGTTGCGGCAGTGACGGCGAGAGCGACACCATGGGCGGCGGCGACGCCGATGAGCGGCGCGCCGCGCACCCGCATCGCGGCAATGGCCTCGGTGGCGTCTTCCAGGGTCGTGAGCCGCCGTTCCACGCTGCGCCAGGGTAGCGCGGTTTGGTCGAGGATGACGACGCTTTCGCCATCGCGGCGCAGGGTGGGGACAGGCTGAACGAACATGGGGCGGCGGGAAGGAGGCAGACGTGACGGACTGTGCCAGCCGCCGCGCGGCGGTGCAAGACTTGCCGCGCGCTCCGTCAGAGCAGCGCATCCCTTGAAATGCCTCGCCGCCTGAGCATCTTGCGCAATTGCGCCAGGGCTTCGATCTGGATTTGCCGCACCCTTTCGCGCGTGATGCCGAGTTGGCTGGCGAGCTCTTCCAGGGTGAGCACTTCGCAGTCGTCAATGCCGTAGCGGTGGCGGATGACGAGGCGCTGTTTGTCGGCCAGGGCGGCGATCCAGTTCCGCAGCAGGGTTTCGACCTCTGCGTTCTGGATGATCGAATCGGGCGGGTCAATGCTGTCGTCAGCAAGCGATTCGCCCACCGACAGGGACGGGTCGATGTCGAGCGGCGCGTCGAGCGAAATGGCGCGCTCGTTGAGTGCGAGGATGGCGCGCACGTCATCGACGGGTTTGTCGAGGCAGGAGGCGATCTCGCTGGCCGATGAACCGCCCTGGGTGCTGGCTTCGATCTGGCGCTGGGCGCGCACGATCTGGTTGAGTTCCTTGGAGACATGCACCGGCAGGCGGATCGTGCGCGACTGGTTCATGATCGCGCGTTCGACGTTCTGCCGTATCCACCAAGTCGCGTACGTGGAAAAACGGAAACCGCGTTCTGGCTCGAATTTTTCCAGGGCGTGGATGAGGCCGAGATTTCCTTCTTCAACCAGATCGAGCAGTGGAATGCCTCGGTTGAGGTAATGTTTGGCGATGTTGACCACGAGCCGCAGGTTGCACTCGATCATGGTCTGGCGCGCCTTGAAATCGCCGCAACGCACCTGGCGGGTGAGCGCCGCTTCTTCTTCGGCGCTCAGGAGCGGGTTGATCCCGATCTCGCTCAGGTAACGCTGGGTGGCGTCACTGAAAAATCCACTCTCACTGAGAGGCAATGGATGTTCGCCCGAAAATGCTTCTACTTCGGGAGGAAGATCCAGATCCTGGCATTCGAGGCTATTGGGGTCGACCGGATCTTCCATGGCGCTCCAATCACATGGGTGGCAAGTACTTCAGGGGATCGACCGGTTGTCCCTGTTTGCGTAACTCGAAATGCAGTTTGGGACGGTCGGTGTCGGTACTGCCAAGTTCGGCGATTTTTTGCCCCTTGGCGACCTTGTCCTTTTCTTTCACCAGTATGGCGCGATTGTGAGCATATGCTGTTAAATAATTGTCATCGTGTTTAATGATGATCATCATACCGAGGCCGCGCACGGCGCTGCCTGCATAGGCCACCTCGCCGCTTGCGGCAGCCAGAATCGGTGTGCCCGGTTTGCCAGCGATGTCGATGCCGCGATTGCGCAGTTTGGAATCTCCGCCCGCGTCGCTGAAGGTGGCGACGATTTCGCCCTTGACCGGCCATATCCAGCCTGTATCGGCAGGCGTCGACGCGACCGGTGGCGCGGCGGGTGCGGTTGGCGCGGCGGCGCCCGCAGCCGAGGCGGCGTCGGTCGCGGGGGGCGGCGTCCCTTCCGCCGCAGCATCCTGCCCCGGTGCGCGCAGGCGCGCCCAGGCTTCGTCCGAATACGCCTCCTTGCCGCCGAGCGGTTCGCGCTTGACGACGGGAAGCTCCACCGCACTGGGCGCGGCTGGAATCGTTCCGACCGTCACGCCTGGCGACGGCGTCACCGGGATCGTCTCGGCGTCCGGGCGCGCACTGCCGCCGGGCGAGACACGCAGCGTTTGCCCGACTTCGAGCTGTTCCGGGCGGGAGAGATTGTTCCAGGCGATGAGTTCTTGCACCGGGACGCCGTAGCGGCGCGAGATTGCGTACAGTGTTTCGCCCTGGCGCACGACGTGCTCGCCCGCATGGGCGAGCGCTGCCGGTGCGTTGGCGTTGACCGCTGGTGCGTTGACCGCCGCTCCTGGCCTGGCATCGCGCACCGGCGCAGTGCCCGTATGGGTACACCCCGCCGCCAGCGCGAGCGAACCGAGCAGTCCCGCTAAGGCAAGGTGTTTCACGAATATCTCCTTGTTCATTCCGTCCCCGTCAGCAATGGCACGAAGCGCACGGCCTCGTGCCAACTTTCCCTGAAACTGTTTCCTTGCCGTTCGATCAGCATCAGGCGCTGGTCGACGTTTCCAACCGGAATCAATAATCTGCCTTCTGGCGCAAGTTGTTCCTTCAGCGCCGGCGGCACCGTCAAACCGCCCGCCGCCACGATAATGGTATCGAAAGGCGCGGCTTCCGGCAGCCCCTGTGTGCCATCGCCGCACTTCAACCGCAAGTTGGGCAAGCGCAGCGTCCGCAAGTTTTCCCGCGCCCGATCAAGCAGCACCCGCAGGCGTTCGATGGCGTAGACCTCGCTTGCCAGCATCGAGAGCACTGCGGCCTGGTAGCCGCAGCCTGCGCCGATTTCCAGCGTGCGGCCCAGTTCCCGATCTTTGCACAGGATTTCGATCATGCGCGCGACGACATAAGGTTGCGAGATTGTCTGCTGCAAGCCGATCGGCAGGGCGCTGTCGTCGTAGGCGTTGAAGGCCAGCCCTTTTTCGACGAACTGGTGGCGCGGAATCGCCGCCATCGCGGCGAGCACTCTTTCGTCGCGGATGAGTTGGTTCCGCAGACGGGCGACCATCCGCGCCCGGGCGCGGGCGGCATTGGGCGTGCGCGGAGAAGCCGCTGCCGCGCAACTCATTGCAGCAACCATTCGGCCACCGCGCCGGTCTGCGCGGTGTGGGTCAGGTCGATCCGTAGCGGCGTGATCGACACCATGCCGTTGGCCACAGCGTGAAAATCCGTGCCCTCGCCTGCGTCGGCGGCGGGGCCTGCCGCGCCTACCCAATAGACGGTTTCGTTGCGCGGCGTCGTGTCCTGCACCACTGGCTCGGCCTTGTGGCGGCGGCCCAGGCGGGTCACGCGCGGCGATCCCAGCTTGTCGTGGGGGACGTCCGGCACGTTGACGTTGAGCAATACTGGCTCGTGGAACGGTCTGCGCACGAAGCGGTCGACGAGATCAAGCGCCACCCGCGCCGCCGCCGAAAAATCGCTGGCGTCGCGGCTCACCAGCGACACCGCGAACGAGGGCACGCCGAGCAGATAGCCTTCGGTGGCCGCAGCGACCGTGCCGGAATACACCGTGTCGTCGCCCATGTTGGCGCCGTGGTTGATGCCGGAGATCACCATGTCGGGCAGATCGTCGAACATGCCGGTCACGGCGAGGTGCACACAATCGCTTGGGGTGCCATTGACGAAATAGAACCCGTTGGCGGCGCGGCGCAAGGTCAGGGGTCGGTCGAGGGTCAGGGAGTTGCTCGCGCCGCTGCGGTCGCGTTCGGGCGCTACCACCGTGACGTCCGCCACGTCGGCCAGCGCCTGCGCCAGCGCCGCGATTCCGGGGGCGAAATAACCGTCGTCGTTACTGACCAGAATGCGCATTTCGGTTCATCTGCAAGGAGCTTGTTGCTACGGGAACGAGTGATGCTAGCACAGCGGGCCCGGAGACGAACGCGCTGTGTTCCTGTGCGGGACGGCGACCACGGGTCGAAAAAGAACAGCCGTGCGCGCACAAGGGGTTTGCCACCGTTCGTTGGCGCCGGCCTGGCCTGTTGTTTGTATGCACCAGCGGTTCGGGCCGGTATCCCTTCGCGCGCTGAAACACCGCCGTGCGCGACCGTAGCGTCAGATTCGCCACGGCACATCGTCGCGGCACTTTCAACCAGGTACTAGCCGCTCTCCTTGCCGTTTCCGTCCCCGAACTGCAACGCATGCAGCTTGGCGTAATGTCCGTTGACGGAGATCAGTTCGGCGTGAGCGCCACGCTCGACGATGCGCCCCTGATCCATCACCAGGATCAGGTCGGCGCGCTCGATCGTCGACAGGCGATGCGCGATCACCAATGTGCTGCGGCCACGGGAAAGGCGGTCGATAGCGCTCTGGATGTGGCGCTCTGCCTCGGTGTCGAGCGCGGAGGTCGCCTCGTCGAGAATCAGGATTGGCGCATCCTTGAGCAGGGCGCGTGCGATCGCCAGGCGCTGACGCTGGCCGCCCGACAGCGTGACGCCGTTTTCGCCGATCTCGGTGTCGAAGCCCTGCGGCAGGCGGTCGATGAATTCGCGCGCGTCGGCGGCTTCGGCGGCACGTTCGACTTCGGCGCGCGGTGCGCCCGCCAGCTCGCCGTAGGCGATATTGTCGGCAATGGTGCCGTTGAACAGCGTCACCTGCTGGGTGACGAGGGCGATGTGGTGACGCAGGTTGAGCAGGGTGTAATCGGCGACGTCGACACCGTCGATGAGGATCTGGCCTTGCGAATGTGAGTAGAAACGCGGAATCAGGCTGGCGAGCGTCGATTTGCCGCTGCCGGAACGGCCCACCAGCGCCACCATCTGGCCGGGGGCAATCTCGAAGTTCAGTCCGTCGAGCACCCGCTGTTCGTGGCCGGGATAGTTGAAGACGAGATCGCGCACCACGATGTGGCCCGTCACCCGCTCGCGCGTCACGGAGCCGGTATCGGGTTCGACCGGTTCGTCGAGTTGCGAGAAGATGCTTTCGGCCCCGGCGACGCCCTTCTGGATGGTGGAGCTGGTTTCCGACAGTTGCCGGATCGGTTTGGGCAATAACCCCGCCGCGGTGATGTAGGCCACGAGGTCGCCTGCGCTTGCGCCGCCGCGCAGCCACAGCACCAGAAACAGCACCACCGCCATCGCTGAATACGTGACCAGTTGCAGGGACGGGGTGTAGCTCGCGCCGGTCTTGACCATGCGCAACTGCTTTTTGGTGTTTTCGGTGCTGGCTTGCAGGAAGCGTTCCGATTCGTAAGCCTCGCCGCCGAAACTGCGCACCACCCGATAACCGTGGATCGTCTCGGAAGCGACGTGGGTGACGTCGCCCATCGCTACCTGGATTTGCCGCGCCTGCTTTCGGAACTTGCGGCTGGCCTTGCTGACCATTGCGCCGATCAGCGGCAGAATCGCCATCATCACCAGGGTCAGAAGCCAGTTCATCCACAGCAGATAGCCGAACAGGAAGACCACGGTCAGCCCTTCGCGGATCACTACCTTGATTGCATCGGTGGCCGCACCCGTGACCATGGTGACATCGAAAGTGATGCGCGAGATCAGGTGACCGGAATTGTGGCTGTCGAACCAAGCGTTCGGCAGTTGCAACAGCTTGTCGAACAGGGACAGACGCAGGTCATGCACGAGTCCGAGCGAGACGCAGGCGATGAAATAATTACCCAGATAGGAACCCAGTCCCTGCCAGATGGCGATGATGATGATCGCCAGCGGCACCGCGTGCATCAGGGCGAGCCCTTCAAACAGCGGCACGCCGTGCAGCGTCGCCTGAGTGGGGTCGACAAGGCCGTCGACGAAGTACTTGAGCACGGCGGCCAGCATCGGCTGCGAGGATGCGAAGATGAGAAAACCGAAGATGCTGATGCCGAACTGCGCCACGAACGGGCGAATGTAGCCGAGAAGGCGGAAGTAGATTTTCAGGCTGGAGACAGGTGCGGTCGACATTCAGGGGCAGCGCGGCGAGAGAAAAAACGCGGGAAACGCGATGTTAGCATGGGGCTTTTCTCATCCCGCCCGCGCCACGGGCGTGCGCTGCATCGGCGGGTTGTTGTCGAAGTAGCGCCGGATGCCGCGCAGGATGGCGTCGGCCATTTTTTCCTGGTAGGTATTGTCGTTGAGGCGCGCTTCTTCTTCGGGATTACTGATGAAGGCGGTTTCGACCAGAATCGACGGGATGTCCGGCGCTTTCAGCACCGCGAAGCCCGCCTGTTCGACAGCGCCCTTGTGCAGGGTGTTGATGTCGCCCAGGGCGGCGAGCACGGCGCGGCCCAGCTTGATGCTGTCGTTGATCGTCGCTGCCAGCGAGAGATCGAGCAGGGTGCGGGCAAGGTGGCTGTCCTGGCGGGCGAGGTTGATGCCGCCGATCAGGTCGGAGTTGTTTTCCCGCTGCGCCAGCCAGCGCGCCGCCGAACTGGAAGCGCCTTTTTCAGAGAGTACGAACACCGAACTGCCGCGTGCTTCCGGGCGCACGAAGGCATCCGCGTGCACCGAAACGAACAGGTCGGCATGCACCTGGCGGGCGCGATTCACCCGTTGCGCCAGCGGCACAAAGTAATCGCCATCGCGTGTGAGCATGGCGCGCATGCCGGGCGTGTCGTCGATCTTGCGCTTGAGGCGGCGGGCGATACTCAGGGTCACGTTTTTTTCGTAGCTGCCGCGCTGGCCGACCGCGCCGGGGTCTTCGCCGCCGTGACCGGGATCGAGCGCAATTGTAAACAGCCGCTTGACCTTGCGGTCGTTGGCGGGCGGCGCGTTGCGGGCCTTGGCGTTTCCGGTGGACGCGGCGGGCTTTTCCGGCGGTTTTTCCACAACCGGCGTCGCGGGCGCGGTGGCATTTGCGCTTTCGCCCGCTGCCGCGTCCATGGGCGAAGATTTCTGGATCAGCGCCAGCACGGGATCGAACGGCTCCGTGGAATAGAGGTCGACCACCAGCCGGTGCCCGTATTCGCCGACGGGATCGAGCGTGAAAATCTGCGGGTTTATTTCCGTTTTCAGCTCAATCACCACCCGCACAACGCCGGGCCGGTTCTGCCCCGCGCGGATGAGCCTGATGTACGGATCGTCATCCAGCACCTTGCCGAAGAGGTTGAGCAACACACTTTCGAGGTCGACGCCTTCCATGTCGACTACGAGGCGTTCGGGGTCTTTCAGCAGCAAATGCCTGAATACCAGCTTGTGACGGCTCTCGAAAGTGATGCGGGTGTATTCCTCGGCAGGCCAGACCCGCAACGCCAGCAGGCTACTGCCAGCGGCCATGACACCGGTCGGGGTGACGAGCAGGGCAAACGTCGCGCCAGCGTATTTCAGCAGCGCGCGCCGGTTCAACCGGGGGCCGCCCGTGCTGTTTTCGTCGTGTCCGTGAGTCGTTTCACGCATGTCCGTCCGGCTTCCGTGCTTGCTTGAACCGTCGCCGCCCGCCCGCCGTTCCGGGCCGCGAGGGCGATGACGATATCGGGCGACGCCAAGTAAGGGGCCGCCTGCTGCGGCCATTCCACGAGGCAGATGCCCGCCCCCGAAAAATACTCGTCAAGCCCCGCATCGAGGAATTCATCGGGACTCGTCAGACGATAAAAATCAAAGTGATACAGCGTTATTTTAGAAACCGTGTAAGGTTCAATCAAGGTGTATGTTGGACTTTTCACCGTTCCGGCGAACCCCAATGCCCGCAATATACCCCGGACGAGCGTCGTTTTACCGCTTCCAAGATCGCCTTCGAGCCAGATTTTCAGTCCCGGCGCGAGGGCGGCGGCGAGCCGCGCGCCCAACGCCAGCGTGGCCGCCTCGTCGACAAGCTGTGTGCGTGCGGCAAGCTCGTTATCATCGGAACAATGAGTAAAAGTAATCATCTGGGTCACTCTGCGGACAACGTTGCGACGCAAGCGAACCTGGTCGGACTCGCCGCAGCCATCCGTCAATGGGCGGCGGAACTGGGCTTTGCGGCGCTGACGGTTGCCGACGCCGACTTGTCCGGGGCGGACGCAGGGTTGCGGCGCTGGCTGGCGGCGGGCTGCCAGGGCGACATGCATTATATGACGCACCATGTCGACAAACGAACGCGCCCCGCCGCGCTCGTCCCCGGCACGCGGCGGGTGATTCTGGCGCGCATGGATTACTTTCCCGCCGCCGCCGCGCCCCCTGCGGAAGTGCTCGCGGACGGAACACTCGCCTACGTCTCGCGCTACGCCCTCGGGCGCGACTATCACAAAGTCATGCGCACTCGCTTGCAGGAACTGGCCGGGCGCATCGCGCGAGCCGTGCCGGTGCAATACCGGGTTTTCACCGACTCCGCCCCCGTGCTCGAAGTGGAACTGGCGCAGCGCGCCGGACTGGGCTGGCGCGGCAAGCACACCCTGCTGATCGGGCGGGAGGCGGGATCGTACTTCTTTCTTGGCGAAATCTTCATCGACCTGCCCTTGCCGGTGGATAACCCCGAACCCGGCCATTGCGGGCGTTGCGACGCCTGCCTCGCGGCCTGCCCGACCGGGGCCATCGTCGCGCCGTACCGGCTCGATGCGCGGCGCTGCATCTCCTACCTGACCATCGAACATCCCGGCCCGATTCCCGAACCCCTGCGTCCCTTGATCGGCAATCGCATCTACGGCTGCGACGACTGCCAACTCGCCTGCCCATGGAACCGCTTCGCGCGCCCGGGGCGGATCGCGGATTTTGCCGTGCGTCACGGTCTCGACCGTGCGCCGCTGGCAAGCCTTTTTGCCTGGAGCGAAGCGGAATTCCTCGAACGCACCGCTGGCAGCGCCATTCACCGCATCGGTCACGAACGCTGGCTGCGCAACCTTGCGGTGGCGCTCGGCAATGCGCCCGCCACGCCGGAAACCCTCGCGGCCCTGCATGCGCGCGCCGCCGATCCCTCACCGCTCGTACGCATGCACACGCACTGGGCATTGCGTTGTCACGAGGATCGGGATTGACGGGATGACCGGTGCGCGTCCAGAATTTTCAAACCACTCCCCCGGAAGAGAGAAAAAAATGAATGTTCGGAACCGCATCCACGAGCAAGTCACCGTCAATCCCGTGGTGCTGTACATGAAAGGGACGCCGCAGTTTCCGCAATGCGGCTTTTCGTCGAGCGCCGTGCAGATGCTCAAATCCTGCGGCGTAAAAGACTTCGTAGCGGTCAACGTCCTCGCCGACGAAGAAATCCGCCAGGGCGTCAAGGGATACGCCAATTGGCCGACCATTCCCCAGCTCTACATCGGGGGCGAATTCATCGGCGGCAGCGACATCATGCGCGAAATGCAGGAGAACGGCGAATTGCAGGTGCTGCTCAGAAACGCCGGGGTCATCGCCTGAACAAGCGTGCCAGAAATGCCGGTTTCACCGAAGGAGGGCCGTTCATGTATACATCATATTCTGCGCGTACCATGCTGGTTGCCGTCATGTGCTGCGTAGCGGGTTGCCAATCCGGAACCGTTGCTCCCGTGACGGAGGGGATGTCCATGCAGGCGGATACCGCCGTTCTTTCCGGGGCCGCGCCGGAACCGGCGGCGGACGCCCGTTTCGGCTTCGCCATACTCGGGCAACTGGCTGCGGGCCGGGATGCCGGCAACGTCCTGATCGCGCCGCGCAACATCCGCAGCGCGCTCGCGGCGGTCGCCGTGGGCGCGGAAGGCGAAACCGGCAGCGAAATCGTCACGCGCACCAACTCGTACGACGACATCGACAACGCGCCGGGCAAGAGCTTTCGCAACGCGCTCCACATCTGGGTCTGGCCGGGACAGGCGCTGAAGGAAGACTTCCGCGCCCATTTCAAGGACGCGCGCATCGACAGCACCGCCCCGGACGACGCCCCCGCCATCGTCAATGCCTATGTGCGCGAGCGCACGGGCGGCAAAATAGACGAAATCCTGACCAGTGCGCCAGAAGGCATTGGCATCGTGCTGACCACCGTGTTTGATTTCGAGGGGAAATGGCGCTTCGCCTTCGACCCCAAACAATCGTACGACGACAATTTTTTCGTCGCGCCGGATGCGCCGCTCACTGTGCGCTTCATGGCGCGACGCGGGGAATACCACTACGCCGAAACGGATGAGGGGCAGATCGTACGTCTGCCGTACCGGGACGATGGCCTGGTGATGACGCTTTTCCTGCCGAAAGCCCCGCTGCGCGTCGAAGACTGGCTACAGGCGGGCACGGGCGAAGCGTGGCAGGCGCTCGTCGCCGCCATGACCCCGCATGACGGCCTGGTGGCGTTGCCGCGCCTGAAGTCCCTCTTTTCCGCCGAACTGACGCAAGCCTTGCAGGCCCTCGGCATCCGGCGCGCCTTCACCAGCGCCGCCGAATTCACCGGCATCCTGGACGCCCCCCTGAAGATCGACCGTGTGTTGCACAAGGCCATGCTCAAGATCGACGAGCAGGGCACGGAAGCCGCCGCCGCCACCTCGATCGGCATGCGCGCCACGGCCATGCAGATCAACAGGCCCGAGCCGTTCGAGATGAAACTCGACCGCCCCTTCCTGCTGACCATTGGCGACGCGCTCAATCGCAAGATCCTGTTCATGGGGGTCGTGCGGGAGCCGGGCGAGGAAAAATAACGGGTATTCGTAAAAGTGTGTTCTTTCTCCATGCTTCATCGTCACCTCAACCATCAGCGCCTCACCCTCGCCGCTATCGACGACGTGATCTCTCGTGGTCGATGGCGGGATTGGGGCCGACCTGCGCCGGGCGGTTCTGGCTGAACGCAGCCTTCTGGACAAGGTGGAGCGAGTCTGCTGCCCTTACGCTTCCGACCTCTACGCGCAACGCCATCATTTCTGGATGCACTATGGAAGCAGATCATTCTGACGACGAGATGGCGCCATGATCGGCCAGCAAGTCATTCCGCACCAGAAACGGAGATCTGGTAACGGTCAGCGATTGTGATCGTTGCGGGCACAAGGAAGACAGACTTTTTCATGGGAACATCACTTTTCATCTTTCTCAATTTCCTTTTGCGCCTTTTTCTCTCTTTGTTCTTTGAGAGCTTTTGCCCTGTCAACGACAGTCATGACTATCTTTTCAAGTTCTTGGCTGTGAAAC
>JAITQD010000118.1 GCA_031289095.1 Azoarcus sp.
ACCGGCTACGAGCATACGGCAAGCATGGCCAGATCGGCTTCCCTTCTCGGCCCCTACGAACTCCATCCCGACATTGCGGTGGTGACCTCGCGTTACGCGCCAGATGCCTCACTGCAGCGCGGCGGCCATGGCGATCTCGTGGAAACGGCCAATGGCGAAACCTATATCGTCCACTTGGCCAGCCGCCCGCTTCCCGGACTGCGCCGCTCGCCCCTTGGCCGGGAAACGGCGATTCAGAAGTGCGTCTGGGGCGAGGACGGCTGGCTCAGGCTGGAAGGTGAGAAATACACGCCGAGAGATCGGGTCGCCGCCCCCTGTCTGCCTCCTCACCCGTTTCCGCCCGAGCCTGAACGGACGAATTTCGCTCCGGGCGGATTGTCGACGCCCTTCCAATGGCTGCGCACGCCCCATCCCGAAAGACTTTTCTCCCTATCCGAGCGTCCCGGATTTCTGCGCCTGTACGGGCGCGAATCGGTCGGCTCGTGGTACGAGCAGGCTTTGGTGGCGAGGCGGCAGACCGGGTTCGACTACGACGCCGAAACGGAGGTAACGGCGCGGCCCGGCAATTTCATGCAGATGGCCGGGCTAATCGCTTATTACAATCGTTCCTCCTATCACTATCTGGTTCTGACCTGGGACGATGCCGTCGGCGTTTGCCTGCAAGTGATCACCTGCAACGGCGAATGGCCCACCGCCGCCACTTACCTCGCGCTGGAGGAACCGGTGGCGATCGAACCGGACAAGCCGGTGGGGATGCGCATCGAAACGCGCGGCACGGCCTTCCGGTTCTACTGGAGACAGGATAACGGCGAATGGCGGCGAATCGGACCGGTTCTCGACGCCTCGGTTCTGTCGGACGAATGCGGTGAGGGACAGAACACCCGATCGCCTGCGTCCTTCACCGGCGTGGGCAATTTCACCGGCGCCTTCGTCGGCATGGCGGCCAACGACGTGAGCGGTCTCACTATGCCGGCCGATTTCTCCCACTTCAACTATCGGAACTTGTCAGAAGGATAAAAGTGATGGCGAAACTCGAATATATCCATGTGAGAAAGTGTTTCGACCAGACCACTGTGCTGCCGGACATTTCACTGACCATCCCGCACGGTTCATTCACCGTGTTTGTTGGTCCATCGGGTTGCGGAAAGTCGACGCTGCTGCGCCTGACCGCCGGGCTTGAGGACGTGACATCCGGGACCTTGAAAATCGACGATCAGGACGTCACCGATCAACGCCCGACCGCCAGGGGCGTGGCTATGGTCTTCCAGTCCTACGCGCTGTATCCCCACATGAACGTGGCCGACAATATCGGTTTTGCCTTGAAAATGGCCAAGCTGCCAAAGGAGGATATCCGCCGCAAGGTGGCGGCGGCGGCGGAAACCTTGCAGTTGACCCCGTATCTCTCCCGCAAGCCGGGCGAATTATCGGGCGGACAGCGTCAGCGTGTCGCCATCGGTCGGGCCATAGTCCGGGAGCCAAAAGTGTTTTTGTTCGACGAGCCGCTGTCCAATCTGGACGCCGCCCTGCGCACCCAGATGCGGGTCGAGCTGGCGCAGCTCCATGAGCGCCTGGGCGCAACCATGATCTACGTCACCCATGACCAAGTCGAGGCAATGACCCTCGCCGACCGCATCGTCGTTCTCAACAAAGGCATCATCGAGCAGTTGGGCGCGCCGCTTGAATTGTATGCCAAGCCCCGTACATTGTTCGTCGCGGGATTCATCGGTTCGCCCAAGATGAATCTATTCACCGGAAAAGTGGCGGAAGCCGCGGGCGCCCACACCCTCGGCGTGCGCCCGGAGCATCTGGACGTCAACGAAAAAGGTGGCGAATGGCGAGGCGAGATTCAGTTTATCGAGCGGCTCGGAAGCGATACCTTCCTGCACGTCAAGGTGCCGGACATTGGCCTGGTTGTCGCCAGAACCGAGGGAACGACCCTCAATAACGGGGGGCAGACAATCGGCCTGACTCCCCGACCCGGCTTCGTTCACCGTTTCAACGCTGAGGGCATGGCCATCTGACGGTCCACGGAAATGAATTTGTCGGAATCCAGAGAGACGAATTTGACAAAGTCGGCGGTGGCTTGGAAATGGAATGAGCAAGGCACGTAACTACCAAGGAGATATATATCATGGCCTATTTCAATGTGAGCAAAGTTTCATATGAAGGTGCAAACAGCGATAACCCGCTGGCTTTCAAGTGGTACGACCCGGAAGCGATCGTTGCGGGCAAAACCATGCGCAAGCAACTCAAATTCGCGCTTTCCTGGTGGCACACGATGTGTGCGAGCGGTGCGGACATGTTCGGCAGTGAGACCGCCGACAAACGCTTCGGCGCGTCTGAACCGATGGATCACGCGAAATGCAAGGCAGAAGCGGCGTTCGAACTGATGGAGAAACTTTCCATCGACTACTTCTGCTTTCATGACCGCGACATCGCGCCCGAAGGCGCTACGCTGGCCGAATCCAACAAGCGGCTTGACCAGATTGCCGACGTGTTCGAGCCGCTGATGAAAGCGACGGGCAAAAAATGTCTGTGGGGCACGGCCAACTGCTTTTCCAACCCGCGCTACATGCACGGCGCCGCTACCGCGCCCAACGCGGACGTATTTGCCTTCGCGGCGGCGCAGATCAAGAAGGCGATCGAAATTACCGTGAGGCTGGGCGGTAGCGGTTACGTCTATTGGGGCGGGCGCGAAGGTTACGAGACGCTGCTGAACACAAATCTCGGCCTGGAAAACGACAACCTCGCGCGACTTTTGAGAATCACCAGCGAGTACGCGCGCACAATCGGCTTCAAGGGCGACTTTTACATTGAACCCAAGCCGAAAGAACCAACCAAGCATCAGTACGACTTTGACAGCGCCACCGTGACGGGATTCCTGAAAAAGTACGGCTTGAACGAATTCAAGCTCAATATCGAGGCCAACCACGCGACGCTGGCGGGCCACACATTTCAACACGAACTGCGTTTCGCCCGCGAAAACGGCGTGTTCGGCTCCATCGACGCGAATCAGGGCGATGTGCTGCTGGGTTGGGATACCGACCAGTTTCCGACGAACATTTACGATGCGGTGTATTGCATGTATGAAGTGCTCAAGACTGGCGGTTTCACCAACGGCGGCCTCAACTTCGACAGCAAAGCACGGCGTGGCAGCTTTACGCCGGAGGACATTTTT
>JAITQD010000121.1 GCA_031289095.1 Azoarcus sp.
CGATGCCGACGCCCTGGTGGCAACTGATGCAGCCGTAATCGGAGAAGCGCCGAAAGCCCTCCTTGGCCTCGTCATTGATGGCGGTGGCGTCGCCGTTGAGGAAACGGTCGAAGGGCGCATCGGGGGTGATCAGGGTCGACTCGAAGCGCACCAAGGCGTCCGTGATGGTCTTTTCGCTGATTTCGCCGCCATATTCGCGCCGGAAGTCATCGAGGTAGGCGGGATTTTCGCTGACACGGCGAATTGCGATGATCCAGTTGCTTGCCATTTCAGAGGGGTTTGTCAGCGGGCCGCTGACCTGTTCGATGAGGTTGGCGGCGCGTCCGTCCCAGAATTGGCGGAAACCGAATATCGAGTTGAAGACCGTCGGCGCATTGACATCGCCGACCGCGCCGTTGACACCGAGCGAGAATTTGCGCCCGTCGTCGCCGCCCTGGGAGAGAACATGACAACTGGCGCAGGAAATCGTTTTGTCGACCGAGAGTTGGGGGTCGTGGAACAGTTTCTCGCCGAGCCGAACCTTGCCGGACTGAAGATTCTTTGCTGAGAGATGGGGAATGGGCAGGATCGCGTTGTGCTGCCCATGCGTGCCGCGTAGGTTCTCCAGAATGACCGCGTCGTCGCCAGCGGACGTCATGGTTTCATCTTCTGGAAGCGCAAGCGTCACCACTAGAATCGCTACCAGCAAAGTGAGAAAACCGTAGAGCAGGAAATGCAGTCGACCTCGTTTTATCATGGCGCAATGGGCAAAGATCTGTTCGGTTTCAGGGGGTCGGAAGCAACTCCTGGTCTGGCTTTGACGAGGGCTGAAGCGGACGCCGTTCGGGCAGATAGGCCGCAATCTGACAGATGATCGACGCCATGTAGGGAATGCATTGCAAGGCGAGGATGCCAACCCATAACTGCGTTTCGGAGTCGCCGACACCGCGTGCCAACACTAGCGCCATGATTGCCAGAATGAGGGCGATGAGCATGCCCAGTTCTTCACGGATCGGGCCGAAAAATGCAAAGGCGCCTTTTGCCTTCCATCCTTTCGGGGTGACGACGAAGACGCCCTTTTTCTTGATGAGTCCGGTGAATACCCCGCGCGCGATGGCGTGCGAGAGACCCACCGAAAGAATTGACGCGCCAAGGATGTCGCGCCACGGGCAGGCCATGGTGCGGCGGTAAAGGATGGGGCCGAGCGCGCCCTTGAAGGCCATGAAGCCGAGAACGGGCAGCGCGAGCGCCACTACGGGCAGGCTGAATGCCTTGGGATGGGTAAGGATGCCTATCGTCCATAACAGGCTGCCATAGGCGAACACCAGTTGCAGGGCGTCGCCAAACCAGGCGAACCAGCCGGTGAGGAAGTGATAGCGTTGCGCGAGGTTCAGGGTGCTGAGTCCGAGCATTTTCGGCAGATGGGCCTTGAGAATCTGCATGGCGCCGAAGGCCCAGCGGAACCGCTGGCTCTTGATCGCGGCGAAATCCGACGGCGTGAGGCCGCGCCCGAGGACGTAATCGACGTAGCGGGTGTCGTAGCCTTTTTCGATCAGGCGCAGGCCCAGTTCGGTGTCCTCGCAGATGCACCATTCCGACCAGCCGCCGACTTCTTCGAGGGCCAGGCGGCGCACCAGGGTCATGGTGCCGTGCTGGATGAGGGCGTTGCGTTCGTTGCGGTGGTGCATGCCGATGCGGAAGAACCCGTCGAACTCCCAGTTGCACATGCGGCGGAAAGCCTGGTTTTCCCAGTCGCGGTGCGCCTGCGGCGCCTGCACCACGGCGACATCGCCCTTGTCGAAATGGGGAATCAGGCTCGCCAGCCATTGCGGATCGACGACGTAATCGGCATCGACCACGCCGACGACCTCGGCACGCGGGTCGGTGACCTTCAGCCCGTAGTTGAGCGCGCCAGCCTTGAAGCCGGGCCAGTTCATCAGGTGGAAGAAGCGGAACCTCGGCCCCAGTTCGGCGCAACGTTTTTCCAGTGGCCGCCACAGCGATTCGTCGCGCGTGTTGTTGTCGAGAATCAGCACCTCGAAGTTGTCATAGACGAGCGCCGCGAGGCTGTCGATGGTGGCGATCACCATTTCGGGCGGTTCGTTGTAACAGGCGAGGTGGATGGAAACGAAGGGCTGCTCGGCGACGGCGTGCGGCGGCAGGGGCATGAAACGGCGTCGCCAGTTGCGCTTGAACAGGATTTCGCCGAACTCGAAACCGTGCGACAACAGCACTGCGACGGTGAGGCAGGTCGCGCCGATGATCATCGCCAGACCGATGAGTTCGCGCTGCTGTCGCTGCGGCACCAGGTAATACTCCACCGGCACGTTGAGGCCGATGATCAGGGTGGAAATGCAAGCCTGGATCATCGTGGCAAGGAACAGCCTGCCGCCGATGCTCCAGCCCGGCAGAAAAAAAGCCGCGAGCATCATGGGCAGGAAGGCGATGAGCGCGGCATGGTTCGCCTTGGCCGACCAGTGGCGATCGCGCTCGATGGGGCCGGTGAGCGAATATTTGAGCTTGCGGTCGGCGTCGTACATGCCCCAGTAGGCTCCGGCCCAGCCTTCGCCCATGTCGGCGTCGATTTTCCACGGCTGGTCGATGGCTTCCAGCAAAAAATAGTCGAGCATCGGTGCGCGCGGGTTGGAGAGGAATTCGCGCACGAAGCGGGCCTGGTTTTTATCCGAGGGCGCTGCGGCTGCCTGCACTGGCCCCTTGCTCGGCCAGCCGATTTCGCCGATGACGATCTTCTTGTCTGGGAAATGCCTGACCAGATCGTCGTAGCGTTTGAACAGCCAGGGAATTGCCTGGTCGATGCCGACGCCGTCGTGGTAAGGGAAGATATGAACGGTGATGAAGTCGACGTGATCAGTGAGTTCCGGGTGGTCGATCCAGATGTCAGGCGGCTCGGCGGTCGATACGGGTTTGCGCGTCCGGGCGCGCACCTCGTCAAGATAGTCTATGAGACGGGAATAAACCTGGGGAAAATTATTTTCCTTGATGCTGCGCAGCAGCACCTCATTGCCGACGATCAGGCGTTCGACGTGGCGCATCTCGTTGGCAGCGTCGATCAGGGAGTTGACCTCTTTGCGGTTTTTGACAAGGTCGTTGTCGATCCAGATGCCCGCCGTGATCTGAAAATCGTATTTTCCAGCCAGCGGCAGCAGCGCCTGCTGGTCGGAAATGCCGTAAGTGCGCAGGTTGTCGGTTTGTTTCCGCAGCATGGCGAGGTCGGAGGCCATTTCCTCCGTGCTGGGATGCGGCCCCGTGAACGGGCTTTGTCCGCGCCGGTAGCCGCTGTAACCGAAACCCCTGATGCGGAAGGAGGTTTCGTCCGGATTGTCGCTGCCATGTCCATACGCTTGCCACAGAAGATATTGCGCGCTGGCGACGGTGACGGCGATGGCGATGGCGATAATCAGGCGAAAGACAAACGCAGCGATATTTTTTTTCATGGTTGCTTGCGGCGGGGCGAGCAGTTTCGTGTATCGGGGCAAGGAATGCGGCAAGGACACTGAACCGTGCCAGAATCCGCCTTCCCGCCGAAGGCGGACGCACAGGTTACGGATAATGGGCGGTATTTTATGCCAGGTGGCGATGGAATGACACGGGGTTTGCCTGTATTGCCGCGTGCGGGCGGTTCCGGGTGTGTTATTCCCGGGAAGAAAGCGAGGCCATGAAAGGAAAACAGCATGATGATGGCGGACTGGAACGAAACCGGGCGCACGCTCGCTGGCGCGCTCCTGGGGGCGGCGCTGCTTGGGCTGGCGTTGATGGCGTTACGTTTTGGCGTCATCGAAAACGATCTCCTGCCGCGCGACTGCGGTTCCGGGGGCGAGGACGCAGCCTGGTCGTGTGGGCTGACCTGGTTGCTGGTGCAAAGTTTTCACGCCCAGCGCCTGGGGTGGTTTGCGCTGTTTGCGGGCGCGCTGGGCTTCCTGTCCGGCTGGCGGCGGCTCGCCTGGATCGGCTGGTTCGCCAGCGTGGCCGGTCTGGTGCTGTATTGCGCCGACTACGCCGCTGTGGGCGTCCTGCTCGCCCTATTCACTCTGTTGCGGAATCGCGCTCCCGTCGCGGCGCTTGCCGAAGCGCCCGCCGAGCGCGGGCAGGGCGAGCGCGAGTCCGGTCAATAGCCAGTAGACTGCCTGCGGATTGGCGGGTTCCGGCAGCCAGCGTCCGATTGCGCAGAGCGTGACGACAGCGGCGCAGATGTGCTCGGGGCGGGAAAGCGGCTCCTTTCGCCACCAGCCGATGACGCCGTAGATTGCTGCGGGAGTCAGGTAGAGCAGGCTGGGGAAGTCCCGGTAACGCGAGGTGACGAGCAGCAATATGGCCGCGACGGCGGCGGCAAACAGGATGAAGCCGCGCAACGCCGAGAGAATGTCGGCCGCGCTGCTGGCGAGTTTTTCCTGCCGAATCCGGCGCCAGGCGGCATCGGCGGGGGCTAGCGCGTCGCCCTGCCAGCGCGTCAGTGCGGCTCCGGCGAGCACGGCGGCCAGCGCCACCACACCGAGCGCGCTCCAGTCGGTAAAACTTTCATAGGCCAGCATGGCGTGCTCTGCGTGCAACACGGCGATCAGGCCAGTCGTCGCCCCGGCAAGCGTTACGGCGGCAAGCCGCCACGGCTGACGGAAAAGGGTTCGGACGCGCCCGATGAGCGCGAGAACCAGGGCGGCGAGCGCTCCCGTCATCGCGCCGGTCAGCGGACATGCGATGCCATCGCGCTCGGCCACCGCGCCGGCGAGCGGAAACTTGGGTTGCAGACCGTCCGCCGTGAGCATGCCCCAGTAACCGCCGACCGTGCCTTCAAGCTGGCGTTTCCAGGGCTGGTCGATGGCTTCGATGAGGTTGTAGTCCCAGCCCTCGGCGTGTGCTCGGCGGATGAATTCGCGGATGTAACGCGCCTGGTTGACCTTCGAGGGTAACGAGTCCTCGCGCTGGCGTCCGGCGCTCGGCCAGCCGGTTTCGCCGATCAGGACGGTCTTGCCGGGAAAATGCGCACCTACTCTGGCGCGGATTTCCCCGATGTGTGCGAGCGCGCGCGCGATGTCGACCGGCTCGTCTTCCCAGAACGGCAGAATGTGTACGGTGACGAAATCCACCGCATCGGCGATCTGGGCGTTCTCCAGCCAGTATTCCCAGACATCGGCGTAAGTGACGGGCACGGCGCTTGCCGCGCGCGCCGAGGCGATCAGTGCGTGCATTTCGCTGGCGGTGCGCTCGTGGCGCAACAGCACTTCGTTGCCGACAATGAGCGCCCGCACCACGTCGCGGTATTCATTGGCGAGCGCGATGGCGCGTTCGAGTTCGCGGGTGTTCTTCTGGCGGTCGTGGCCAATCCAGGCCCCGAGCAACACGGTGAGTCCCAGTTCGCGGGCGACGGCGGGCACCTGGTCGAGACCGGCATCGACGGCGTAGATGCGCACGCAACCGGTGATCGCGGCAAGCGCCTTCAGGTCTTCCCCGATTTGCTGGCGTGAAATGACAATATTCTTATCGAACGGTGTCTGTCCGGGACGGTGAAACGGCGCATAGGAGACACAGCGCAGCTTCTCGCCCGCCGCCAGCCGCAGGTCGTGCATCGGCACCGGACGGGTTTCGTCATGAACTTGGTATAACAGTGCGGCGAGAAGGAAAAAATGAACGAGCGCGAGCGCTGCCCAGATTCTGCAAGAGGTTGTTTTTTTGTGCTCTTTCAAGATTTCGTGAACTGACTCCGGGTTAAAACCCCCGCCCTTCGGAGCGTCAGGGAAACGCTGAATAATACCGTTCGCCCTGAGCCTGTCGAAGCGCGCTTCGCCGGAGCAAGGGAATAAACCAGCGTTCCTCGGCTGTTACACGCCTTTTGCCTTACGCCAGCGTGAACGCCGGATTGCGATCTCCCCACACGTCGTCGATCCGGTTCACGCTCGGCCAGAACTTGTCCTCCGCCAGCCACGGCAGCGGGAAGGCCGCCTGTTCTCGGCTGTAAGGGCGGCGCCATTCGCCGATGAAATCGGCCTGAGTGTGGGGCGCGTTTTTCAGCGGGTTGTCGGTTGCATCCCATTCGCCGCGCTCGACCTTGTGGATTTCTTCGCGGATGCCGGTCATCGCCTCCACGAAACGGTCGAGTTCGGCGAGCGGCTCCGATTCGGTGGGTTCGACCATGATCGTGCCAGCGACCGGGAACGATACGGTCGGGGCATGGAAGCCGTAGTCCATCAGGCGTTTGGCGATGTCGGTTTCGCTGATGCCGGTAGCGGCCTTGATGGGGCGGATGTCGAAAATACATTCGTGGGCCACCCGTCCGTGTTTGCCAGTGTAGAGCACCGGGTAGTGCGCCTTGAGGCGTTCGGCGAGGTAGTTGGCGTTGAGGATGGCGAGTTCGCTTGCGCGCCGGAGGCCGGCTGCGCCCATCATGGCGATGTACATCCAGGGAATCGGCAGGATGCTGGCGGAGCCGAACGGCGCGGCGGCGACTGCGCCTTGCCCTTTGTTGGGGCGTTTCTCGTCGCCCGGCATGAAAACGTGGTCGGCGGCGAAGGGCGCGAGGTGGGCGGCCAGCCCGATGGGCCCCATGCCGGGGCCACCGCCGCCGTGCGGGATGGCGAAGGTCTTGTGCAGGTTGAGGTGCGAGACATCCGCGCCGATGTAGCCGGGCGAGGTGAGACCGACTTGGGCGTTGAGGTTGGCCCCGTCCATGTAAACCTGGCCGCCGTGCGCATGGACGACGGCGCAGATGTCGCGGATCGCTTCCTCGAAAACGCCGTGCGTCGAAGGGTAGGTGATCATCAGCGCCGCGAGTTCGTCGGCGTGTGCGGCTGCCTTGGCCTTGAGGTCGGCGAGGTCGACGTTGCCGTCGCGGTCACAGGCGACTGTGACGACCTTCATGCCGGCCATTTGCGCCGAGGCGGGGTTGGTGCCGTGCGCCGATTGCGGGATCAGGCACACGCGCCGCTGCGCTTCGCCCCGGGCGGCGTGGTAGCGCGCAATGGTCACCAGCCCCGCGTATTCGCCCTGCGCGCCGGCGTTCGGCTGCATGCAGAGGGCGTCAAAGCCGGTGATGGCGCGCAGCCAGCCGGAAAGTTCGCCGATCATGTCGAGTGTGCCGGCCACTTGGCGGGCCGGGGCGAATGGGTGCGGGGCGGCGAACGCTTCCCAGGTGATCGGGATCATCGCGGCGGTGGGGTTGAGCTTCATTGTGCAGGAGCCGAGCGGGATCATTGCCCGGTCGAGCGCCAGATCGCGGTTTTGCAGGCGCTTGAGGTAGCGCAGCATGGCGTGTTCGGCGTGGTGGGAATTGAACACCGGGTGGGTGAGGATGGCGTCGCCGCGCAGGAGGGGCGGGGGGATGAAGTCGGTGGCGGCGGCGCGGCGGTCGAAGGCGTCAAATTCGGCGTCGTTGACGAAAGCGCCAAAGGCGCGGATCACTTCGATGAGGTCGGCGCGGGTGGTGGTTTCGTCCAGGGTGACACCGAGCGTGGCGTCGTCGATCCGGCGCAGGTCGTAGCCCGCTTCTGCGGCGGCGGCGAAGGCGTTGTTCGCCAGACTGGCGTTGGCGAAGGAGACCGCAACGGTGTCGAAAAACGCCTGTTCCCGCACGTTGCGACCGGAGGCGCGCAGGGCGAGGACAAGGATGGCGGCCAGGCGGTGGATGCGTCCGGCGATGGCGCGCAGGCCATGCGGGCCGTGCCAGATGGCGTAGAAGGCG
Source organism: Azoarcus sp. (assembly GCA_031289095.1). Classification (GTDB taxonomy): domain Bacteria; phylum Pseudomonadota; class Gammaproteobacteria; order Burkholderiales; family Rhodocyclaceae; genus WRNU01. The sequence goes on from JAITQD010000121.1 coordinate 7,670, forward strand.
GCCATGTTGGCGAGCAGTACCTGCGAGGTGCAGATGTTGGAGTTGGCTTTTTCGCGCCGGATGTGCTGTTCGCGCGTTTGCAGCGCCATCCGGAGGGCGCGTTTGCCACGGGCGTCTTTCGAGACGCCGATGATGCGTCCCGGCATGGCCCGTACGTATTCGCTGCGGGTGGCGTAGTAGGCCGCGTGCGGGCCGCCGAAGCCCATTGGAATGCCAAAGCGTTGCGTCGAGCCCAGGGCGATGTCGGCGCCGAGTGCGCCGGGACTCTTGAGCAGTACGAGCGCCATCGGGTCGGCGGCGACCGCGACCACCGCACCCTGAGCCTTGAGGGCGGCAATGGCGGGGGCGATATCTTTTACCTGGCCGTGGGCGTCGGGGTATTGCAGCAAGGCGCCGAAAACGGCGCGTCCGGCGGCTTCTTCCGCTTTGCCGACGACGATTTCAAAGCCGAAACCGTGCGCGCGGGTGCGCAGTACGTCGAGTGTCTGCGGCAGGCAGGCTGCGTCGACAAAAAAGGCGTTGGCGGCGGATTTCGAGACCCGGCGCGCCATGGTCATTGCTTCGGCGGCGGCGGTGGCTTCGTCGAGCAGCGAGGCATTGGCGACGTCCATGCCGGTGAGATCGACGATCATTTGCTGGAAGGTGAGGAGGGCTTCGAGCCGCCCTTGTGCGATTTCGGCCTGGTAAGGGGTGTAGGCGGTATACCAGCCGGGGTTTTCCAGTACGTTGCGCAGGATGACCGTCGGGGTGTGGGTGCCGTGGTAGCCGAGGCCGATCAGCGCCTTGCCTGGCTTGTTCTTCGCGGCAATCTGGCGCAGGCGCGCGAGGGCGCGCCGTTCGTCGAGCGGGAGGGGAAGCGGCAGCGGTTCCGGCAGGCGGATTGCGTGCGGGATGGTCTGCGTGATCAGGGTGTCGACGTCGGGGACGCCGAGCGCGGCGCAGAGATGGGCGATTTCGGTTGGGGTTGAACCAAAGTGGCGGGGAGCGAAATCGTCGTGGCGGAAGAAATCGGTGAGGGATGACATGGCGTAGTCAGGGCAGGGGGGCGGTTGACGTGAAGGGTCTCGTCTTTGCGGTGCGCAGTGCGCGCCACGGACGAAAGAGGACGGCTCCGCGAAGAATTTCTTGGGAGTCAAGGTGTTCGGGACAGGTTTTTTTATTCTTCGGCGATCGCGGTCTGGTAGGCGGCTGCATCGAGGAGTTGCGGCGTGACGCCCGTGGGGCGCAGCTTGAACAGCCAGGCGGCGTAGGCGTCGGCGTTGACGCTCTCTGGTGCGTCGAGCACGGTTTGATTGACCGCGAGCACTTCGCCGGCCAGCGGTGCGTAGATGTCGGAAGCGGCCTTGACCGATTCGATGACGGCGCAGGCTTCTTCCGCCGCCAGTACGCGCCCGGCCTCGGGCAGTTCGAGAAAAACGATGTCGCCAAGTGACTGCTGGGCATGGTCGGTGACGCCGACGGTGACGAGGCCATCGGCTTCAAATCGCACCCATTCGTGGGAAGGGGTGTATTTCAGTTCGGCGGGAACCTGGCTCATGGGAAAACCTCCGGTTGGTTTGATGACGATGTTTTTATACCAGCGCCTTGCCATGGCGCACGAAAGGCATTTTGACTGTGCGTGCGAGCAGGCGCTTACCACGGATTTCGACTTCGACGGTTTCGCCCGGCGCGGCGTGCAGGGGCAGGCGGGCGAAGGCGATGGATTTTTCCAGTGTCGGCGAAAAGCTGCCACTGGTGGTTTCCCCTGTGCCTGCGGCGGCGAAAACCGGCATGTGGGCGCGCAGCACGCCGCGTTCTTCGAGAATGAGGCCAAGCAGGCAATGCCGGGCGGGATGGGCGTTGAGCGCGGCGCGACCGCTGAATATGCGCCCGGCGTCGCTGAAATCGACCGTCCATGCCAGGCCAGCGTCGAGTGGCGACACCGCTTCGTCCATGTCCTGTCCGTAAAGGTTCATCCCGGCTTCGAGGCGCAGGGTGTCGCGCGCGCCGAGGCCGCAGGGCTTCACCCCGGCGGCGGTCAGCATCCGCCAGACTTCGGACGCGCGCGCGGCGGGCAGGGTCAGCTCGAAGCCCTCTTCGCCGGTGTAGCCGGTGCGGGCGATGAAAACGTCGCCGATTTTCGCGCCGGAAAACGGGGCGAGCGTTTCGCTGCCGCTTTTCAGATCCGGCAGCGCCTGCCAGGTTCGAGCCTGGGCTTTGGGGCCTTGCACCGCGATCATGGCGAGGTCGCGCCGCTCAAGCAGGCTCGCGTTGAGGCCTCTTTCGGCGATGTGGCGGCGCATCCAGGCTACGTCCTTGGCAGCGGTGCCCGCGTTGACGACGATGCGGTAATGGGCGTCGTCGAAACGGTAGACGATGAGATCGTCGATAACGCCGCCGTCGTCGCGCAGCATGCAGGAATAGAGCGCTTTGCCGGGGACGCCGCTGCGGGCAAGGCGGGCGACGTCGTTGGCGAGCAGGACGCGCAGCCAGGCGGTGGCGTCGAACCCTTCCAGGTCGAGCGCGAGCATGTGCGAGACGTCGAACATGCCGGCGTCGCGCCGCACGGCGTGGTGTTCCTCTATTTGGGAGCCGTAGTTGACCGGCATGCTCCAGCCGGCAAAATCGACCATGCGCGCACCGGCGGCAAGGTGTTCTGCATACAGCGGGGTGCGCAGGGAAGGGGTGGAGGAGGCGGGATCGCTCATGGTGGTGTCGTGACCAGGGTTGCGTTGTCGGAAAAAGGCGAGACTTTCCGCCTTGCCCCTTCTGTCCCTTGTACCTGAGAGATTCCAGCCGTCCTTGTGACCGGCTTGCCCCTTCGGTGGAGCCGCGACGCGGGCTGTGCCGCGTCCGTCTCGCTCTCCAGAATTGTCCTGCGTGTGCGGTCCTTTTGCCTGAGCGGTTCCGGGAGTTGCGCCTTCGGCGGCCATTTCAGCGTAGGAAACGGCCCTCTCCCGCACATCGTGGCGACGATAGCACCGTCGCCAACGTTGCCGCAAGCGTTGGCGGGCGGGATGCGCTAAACTCGCGCCCTTTACATGGCGACGATCATTCGTCGCTGCGGCTATATTTCACTCCGGAAACCGAGATGTTTGATGCCATTCGCGACAACAAACGGATTGCCCAGGTCATTCTGGCCATCCTCATCGTGCCTTTTGCCGTTTTTGGACTTGAACGCTATTTTGCCGATGCTCCTGGCGGCGTGACGGTTGCCGAAGTCGGCGGCACGCCCATCCATCAGACCGAGTTCGACCGGGCGCTGAACGAGGAGCAGGATCGCTTGCGGGAAGCCCTCGGCGAGCGCGCGACCAGGAGCCTGCTCGCTTCCGAAGAATTGCGGCAGGCGGCGCTCGACAAATTGGTGTTCAGGCGGTTGCTGGCCTTGTATGCCGATGATATGCGTCTGACGGTGAGCGCCGGGCAATTGCAGCAGGCGATTACCCGGATTGAGGTTCTTCAGGAGAACGGCCAGTTTTCACCGGCACTCTATCAAGCGCTGCTGCGGCAGCAGGGCATGAACGCCGCAACCTTTGAAGCCATGTTCGCGCTGGATCTGCGCATTCAGCAGCTGATGGGTTCGATCGCCGGGACGACCCTGATTGCCGGGGACTCCGCACACCGCTTGCTCGCCGCCCAGATCGAGGAGCGGGTGGTGCGCGAGATGCGTTTCCCGATTGCGCCGTACCTGGCCAAAATCAGGATCGACGACGACGCGATCCAGAAGTACTACGACGGCAACCTGGCGCGTTTCGAGCAGCCGGAGCGGATCAAGGCCGAATACCTGGTGTTCGATGACGCGGCCCTGCAAGCCCGGATCGAGGTTGCCGCCGCCGACGTCCAGAAGGCCTACGAAGGCAAAGATTACGTGCAGCCCGAGGAACGCCAGGTGCGCCATATTCTGATCGAGGTCGCGCCCGACGCGGACGAGGCCGCAGTGGCCGAGGCCAGGGGCAGGGTTGACGGAATCGCCGCCGCCTTGCGCAAGAATCCTCGTCTTTTCCCTCAGCTTGCGCAGGAAAAGTCACAGGATCTGGGAACGAAAGACAACGGTGGCGATCTTGGCTTCATCGTGCGTGGTCAGCAGGAGGCGGAATTCGACGGTGCTGCTTTCGCGCTGAAGCTGAACGAGATCGGCGGCCCGGTGCGTACCGGCTACGGTTTCCATCTCATCCAGGTGACGGGCATTCATCCGGGTGGGGAAAAACGCCCGCTCGCCGAGGTACGCGACGAAATCGTCGCCGAGTTGCGCAAGCAAGCGGCGGTGCAAAGGTTCGCCGAGGATGCCGACAAATTTTCCGAAATGGTCTTCAATCAAAGTCCTGACAGCCTGAAGCCGGTGGCCGAAGCGTTTGGTCTCGAAATCCGTCATACCGGCTGGATCGACCGCGGCTCCGAGAGCGCCGGTGAGATCAACAGTGAAAACCTGGTTGCCGACCTTTTCGCGGACGATGCTGTCAACCAGCATCACAACACCCGGGCGCTCGAAGTCGGCCCCAATATGCTTGTGGCGGCGCGAGTGCTTGAGCACGAAGCGGCGCGGCGCGTGCCGCTCGAAGAAGTGCGCGGCCAGATCGAAGCCCTGTTGCGGCGCGAGGAAGCCTTGCGCCAGGCGCGGGAAAAGGGGGGCGCGGCCTTGGCCGGGTTGGAGAAGGGCGAGGCGGTCGCCAGCGACTGGAGCGAGGCTCACACTTTTCAGCGTGGCGGCGGTAGTCAGGCGGCGCTGCCGCCCGAGGCCGCGCGCGTCGTGTTCGCGGCGCCAGTGGCGAAATTGCCGGCCTGGACGGGGGTCGAACTGCCCGACGATGCGTACGTGATCTACCAGATCGACGCGGTGGAGCATCCGGCGATCAAGGACGACGATCCGCGCATGGGCGATTTGAAGCGCCATTACGAACGCCTGCTGGCGCAGCACGATTTCGATGCTTTCCTTGCCGTCTTGCGCACGCGCTACAAAGTCGAAACCAAACTGCCGCCGCGCCAGGTGGAGTGAGCGCCGGGTTTCTCCGCCATACTGCGCGCACAGCCGCAGCAGCGTTCGCCAGAGGGCGGCGGGTGCGCTTTTTCAAAAGCGCGCTCCGTCACCTTTGCGGGAGACCGGGTAGCGGCTTCAGAGCGGCAGGGAGTTGCCGTTGCCGAGAGCCGTGGTGTTGAACCCGGCGTCGACGTACAAGATTTCGCCTGTGATGCCGCTTGCCAGATCCGAACAGATGAAGGCTGCGGTGTTGCCTACTTCGTCGATGGTGACGTTGCGCCGCAAAGGGGCGTTGTGCTCGTTGAACGACAGCAGCTTGTTGAAACTGCCGATTCCCGCTGCCGCCACAGTCTTGATCGGCCCGGCGGAAATGGCGTTGACGCGGGTGCCCTCCGGGCCGAGGCAGGAGGCGAGGTAACGCACCGACGCTTCGAGGCTGGCTTTCGCCAGCCCCATCAGGTTGTAGTTGGGCATGGTGCGCACCGCGCCCAGATAGGTCAGGGTGAGCAAACTGCCATTGCGGCCCCGCATCAGCGGGCGGGCGGCCTTGGCGAGCGCGGGAAAAGAATAGACGCTGACTTCGAGCGCGGTGCGGAACGCCTCGCGCGAGAAACCTTCGAGAAAGTCGCCATCGAGCGCTTCGTTCGGCGCATAGGCGATCGAATGCACCAGACCGTCGAAACCGTCCCATTGCTCACCGAGATTGGCGAAAAGCGCCTCGATTTGCTGATCGTCCTGAACGTCGAGAGGGAAAAGCAGCGCACTCCCGAACTCGGCCGCCATCTTTTCGACCCGGTCATGGAAGCGTTCGTTCTGGTAAGTGAAAGCAAGCTGCGCACCTTCGCGGTGCATGGCCTTGGCAATGCCGTAGGCGATCGAGCGGTTGCTTAGCACTCCAGTGATCAGAATGCGCTTGCCGACAAGAAAACCCATGGGTCGATAACTCCTGGTGGCGGGAGAAAGGCGCAATTATAGCCAAAACCACGCTGCGATAGCCCGTATTTGCAGTATTGCCGCTTCCTGGCCGCGCGTTCCCGTGAAATTCGGTTGTTGGCGGAATGTGCCGTAATGGCGCGGCGATGGCAATCGTTTCCCGGAGGTGTTTCTGCGGGTGGAAGCGGGTTGGCGTTTTCAGGAGAACAAGGGCTGTGTTCCGTGCGGATGGCCCGGCGTTCCTTCTCCGTTCCGGGAATCATGGCGCGGAAATGTTGCGGCCATGGACAGCGCACGATTCCGACGAAAACCTGCCAGAATGGCGCCCGTGTTGATCAAGCGCCTTCGTTGCTTTTTTGTTGCCCGCCCTTTTGTCCGCGTCCGCTTCCTGGTGCGCGCGGGATTGGCGCTCGCGCTCGCCGCCTGCGGCCCGCTGCCCAACGATCCCCACCCATCGGGCGAGCGTGGTCAGAACATTCTGTACAGCGCCTTCATGGAGCGCCCCAAGCACCTTGACCCGGTGCAGTCGTTTTCCGAGGACGAAGCCACTTTTCTCTACCAGATTGTCGAACCGCCCTTGCAGTATCACTACCTGAAGCGGCCCTACGCACTCGAACCCGCCGTGGCTGCGGCAATGCCGCGCGTGCGCTATTTTGCGGCGAACGGGCGTGAATTGGCGGACGCCTCCGACCCCGCGCAAGTGGCGCGCAGCGTGATCGACATCCAGATTCGCCCCGGCGTGCGCTATCAGCCCCATCCGGCGTTTGCCCGCGATGAACGCGGCGAGCCGAGGTATTTCGCCCTCACCGAGGCCGATCTGGCCGATATTCGCAGTCCGATGGACTTTGCCCAACAGAATAGCCGCGAGCTGGTCGCCAGCGATTTCGTCTACCAGATCAAGCGTCTCGCCCATCCTCGTCTGCATTCGCCGATTCTCGAACTGATGGCCGAGTACCTGCCGGGCCTCAAGACCCTGCACAGCACATTGAGCGCGGAGGCGGAGGCGCATCCGGACGCCTGGCTCGACCTCGACGCCTTTCCGCTTGATGGCGTTGAAGTGATCGACCGTTACACTTACCGGATCACCCTCAAGGGTTTGTACCCGCAATTCCTGTACTGGTTGTCGATGCCGTTCTTTGCGCCGATTCCGCCCGAGGTCGACCGGTTTTTCTCCCAGCCGGGCATGGCGTCGCGCAATTTGACCCTGGATAGCTGGCCGATGGGCACGGGGCCTTACATGCTGGCGGAAAATAATCCCAATGCCCGCATGGTGCTGGCTCGCAACCCCAACTACCGCCACGACACTTACCCCTGCGAGGGCGGCAGTCCGGAGGATGTCGAAGCGGGACTGCTCGCCGACTGCGGCAAGACGCTGCCTTTCATCGACAAAGTGGTGTTTTCGCGCGAGCGCGAGGCGATTCCGTACTGGAACAAGTTTCTGCAAGGCTATTACGACGCAGCGGGCATTTCGTCCGACAACTTCGACCAAGCGGTGAATATGGGCAACCAGGGCGAAGTGACGCTTTCCGAGGACATGGCCGCGCGCGGCATCCGTCTGATGACTTCGGTGTCGCCGTCGGTTTTCTATCTGGGGTTCAACATGCGTGACCCGTTGGTCGGCGGCGCCGCCTCCGACGCCGCCGGGCGGGAGCGCGCGCGTCTGCTGCGGCAGGCGATTTCGGTGGCCCTTGATGTGGAAGAGCACATCTCGATTTTTCTCAACGGGCGCGGCGCGCCAGCGATGCAGCCGATTCCGCCGGGAATTTTCGGGGCGCGCGAAGGCGAGGCCGGCATCAACCCGGTGGTCTACACCTGGCAGGACGGCAGACCGCATCGGCGCGGCGTCGAAGCGGCCAAAAAGCTGCTGGCCGAGGCGGGCTGGCCCGACGGGCGCAACGCACGCACTGGCGAGGCGCTTATCGTCAACTTCGACACCACCGCCAGCGGCATGGGCGACAAGGCGGTCGTCGACTGGCTGGCGAAGCAATTTCGCGCGCTTGGGGTGCAGTTTGTGGTGCGAGCAACCGATTGGAATCGCTTTCAGGACAAGCTCATCCAGGGCAGCGCCCAGATCTTTTTCATGGGCTGGAACGCCGATTACCCCGATCCCGAGAACCTGCTCTTTCTGCTCTACGGCCCACAGGGCAAGGCGGGAAGCCAGGGCAACAATTCGGCCAATTACGCCAATGCCGAGTATGACCGCCTGTTCGAGCGCATGAAGGTGATGCCCGACGGCCCCGCGCGGCGGGCCGTCATCGACCGCATGGTGGACATTCTGCGTCATGACGCGCCGTGGGTGTTCTGGCATTACCCAAAGGCGTATTCGCTCCAGCATGGCTGGATCAGGAACCGCAAGCCGGGCGACATCGTGCGCAACGGCCTCAAGTACCAGCGTCTCGATGTGGACGCGCGCGAAACCGCCCGCGTGCGCTGGAACCAGCCCGTGCGCTGGCCGCTGGTGCTCGTGGCGCTGTTGCTGGTGGCGTTCGCCGCGCCAGCGGTGCGGTTCTGGCGGCGGCGCGAGCGCGCCGCCGCACACCCGAGCCCGAACCCGGACAGGAAGGAGACCGCCTGATGCTGGCCTACATCGTGCGGCGGCTGCTGTACGCGGTGCCGATCCTGTTCGGCGTGAACCTGTTTACCTTCGTGCTGTTCTTCGGGGTCAATTCACCCGACGACATCGCGCGCATGCAGCTTGGGGCGAAATACGCTGGCGCGGAAGCCATTACGCGCTGGAAAACCGAGCGTGGCTACGACAAGCCGATGTTTTTCAACCCGGCGCGCGCCGGTACGGCAAAGCTCACCGACACCCTGTTCGTCGATAAATCGCTGCGCATGTTCACCTTCGAGTTCGGCAGCGCCGACGACGGGCACAACATCGCGCGCGAGATACGGAGCCGCATGGGGCCGTCGCTCGCCGTCGCCCTGCCAACGTTCGCGCTGGGCCTGTTCGCCGCCATCACCCTTGCTTTGCTGCTGGTGTTTTTTCGCGCCACCGCGCTCGATTTCTGGGGGGTGGTGGCCTGCGTGGTGATGATGTCGGTTTCCAGCATGTTCTACATCATCGGCGGGCAATGGCTGGTGTCGAAAGTGTGGGCGCTGGTGCCGATCTCGGGCTATGCCGGCGGGCTGGACATGGTGCGCTTTCTGTGTCTGCCGGTACTGATCGGCGTCGTGGCCGGGCTGGGGTCGAGCGCGCGCTGGTATCGCGCCATCTTTCTGGAAGAAATTTCGCGCGACTATGTGCGCACTGCGCGCGCCAAGGGGCTTTCGGAGCTGGCCGTGCTGTTCCGGCATGTGCTCAGGAACGCGCTGATTCCCATCCTCACCGGGGTTGTGGTGGTGATTCCCTTCCTCTTTCTCGGCAGCCTGTTGATGGAATCCTTTTTCGCCATCCCCGGACTGGGTAGCTACACCATCGACGCCATCCGCAGCCAGGATTTCGCCGTGGTGCGCTCAATGGTGTTCATCGGTTCGGTGCTCTACATCGTCGGGCTTATGTTGACCGACCTTTCCTACACCGTGGTCGATCCGCGCGTGCGACTGGGGTGACGCGATGAGTCTCCAGCCCGTTCTGTTGCCGACAGATCTGCTCATCTTCGTGCTCGTCCTCGCCGCGGCGGCGCTGGCGTTGCGGGCCAGCCGACATGCTCCGTCGCGCGAAGCCTGGCGGCGAGTGGGGCGGCGTCCGGTGGCGATGGCGGCGGCCACCGTCCTGCTGGCGTTCGCTGCCGTTGGTTTTCTCGACAGCCTGCATTACCGGGAGCAATTGCCGCCGGGGCCGGGGGAGGCTGCGGCGAAGCGCCAATATTCGTCCGAAGTCCTGAGCGCGCTCGATGCGCTGCTTGCGCCTTTGCGTCTGCAAACCGAAAAGACCTATTCCGCCCCTTTCGCGCGCGAACTGTTCCAGCGCGAAGTGGTGGAATTGCCCGGCGGCGGGCAGGCGCGGACTTATCCCCGTCTTGTTTACGGTGCGCGCCATTTGCTGGCCGGGAGTTCCCTGTTGGCCGATCTGGCGGGGCGGCTGGCGTGGACGCCGTTCGCGGCGCTGGCCGCGAGCGGGCTGCTGTTGCTGGCGCTTGCCGTGGCGGTGGCGCGTGGCCGCCGCTGCCGTCCGGGCGAAGCCATCCGCCTGATTCTCGCCGGACGCACGGCGCTGGCATGGCGGGCGGTGCTGATCGTGCTTTTCCTCGTCGCCCTGTTGGCGGCGGCGGGTGTGGCGCTGGCGTCGCACTACCACGTGTTCGGCACCGACAAGGTGGGACAGGATGTGCTTTACCTGTCGCTCAAGAGCGTGCGCACCGGTCTCGTGATCGGCACTCTGACCACGCTCATCATGCTGCCCTTCGCGGTGGCGCTCGGCATTGCCGCCGGTTACCTGGGCGGCTGGGTCGACGATGTCGTCCAGTACGTCTACACCGTGCTCAACTCGATTCCCTCGGTGCTGCTGATCGCCGCCGCCGTGTTGATGATGCAGGTGGCGATCGACACCCATCAGCAATGGTTCGACACCGCCGCGCAGCGTTCGGATGCGCGTCTGCTCGCCCTGTGCGCGATTCTCGGCATCACCAGTTGGACGGGCCTATGCCGCCTGCTGCGCGGCGAAACCCTCAAGTTGCGCGAACTCGACTACGTGCAGGCGGCGCGCGCCTTTGGCGCGTCGACCGCGGCCATCCTGCGCCGTCACATCCTGCCCAACGTCATGCACATCGTACTGATCACGGTCGTGCTGGATTTTTCCGGCCTGGTGCTGGCCGAGGCGGTGCTGTCCTACGTCGGCATCGGTGTCGATCCCACCACGATCAGCTTCGGCACCATGATCAACATGGCGCGCGCCGAACTCGCGCGCGAGCCGGTGGTGTGGTGGTCGCTGGCCGCCGCCTTCATCTTCATGCTGGTGCTTGTGTTGTCGGCCAACCTGCTCGCGGACGCAGTGCGAGATGCATTCGATCCGAGGCAGTGACAGGGAGACGACAAGGAAACAAAATCCAGACTGACCAGCAAGGTTGGGTTGCTCTCTAAAGTGGACATGCAAAACATCGAGGCCGCGATCAAGCTGCACTTGGGATTGCCCCGTTGAGGGCGAAATGTTTTTTGCGTCCAGCACGGGCGGTGCCGCAAAAAACACTTGCAATCCTCTTTCGCGCTGCTATACTCCGCCGCTTTCCGCCTTGGACTCTTTCAGGGCAACGCAACCCGCACGGGTTCCAATACTGACCGTCTCCGGGCGGGGCAAGTTGGAGATAATTCATGATTCAAATGCAGTCCAGGCTCGACGTGGCCGACAACACCGGCGCGCGTTCGGTGATGTGCATCAAGGTGTTGGGCGGCTCCAAGCGCCGTTACGCCACCGTGGGCGATGTCATCAAGGTTACGGTGAAGGACGCGGCCCCGCGTGGCCGGGTCAAGAAGGGCGACATCTACAACGCCGTCGTGGTGCGCACCGCCAAGGGCGTGCGCCGTCCCGACGGTTCGCTCATCAAGTTCGACAATAACGCCGCTGTGCTGCTCAACAACAAGCTTGAGCCGATTGGCACGCGCATCTTTGGGCCGGTGACGCGCGAACTGCGCTCGGAACGGTTCATGAAGATCGTTTCGCTGGCGCCGGAAGTGCTTTGAGGGTTCGGGGAAATGAACAAGATCCGCAAGGGTGATGAAGTCGTGGTGATCGCGGGCAAGGATCTCGGTCGCCGTGGTACGGTGCTGCGCCGCGTCGGCGACGAGCGCCTGTTGGTCGAGGGGATCAACCGGGTGAAGAAGCATGCGCGTCCGAATCCGCTCAAGGGCGAAGTCGGCGGCATCGTCGAGAAGGAAGCGCCGATCCATATTTCGAACGTCGCGCTGTTCAACCCCGCATCGCAAAAGGGCGATCGCGTTGGGATGAGGATGCTCGAAGATGGCCGGAAGGTTCGCTTCTTCAAGTCAAGTGGCGAACTGGTGGATGCGTAAGGAGTGGTAATGGCTCGCTTGCAACAGTTTTACAAGGATAGCGTGGCGCCCGGTCTGCTCAAGCAGTTCGGTTACAAGTCCGTCATGGAGGCGCCGCGTATTACCAAGATCACGCTGAACATGGGCGTCGGCGAGGCGGTCGGCGACAAGAAGGTGCTTGAGTTCGCGGTCGGCGACATGACCAAGATCGCCGGGCAGAAGCCGGTTGTCACCAAGGCGAAAAAGTCGATCGCGGGTTTCAAGATCCGTGACGGTTATCCGATCGGCTGCATGGTGACGCTGCGCGGCCCGAAGATGTACGAATTTCTCGATCGTCTGGTGACGGTGGCGCTGCCGCGTGTGCGCGACTTTCGCGGTGTCGCGTCCAAAGGGTTCGACGGGCGCGGCAATTACAATCTCGGGGTCAAGGAACAGATCATTTTCCCCGAGATCGAGTACGACAAGATCGATGTGCTGCGCGGGATGAATATCAGCATCACGACGACGGCCAAGACCGACCAGGAAGCAAAGGCGCTTCTGGGTGCGTTCAAATTCCCGTTCAAGAATTGAGGGTGATATGGCGAAACTGGCTCTGATCAACCGCGAGGACAAGCGCCGCAAGACGGTGGCGAAGTTTGCCGGCAAACGCGCCGCGCTGCTCGCGCAGATCAAGGATACGAAGTTGTCCGAGGAAGATCGCATGGTCGCGCGTCTGGCGCTGCAACAGTTGCCGCGCAATGCGAGTCCTGTCCGTTCGCGTAACCGTTGCAGTCTGACCGGGCGTCCGCGCGGCGTGTTCCGCAAGTTCGGCCTGTGCCGCAACAAGCTGCGCGAGATTGCGTTCCGCGGCGAAGTGCCTGGCATGACCAAGGCGAGCTGGTAAGGAGAGTAATGAGATGAGTATGTCCGATCCCATTGCCGACATGCTGACGCGGATTCGCAACGGCCAGCAGGCCCAGAAAGCGAGCGTACGCATGCCTTCGTCGAAACTGAAGGTGGCAATCGCCAAGGTCTTGCAGGATGAAGGCTATATCGACGCTTACACCGTCCGCGAAGCGGCGGGTAAGGCCGAACTCGATTTGGCGCTCAAGTATTACGCCGGTCGTCCGGTGATCGAGCGCATCGAGCGCGTCAGCCGCCCCGGTCTGCGGGTTTACAAGGGCAGCGACGATCTGCCGAAAGTCATGAACGGTCTGGGCGTCGCCATCGTGTCGACCCCCAGGGGCGTGATGACCGATCGTGCCGCGCGCGCCAGTCGCGTCGGCGGCGAAGTCATCTGCCTGGTGGCGTAAGGAGGATTCCATGTCTCGTGTAGCAAAGAATCCGGTCGCCATCCCCAGCGGGGTCGAGGTCAATATTTCCGGGGCCGAACTGTCGATCAAGGGGCCGCTGGGCGTCCTGAGTCATACGGTCAGCCCGGCGGTGGCGGTCGAGCGCGAAGGCGATTCGCTGGTGTTCAAGATGCGTGAGGGCGTGGCTAACGCCAATGCGCTTTCTGGCACGACGCGCGCAGTGGTCAATAACATGGTCGCCGGGGTGGTCAAGGGTTTCGAGAAGAAACTTACCCTCGTCGGCGTGGGTTATCGCGCTCAGGTGCAGGGCGACAAGCTCAATCTCACGCTCGGTTTTTCGCATCCGGTTGTGTACCCGTTGCCGAAGGGTGTGAAGGCCGAAACGCCATCGCAGACGGAAATTGTGCTCAAGGGGATCGACAAGCAGCAAGTCGGTCAGGTCGCAGCCGAGGTGCGGGCTTTCCGCGCCCCCGAACCCTACAAGGGTAAGGGTGTCCGTTATTCGGACGAAGTGGTTGCGATCAAGGAAACCAAGAAGAAGTAAGGCGGCTGTCCATGAACAAGAAAGAATCTCGTCTTCGCCGTGCGCGCAAAACCCGCGCCAAGCTCGCGGAGCTGAAAGCGGTGCGTCTCACCGTGTTCCGTTCCAACAGCCACATCTACGCCCAGATCATTTCCGGCTGCGGCGCCAAGGTGCTGGCGGCGGCTTCCACTGTCGAGGCCGCCGTGCGCACCCAGGTGCCCAAGGGCGGCAACAAGGCCGCCGCTGCTGCGGTTGGCAAGCTGATTGCCGAGCGCGCGAAAGCCGCCGGAATCGAGACCGTGGCGTTTGACCGCGCCGGTTTCCTCTATCACGGCCGCGTGCAGACACTGGCCGAAGCCGCCCGCGAAGGCGGCCTGAAGTTCTAAGCGAGGGTTTCTAATGGCCAAGCAGCAAAACCAACGCAAGCAAGCCTCCGACGAGCGTGATGACGGCTTGCGTGAAAAGATGGTTTCTATCAACCGCGTGACCAAGGTCGTCAAGGGTGGCCGGATTCTCGGTTTCGCGGCGCTCACCGTGGTCGGCGACGGCGATGGCGGCATCGGGATGGGCAAGGGCAAGTCCCGTGAAGTGCCGGTGGCGGTGCAGAAAGCGATGGACGAAGCCCGTCGCAAGATGAAGAAGGTGTCGCTCAAGAGCGGCACCGTACACCATACCGTGATCGGCAAGCACGGCGCGGCTTCGGTGCTGATGCAGCCCGCGCCCGCCGGTACCGGCATCATCGCCGGTGGCCCGATGCGCGCAGTGTTCGAGGTCATGGGTGTGACCGACATCATTTGCAAGTGCCTCGGCTCCACCAATCCGTACAACGTCGTGCGCGCCACGCTGAACGGTCTGCTGGCGATGAATACGCCGGCGGAGATCGCGGCCAAGCGCGGCAAGACCGTCGAAGAACTCCTGGGGTAAGCGATGTCCGACAAGAAGATCAAGGTCACGCTGGTCAAGAGCGTGATCGGAACCAAGCAGTCACATCGCGCTACGGTGCGCGGTCTGGGGCTTCGTCGTATCAATCACAGCGTCGAGTTGGTCGATACGCCGCAAGTGCGCGGCATGATCAACAAGGTGTCTTATCTGGTCAAGGCGGAGGGCTGAGATGCGCCTGAATACCATCAAGCCGGGCGAGGGCGCCAAGTTCGCCGCCAAGCGCGTCGGACGCGGCATCGGCAGCGGCCTGGGCAAGACTGCGGGTCGCGGTCACAAGGGCCAGAAGTCGCGCGCCGGCGGTTTTCACAAGGTCGGCTTCGAGGGCGGCCAGATGCCGCTGCAACGGCGTCTGCCCAAGCGTGGTTTTGTGTCGCTGACCCATGACCGCAACGCCGAAGTCAGGCTCTCCGAGATCGCCGCCTTGCCGGTGGACGAAATCGACCTTCTCACGCTGGTTCAGGCCGGCGTGGTGCCGGGCAATACCCTGTCGGCCAAGGTCATTCTTTCCGGCGAGATCGGCAAGAAAGTTGTGCTGAAGGGCATTGGTGTCACCAAGGGTGCGCGCGCCGCGATCGAAGCGGCCGGCGGCTCTGTGGTGACTGAGTAAGGACGAAATTGTGGCCAAGTCTGCCGCCGCGGTGGGAAGTACCGGCAAGTTCGGCGATCTGAAGCGGCGTCTGCTGTTTTTGATCGGGGCGTTGATCGTCTATCGCCTCGGCGCGCACCTGCCGGTGCCGGGCATTGATCAGACTGCCCTGAAAGCGTTCTTCGAGTCGCAAAGCAACGGCATCCTCGGCATGTTCAACCTGTTCTCCGGGGGGGCGCTGTCGCGCTTCACGATCTTCACCCTGGGGATCATGCCGTATATTTCGGCCTCGATCATCATGCAGTTGCTGGCCGTGGCGGTGCCGCAGCTCGAAGCAATCAAGAAAGAAGGTGAAGCCGGACGGCGCAAGATTACCCAATACACGCGCTACGGCACTGTGATATTGGCGTTCGCACAGGCGCTTGGCGTCGCCATCGGGCTGGAGAGCCAGGTCGTCAACGGTCACAGCCTGGTGATTGATCCGGGGCTGGTGTTCCGCTTCGTGACCGTCGCCACCCTAGTCACCGGCACGATGTTCCTGATGTGGCTCGGCGAGCAGATTACCGAACGCGGCGTGGGTAACGGCATCTCGATCATCATCTTCGCCGGTATCGTGGCGGGGCTGCCAAACGCCATCGGCGGTTTGTCCACGCTGGTCAGCGGCGGCTCCATGCATGCGTTCGCCGCCCTGTTCGTCTGCGCCTTGGTGGTGCTGGTAACCGCCTTCGTCGTCTTTGTCGAACGCGGTCAGCGCAAGATACTGGTGAATTACGCCAAGCGTCAGGTCGGCAACCGGGTGTATGGCGGACAGAGTTCGCACCTGCCGCTCAAGCTCAATATGTCGGGGGTGATTCCGCCGATCTTCGCGTCGAGTATCATCCTATTTTCGGGCACGCTCGGGCAGTGGTTCGGCGCTTCAGACAAAATGGTATGGCTGCGCGATATTTTCGCGCTTCTCTCGCCCGGACAGCCGGTGTACGTCATTCTTTATGCGCTGGCGATTGTCTTCTTCTGCTTCTTCTACACCGCGCTTGTGTTCAATCCGCGCGACACGGCGGACAACCTCAAGAAAAGCGGGGCTTTCGTGCCGGGCATCCGTCCGGGCGAACAGACGGCGCGCTATATCGACCGGGTGCTGATGCGCCTGACCCTGGTGGGTGCGGCCTACATCACCGTGGTCTGCCTGTTGCCCGAGTTTCTGATTCTGAAGTGGAACGTGCCGTTCTATTTCGGCGGCACCTCGCTCCTGATCGTGGTGGTGGTGGCGCTGGACTTCAAGGATCAGGTGCAGAACTACGTGCTTTCACACCAATACGAAAGCCTGTTGAAGAAGGCGAATTTCAAGGGGGCGGGTCTCCCGGTTCGGTAACGATGGCGAAGGAAGACGTAATCGAGATGCAGGGCGAGGTGACAGAAAACCTCCCCAACGCGACCTTCAGGGTCAGACTTGAAAATGGTCACATGGTGCTGGGACACATTTCGGGCAAGATGCGCATGCACTACATTCGCATTCTGCCCGGCGATAAAGTGACCGTCCAGTTGACCCCCTACGATCTTACGAAGGGCCGGATCGTGTTCCGGACCAAGTAGCGCAAGAACTCAGAACAGGAGCAAATCATGAGAGTGCAGGCTTCCATCAAGCGGCTTTGCCGCCACTGCAAAATCATTCGCCGCAAGGGCGTGGTCAGGGTCATTTGCAGCGATCCGCGCCACAAGCAGCGTCAGGGTTGATCCCGACGCCCTTCCGATAGTACAATCTAACGTTTCGCATTTCGAGGTAATCGAATGGCCCGTATTGCCGGGGTAAACATTCCCAACCATAAGCATGCCGAGATTGCGCTGACCGCCATCTATGGGATCGGTCGTTCGCGCGCCCAGAAGATTTGCGATGCTGCCGGCATCGTGCGTTCGGCCAAGGTCAAGGATCTCACCGAGTCGGACATGGAACGGCTGCGCGAGGAAGTGGGTCGTTTCGTGGTCGAGGGCGATCTGCGCCGCGAAGTGACCATGAGCATCAAACGCCTGATGGATCTGGGTTGCTATCGTGGTGTGCGTCACCGCCGTGGTCTGCCGGTTCGCGGGCAACGCACCCGTACAAACGCCCGCACCCGCAAGGGGCCGCGCAAGGCGATTGCCGGCAAGAAGTAACAGGAAAGGATCATGGCCAAGACTGCAATCAAGGTTCGCAAGAAAATCAAAAAGAACGTCGCGGAAGGCATCGCACACGTTCACGCCAGCTTCAATAACACCATCATTACCATTACTGACCGTCAGGGTAATGCGTTGTCGTGGGCGACGTCCGGCGGCGCCGGCTTCAAGGGGTCTCGCAAGAGCACGCCGTTTGCTGCCCAGGTCGCGGCGGAAGCCGCTGGCAAGGTGGCGCAGGAATGCGGCATCAAGAATCTCGAAGTGCGCGTCAAGGGGCCGGGGCCGGGGCGCGAATCTGCCATTCGGGCGCTGAACGCGCTGGGCATTCGCATCGCCAGCATCACCGACATTACCCCCATTCCGCACAACGGTTGCCGTCCGTCGAAGAAGCGGCGCATCTGACAAGGAGTTAACGTGGCTCGCAATCTCGACCCCAAGTGCCGTCAGTGCCGCCGTGAAGGCGAAAAGCTGTTTCTGAAGGCGGAAAGATGTCTTACCGACAAGTGCGCGATTGAGCATCGCTCCTACGCGCCTGGTCAGCATGGTCAGCGTTCTGGCCAGCGTCTGTCGGGCTACGGCGAACAACTGCGTGAAAAGCAGAAAATCCGCCGGTTGTACGGTGTGCTTGAACACCAGTTCCGTCGCGTGTATGCCGCAGCGGCTCGCCGTCGCGGTCAGACCGGCGAAAACCTGCTGCAATTGCTCGAAGGGCGGTTGGATTCCGTTGCCTATCGCATGGGCTTTGGCGGTTCGCGCGCCGAAGCGCGTCAGGTCGTGCGCCATAACGGCGTGCTGGTCAACGGTCATCGTGTGAATATCCCGTCCTACCTCGTGCGTCCGGGCGATGTCGTGGCGCTTGTCGAACACGTTCGCGGCACCCTGCGGGTGAAGGCCGCGCTCGAAGCGAACGAGGCGCGCGGCTTTGCGGCCTGGGTCGAAGTCGACGCCAAGGCCGGCAAGGGCACTTTCAAGGCCTATCCGTCGCGCGACGAACTGCCGCCCACGATCAACGAAGGTCTGGTTGTGGAACTGTACTCCCGCTGATGCGGGAGGCGAGTTTCTGGTTTCGGGGAAATGTTGATGCAAAGCAATGAACTGTTGAAACCGCGCATCATCGACGTCCAGAGTGTTTCACGGGTTCAGGCCCGGGTGACGATGGAGCCGTTCGAGCGCGGGTTCGGACACACTCTTGGGAACGCGCTGCGTCGCATCCTCCTGTCGTCGTTGCCGGGGCACGCCGCGACTGAAGTGACGATCGAGGGGGTGCTGCACGAATACTCGACGATGGACGGCATGCGGGAGGACATTGTTGACCTGCTGCTCAACCTGAAAGGCGTCGTGTTCAAACTCCACAGCCGTGGCGAAGTGACCCTGCGCTTGGCCAAGAATGGGGAAGGCACGGTGACGGCTGCCGACATCGAGACCGATCACGGTGTCGATATCATCAACCCCGATCACGTGATCGCGCATCTGGCCCCTGGCGGCAAGCTCGACATGCAGATCAAGGTTGAGGAAGGTCGTGGTTACGTGCCGGGCAATACCCGTCCGGTTTTCTCGGAGAGCAAGTCGATCGGGCACGTTGTGCTCGATGCCTCGTTCAGTCCGGTGCGCCGTGTCAGCTATCAGGTGGAGAGCGCCCGTGTCGAACAACGCACCGACCTCGACCGTCTGGTGATCGACATCGAAACCAATGGCGCGGTCGACCCCGAGGAAGCAATCCGTTACGCAGCTCGGGTGTTGATGGATCAACTCGCGGTGTTCGCCGATTTGCAGGACACCCGCATTGATGTGCCGATCAAGACCGATATCGTGGTCGATCCGGTGCTGCTGCGTCCGGTGGACGATCTCGAGTTGACGGTGCGTTCGGCCAATTGTCTGAAGGCCGAGAACATCTACTACATCGGTGATCTGATCCAGCGCACCGAAACCGAGTTGCTGAAGACGCCGAATCTCGGGCGCAAGTCGCTCAACGAAATCAAGGAAGTGTTGGCATCGCGTGGGCTGACGCTGGGAATGAAACTGGAGAACTGGCCGCCGGCCGGGCTGGAAAAGCTCGGTTGATCGTCGCCGGACAAGAGAGGATTTGACAATGCGTCACCGTAATGGCCTTCGCAAGCTAAACCGGACAAGCAGCCACCGTCAGGCCATGTTCCGCAACATGGCGGCATCGCTGCTGCGTCATGAAGTCATCAAGACGACCCTGCCGAAGGCGAAAGAACTGCGCCGCGTGGTCGAACCCCTGATCACCCTGGGCAAGAAGCCGAATCTGTCCAATCGCCGCCTGGCCTTCAACCGCCTGCGCGATCGCGAAATTGTGGTCAAGATTTTCGACGAACTCGGCCCGCGCTACGCCAACCGCAACGGCGGCTACCTGCGCATTCTGAAGTGCGGTTTCCGCGATGGCGACAATGCGCCGCTGGCGTTCGTCGAACTGCTGGATCGTCCGGAAGATGGCGCGGTTGTCGTGGCCGAAGCAGGGGCCAAGGCCGAAACGCCTGCTGCTACGGCGTAAGAAGTACTGCTTGCAAAACAAAAAGCCGGGCTTGTCCCGGCTTTTTTTATTCAAGGCTGAAGCAGAAGGCGGGCCGAGGTCACGATGCAGGCGCGGCAGATGTTGCGCCGCGATCCTGTTTTTGCGCGGTACGAAAATTTTCGGGCTGGTTTCATGGTCAGCAGCCGGGATGCAGAATAAGACGGCAAACACTCTCGCCACCGGCAAGGCATTTTCTTATTGGGCGCGCCAACCCGAGTCGGAAACCGCCAGTTGCCGTACCTGGGGAACGTTTTCAAGCCGCCAGTGGGCGAGCGCCCATTTCCAGACTTCGGTGCGGGATGCCCCGGCCAGGGCTGCGGGCGGTTTTTGTCCCAGGAAGGCCAGTGCCGTAGTCAGCGTGCGGGCAGGCGGATCGTCGTCGATAGCGCGCGTCAGGGTTTGCTTGGAAAGTTTTTCCCCGGCGGCGTTGGTCGCTACCGGCAGGTGGGCGTAGATCGGGGCGCGCAGACCGAGCAGTTGCTGAAGTTGGATCTGGCGCGCGGTCGAGCCGAGCAAATCTGCGCCGCGCACGACGTGGGTGACGCCCTGAGCGGCATCGTCGACCACGACGGCAAGCTGGTAGGCGAACTGGCCGTCGGCGCGATAGACCACATAATCGCCGATGTCGCGGGCAAGGTCTTCCGTCTGCGGCCCTTGGATGGCGTCGTCGAAACGGATCACGCCTTCGGCCTTGACCCGCCATGCCCGTGGGGTGCTGCCCGGCGGCAGGCCGGCGCGGCAGGTGCCGGGATAGCGCCGGGAGCCGTCGCGGGCGAGGGTGGAATCGGCCATCTCGCGCCGCGTGCAGATACAGGGAAAAACGTGACCGTCGACGCGCAGCCGCGCCAGCGCGGCATCGTAGGCGTCGCGGCGGCGGCTTTGCCACATGATTTCGCCGTCCCATTCAAAGCCGTAACGCTCAAGTGTGGCGAGGATGGTGTCCGCCGCGCCGGGGACGGTGCGTGGGGTGTCGACGTCCTCGATGCGCAGAAGCCATGCGCCGTGCTGGCGGCGGGCTTCGAGTACGCTGCCGAGCGCGGCGACGAGCGAGCCGAAATGAAGCGGGCCGCTCGGCGAGGGCGCGAAACGACCGACATAGGCGCTCATCCGGACGGGGAAGTTTTTCTTCATCGCAAAATTGACTCCCGGTTTGAAACCCCGCCCCTTCAAGGCAGTGCGGAGGTTGAGACCCCGGCCTGAATGCCTATAGCCAATAGTTGCCTGGTTGCCGTCCGGCGTTGGGCTGCGTCCGCCTCATGCCGTCGGCGGGTTTTCCGGGCGCACCAGTTTGATGTCCGTGTCCGCAGCCCAGACGGCGATGTCTTCCCGGCGCAGGGCGACGGCCATCATGTCCGGGAACACGTCCGGCGTGCAGGCGAAAACCGGGATGCCGAGCGCTGCGACCCTGGCGGCGGTGTTGGCCGAATAGGCGGGATGCCCCTGATCGGTGAGTGCAAGCAGCACGATGACGTTTACGCCGCTGCGCGCCAGCGCCGCCAGCCGACGCAACAGGTTTTCCTCGTCGCCGCCTTCGTAGAGGTCGGTGATAAGTACGAAATGGGCCTTGGCGGGACGCTCGACGCGCGCGGCGCAGTAGGCGACGGCCTGGTCGATGTCGGTGCCGCCGCCCAACTGGATGCCGAACAGGATTTCGACCGGATCGGCCAGTTGATCGCTGAGGTCGACCACCGTGGTGTCGAAACAGACGAGCTTTGTCCGCACTACCGGGATGGATGCCATCACCGCCGCGAAAATGGAGGCGTAAATCACCGAACTCGCCATCGAACCCGATTGATCCACGCACAGCACCACCTCGTCGAGATCGGCGAGACGGCGCTGTTTGCGCATGAAGCCGATGAGCCTTTCCGGGACGATGGTCTTGTAGTCCGGCTGGTAGTGGCGCAGGTTGGCGGCGATGGTGCGCGCCCAGTCGATGTCGCGCTGACGCGGACGGAAGCTGCGCTTCGCCCGGTCGAGCGCGCCTCGAATGGCCTCCGTCGTCTTTTGTTCCAGGCGCTCCAGCAGCTTGCGGACTATTTCGGCGATGACGGCGCGCGCCAGGTCGCGTGTCTTGTCCGGCATGACGTTGCGCAACGAAACGAGATCGGCGACCAGGTTGACGTCCTGCTCCACCGCAGCGAGAAATTCCGGCTCCATCAGCATCTGCTTGAGGCCGAGGCGTTCAAAGGCGTCCTTCTGGACGATCTGGACGATCCGCGCCGGGAAAAAGCTGCGCAGGTCGCCGATCCAGGCCGCGATTGCCTTGGGGGAGGAACGGCCCAGACCGCCCCGCCGGCCTTTTTGCGGTTCCGCGCCGTCGCCGTAAAGGGCGGTGAGTGCGGCGGAAAGGCGGCGGTCATGCGAGGAAAGCGCGTTTTCGTCATCGACGCCGAGCGCCAGCCTCCAGCGCCGTTCGCGTTGGCTGTCAAACGCGGCATCGTCCCCGTTTTCCGGTGCGGTGGCTACGGGCGTTTCAGTCATCGGCGTTTCCTGTCAGCAAGGGGCGCAGGATACTCAGGTGCGCTCGCCAGAGCGCGCCTCCGTCGGGGGTGGGAATGAAGGTCGCTGGCAGGTTTTGCGCCTTGCCGAGTGCCGCCGCGATCAGGCGTTTGCGCTCCATGCCGTCGAGACCGGAAAACACCCGGCGCAGCAAGGGCAGGTGGGCAATGAAGCTGTCTTCGGGCAGGGTTTCGATCCAGCCGCCAACGGCCCGGCGCAGACCTTCGTCGTGGATCAGCCGTGCCGCCGAGGCCGAGAAAAAACCTTCCAGAAAGCCGGCGGCGTCCATGGCGGGGACGCCCGGTGACAGACGGCATTCGAGCAGGCGTACGGCTTCCCCGGCGGCGAGAAAGTCTGCTTCGTAGAGGATATGGGCCGCGCCGCCCGCGACGCGCGGGGTGGCGCGGGCGTCGCCGAGCACGTTGGTGAGGCCATGGAACCAGGCTTGCAGGACATCCGGCGCTGGCTCGGTGAGACGGATGCCGGCATGGGCGGCGGCGATGCGCTCCGCCATATCCTCGGCGGCTTCGGCGTCCAGGTCGCGTACGGCGTAGGGCAGGTTGATCGCGGCTTCCACGATCAGCCGTGTCAGCAGGGCGTTCAGGTGCGCGCCGCCAGAGATGCGCGCCTCGCCGTAGCGGACGATGTCGGCGAGCGGCGCAATGGCGGCAAGCATTTCCGCACAGTCGCTCGACCGCGCCGCCCGCTGCTCAAAAATCGTCAGGCCGTGCGCGGCGGCCTCTGGCAGCCCGGCGGTGATGGCGGCGCGAATCAGTTCCGCCAGGGCGTCGAGCGTGGCGGTCTGCGACAGACGCTCGGCGAGATAAGCATTGGCGGCTTGCTCAATGGTGACGCCATAAACCAGCTTTTCGACGAGTTGGACGGCGTATTCCGGTTCCCATGCCAGTATCCAGCGTTCTCGAAAGGTGCCGCGGCTGCCGCCCGTGTCCGTCTGGCGGCCCCAGGGCACACCGAGCAGGACGAGGCGATGCAGCAGGGTAGAGCGGAAAAGGCCGCTGTCGCTGCGCAGGTCGAGGGACAGTTCGCGTTCCAGCGCCTCCGGCTTGAGGCGGGCCAGTTTCTGGTTGCGTTGCAAGTCCTCGATGAGCGGGGCGAGCGGCGCGTCTGCCGGGACGCTGCCGACCTCGTTGCCAAGCAGCAGTCTGTCCTCGATGGTCTTCCACAGCAGCGCCTCGCCCCCGAACAGGCAGGCCACCGAGGCTTCGCGCAGTTCCTCGAAGCCCGGCCCCGGACGGGTGCGGATGGCGGCGAGCGTCAGTGCGAGACGCTCGGCTTCGATGAGCGAGGCGGTGGAGACTGCGTGGCCCTTGTCGCGCAGGATGCGGGCGATTCGCGTCAGCCACAGGCTCACGCCGTCGCGCCGCGCCCGGGTGCGCCAGAGGTGATCGCACCAGCCGGGCGCGGCGACACCCGCGCCGTAGCCGTGCGCGAAGGCGAGGCGCGGCGCTGTCCAGGGCGCCCAGGTCATGACGCTTTTCCTGCGCGGCAAGCCTTTGATGAGGGCGCGGTCTTCTTTTTGCGGGCGGGCGGTGTTGAGCGCGGGCACATGCCACGCGCCGCAGACCACGGCGAGCGGCCCTTCGTGTGCCTTGCGCGCCTCGGCGATGGCGAGCCGCATGTGCGCTTCGCGCCGGGCTTCAAATACCGGTAGCGTCGGCAGATCGGCGCGCAGGGTGCTCATGGCGTCGGCGATGGCCTCGAAGATCGGGCCAGGGGCGGGGTTTTGTTCGATGAGATCGGCCCACCAGCTTTCGCCGTCCTGGTAGCCGGCGGTGGCCGCCAACACGCCGATGGGGTCGCGGAATTCGGGTGGTTCTTCGTCCACCTGCGGCACGCCGAGTTCGGCGGCGCCGTCTTCGGCGTCCGGGATGTTCGCGTCCGCTGGCGCGGCAGATGCCGGTTCCGGCTTTGGCGTTTCGGCGAAGCGTGCGACGGACGGCAGGTCGATGAAGCGAACCGGCACCCCGTGTTTGACTGCCCAGAGCGTCGCCTGGTATTCAGGCGAAAATTCCGCGAACGGCCAGAAGCTGGTGCGCGCCGGGTCGTCTTCCGGGTAACAGAGCAGGGCGACCGGCGGCTTCATGGCGGGGGAGGCCAGCATCGGCAGGATGGGGGTGGCGTCCGAGGGGCCTTCGATCAGCACGGCGACCGGGTTCAGTTCGTCGAGCGCCCGCACGAGGCTCGCGGCGGAACCCGGCCCGTGGTGACGGATGCCAAAGCAGGCAACGCCAGCGAGGGATTCGCCTTTGCCCATGGCTTCAGAGCGCCTCGCCAAGTGCGGCGTAATAGGCGGCGAAGTCGCGGCGTTTTTTCAGCACCGTTTCCAGATATTCTTCCAGCACCGCCTTGTCCTGCACCGGGTCCTTGACAATGGCGCCGACCATGTTGGCGGCCAGTTCCCGCGCAGTGAGGCGGCCATCGTTGAACCACATTGCCTGCGACAGACCGCCCACCACGGTGGCGATGGCCTCGGCGGTGGAAAGCGAACCGGACGGTGTTTTCAGGGTGGTCTTGCCGTCGGCGGTCGCTCCGGCGCGCAGTTCGCGGAAGATGGTGAGGACGCGGGTGATTTCCTCCCGCACGTTGCGGGGCACCGGCAGGGAAAGACCGCCGGCCATCTCGTCGACGCGGCGGGCGACGATGGCGGCTTCCTCGTCCATGTCGTCCGGCAGCGGCAGCACCACGACGTTGAAGCGGCGTTTCAACGCCGCCGACAGTTCATTGACGCCCTTGTCGCGGTTGTTGGCGGTGGCGATGACGTTGAAGCCGCGCCGGGCGTAGACGGCGCTGTTCAGCTCGGCGATCGGCATCATCTTTTCCGACAGCACCGTAATGAGGGTGTCCTGCACGTCGGAACCCATGCGGGTCAGTTCTTCCAGGCGGCAGAGCTTGCCCTGCTGCATGGCGCGGTAGAGGGGGGTCGGCACCAGGGCTTCCTCGCTCGGCCCCTTGGCGAGCAGTTGGGCGTAGTTCCAGCCGTAGCGAACCTGGTTTTCGTCGGTGCCCGCCGTGCATTGGATCAGCATGGTGGAGTCGTTCATGATCGCCGCTGCCAAGTGTTCGGAGACCCAGGACTTGGCGGTGCCTGGCACGCCGAGCAGCAGGAGCGCCCGGTCGGTTGCCAGGGTGGCGACGGCGGTTTCCATCAGGCGGCGGTTGCCCACGTATTTGGGCGAAACGATTGTGCCGTCGGCGGCTTTGCCGCCCAGAAGGTAGGTCAGCACGGCCTGGGGGGAAAGTTTCCAGCCCTCCGGCTTCGGGACGTCATCGCCGCTGGTCAGGGCGGCGAGTTCGGATGCGTAGGTCTGTTCGGCGGGCAGGCGAAGGAGATCGGACATTTTGGCGGGATGCTCCGGGGAAAAGAGTGTCAGATTCGGGCAGAGGCGGCGGGCGTCAGTTCCTGATTCAGGCGCAGGAAAGCGAGCGCCGGATCAACCGGGAAAATGCCGGACGACGACGAAAGGTCGTCCAGCACGGCGCGGGCGGCCCCGGCGGTGGCGATCGGGGCGAGGGCGTTGAGGATCGGCAGGGAATGTTGCTCCCTGATTCCGGTCTTGAGCGCCCGGTAGACGGGGCTGGAAAGGATGTCGTCCGGCCCGGCGAGGTCGCCGTGCCCAAACTGGGCGAGGTCGCAGAACGGTGTCGATGGGTTGGCGAGAATCGCTTTTACGATGCGGGCCTGCTCGTCGGCGTCGAGCCGTGGCGCGAGCAGCGCGGCCAGCGTCGGCTGGTCTTCTTCCAGCAGACGGTTGACGAGGAGCGGGATGAATTCGTCGGCGGCGGTTTCCAGCACCATTTTGACGAAGGCGGTGTCGGGCGTCATGTTCTTCTGGTGGAACTGCCAGCCGTCGATGAGTTCGGCTTCCGTCAGACCGAGCGCGGCGGCGATGTCCGGCAGCGCGGACTGCTCGAACAGTTCCTGCCGCCGTGTCTGGACGCGGGGTTGCAGCGGGTTGGGGGCGACCGTCGGCTTGCGCCGGAAAATGCCCTTGCTGCCGACGGTGAGGAATCCCGCGAGTTCGGCGAGTTCCTCCTGGGGAGTCGTTTCGCTTTTCTGCTTCAGGCGGGCGAGGAGTCGCGCCGCCAGCAGTTTGAGCTTGCCGGAGCGGTCGGTGGCGAGGCTGCGGAGATAGGGAATGTCGCCGCTGTCAAGCCCGATCGTCAGAATTTCGGTGAGCGCCAGGCGTTTTTCGGCGGTTTCCTGTCCGGCTTTGGCGGCGATGAGTTCGCGGGCGCGTACCGGATTCTGGCGGCGCAGGGTCTTCAGAAGGGCGCGCCGCCGTGCGGGCTGGAAGTCATCCCAGGTGTCCGCGTCCAGCTCGTCCGCGCCGTCATTTGCTGCGGTGCCCGAGGATCGCGCCCAGTCTTGCCAAGGCGCGTAGAGATCGGGTGCGTCCGTGCTTGCGGCGGGGAACCAGTCGAGCGGATGGGCACAAAAACCGCGCCTCTCCAGCAGGCGGAGCACCGTACCGCTGTTGCCGGAGACGCTGGCGAGCGCATGGCGGAACAGGGCGCGCAACGGGTTGGGCAGGATCGGTTTTGCCAGTCGCGGCAGCGTTGCTGCGCGGATCGTGTCCTTGGGTAGCGCCGGGCGGAAGGCGACTTCCAGCGCCTGCCCGGTGAGCGCGACGAGAATACGTTCGCTTTCTTCGGGCGTTGGCGCGGCGATGAGCGCCTGCCAGTCCGGGGGCGCGAGCGGAACCGCGTTGCCGCCGCCGATCCAGCAGTCGCGGATGGCTGAGCACGCTCCGGCGAGAGGATCGCTCATGACAGGTCTAGCCTCCCAAAGTCGCTCCAGGCTGCGAGCAATTCCAGGCGCGCACCGCTCCACAGGCCGACCGCACCCGCGAGTGCCATGCCGAGGACGGGCAGGGGGGCGTCCTGGGAAAGCGGCAGACCGGTCGCGTCGGCCTGTTCGTCCGCGCGCCACCAGCAATGGCCGCGATTGTCCTTGACGATGCAGCCGGGCGGCAGGGTGAGCGGACATTCCAACCCCCAGGGCGTGCCGTTCCAGAACGGGGCGCAGCACGCCAGCGGATCGGGTGAGGCTGCGACGGGGGGCCACGGCAGTTGGGCCGGTGCGGGTGCGCGTTGCAGGACGATGGCGCGCAACGGCGCCGGGGAAGGATAAAAAACGAGCGTCGCCGCGAACTGTTCGCCCTGGGCGAAGGCTTCCGCGCGCTTGCCGCCAGATGCCGGGTAGAAGTCGAGCAACTGGGCGAAGCGTTGCGAGCGGGGTTCCAGGCTCATCAACCAGGTGGCGTGGCTGACCAGCCCGTCACGGCGCGTCTGAATTTTTTCGCCCGCGACTTCCCATACGCCTTCGACGATGGGGGCAGCCGGGTCGTTGACAATCTGTTCGCGCGTCTCGGCAGTGGCGATCTGCCGCCGAATTTCCGGCTCGTCCGGGTTGGCGCGCCACGCCTTGAGCATCAGGGTCAGTTTGCCCAGTTCCCGGATCGCTGCTTCCGGACGTTCCTCGCTGCGCAGCGCCAGTAGGCGGGCGGGCATTTCGTCGATTCGGGAAGCGAGCGCCGCCGACTTGAGGTCGACCATGCGCGCCGCGATGCGCCGGCAGCGTTCTGGCGCGTTGTCGACAAAGGCTCCCAGTCCGAGGCGCAACTGGTCAGCAATCCACTGTTCCAGTTCTTCCAGCGCCTCGGTGATGGCGGCATGCGTGTTTCCGGCCCGTTTTTTCTGTGCCGCCTCGCGCTTCGCCGCCGCCTTGGGGTCTTCGGGCGCAGGCTCCGCACCGGGCAGGGCGGCAGCCTCGATGCTCTTGCCGCCGCCGTGAGTGGCAGGCGCGGCTTCCGTGCCGGTCTTGCGCCGACGGCCCAGCCAGTCCGCCACCCATGCGGGGGGCGATGTGGCCAGGAACGCCCCTGGGCTGGCGGCATCGAGCCACATCAGGGCAAGCGAGTGCTTGCACGGAAACTTGCGGGACGGGCAGGTGCATTTGCTGCCCTGGCTGCCAGCATCGGCAATGACGCGGTAAGGGTTTGCCCCCGACCCCTGGCATTCGCCCCACAGCAACATGCCATCCCGTTCCAGCCGGGCCCATTTGGCGACCTTGGCGAGCTTGACCGCCGCAGTAAGGGACGCCTGGTCAGGAGCCAGGGCTTCGACGGTGTTGAGTGTGAACGGCATGTCTGTTTTGCGGTCTGGGGGCGATCCGGACAGACGATGAGAGTAGCACAGGGGCGAGATGCGCTGCGCAAGCCAGGCCGGAATATCCGGACACAATTACTGCGGACAGGCTCGCGGGATGATCGGTTGCGGGGTGGCTTCAGGGCGCGACCAGGCAGGCGCTGTAATCGCCGCTTTCGAGTACCCGCATGGCATTTGAGAGTGCGCCGGCCAGCACCCAGAAGTTGAGCGCTTCGCCCCGGTCTGAAGACAGCACGGCGAGACCGAAATCGCCTTCCGCATCATCGTAGATGATGTATTGCCGTCCCTTGCCTGCGATCGCGTAGAGTGTCTCGTCGCCGGTCAATCTATTGCGCCGGCAGCGCAATCTGAGAAGGGGAATCCGGATATCCGCAAATTGGCGGCGAGCTTCTTCCGGCATGGCGGCGAGAGCTTGTTCGACCTCGGTCTTCAGCTCTTCTTCGGTAATGGGTTTCCAGCTCACAGCATGCCTCATGAATTGCTATATGCAATTATTATCGTAGCGGCTTTCTGAGGCTGAAATGAATAAATTCACATGAAGGCGTGTATTTCTGCACTACCGTGCAAGATGTCACTCTTAAGGAGTATTGCATGTCATAAATATGTATTTTTGATAATTTGGCTCGGATAAGCACGCGGATCGGTAAGCGCGACGCGCCCTGTTTCTCCCGGGATGACTTTGAAATACTCCTGTCAATGGCGTTATCGTAATGGTTTTTGCCGTACTTTTCATGCGGATGCTTGGCGTCCTGTTCGTGTCCCGATTGAATTGATTTCGCCATTCAAACCAATGACGATAGTGCAGTATTTCACATTGAGTACCGTGGCTATGGTTTTATTGGCTTTGGGGTTGGGGTACTGTTATTTATCTATTCGGGTGAAAAAGAATAATGAATCCGTCTATTGTTATGGTGAAATGTTATTGATAAGCGGATTGATATAGTGGCTGTTTTGGAAATCAAAAATCTGTCCATGGAAATTCGCAAAAATCCTCATCCTGTCATCCTGCGGCTGCGCTTATCTTTGCGCAGGATGACGTTGAGGGGAATGGGGCGCGTGGGGGCTGTGGGTTTTGTGCAAACTTCCCGCCCGCCATTGTGGGCGGGGGGGGGGGAAGCTTTACGTCACTGGGTGGTGTAGCCGCCATCTGCGACGAGCTGCGAACCCGTGACGAACGAGGCGCGTCCGGACAGCAGGAAGATCACGGTTTCCGCGATTTCCTCCTCGGTTCCGAAGCGCCCCATGGCGTGCCGGGAGGTCAGTTTTTGGCGCATCTCGGGCGACAGGTGTTTGAGCAGCGGGGTGTCGATGTAGCCGGGGTGGATCGAATTGATGCGAATACCTTTGTCGGCGTAATCGAGTGCGGCGACTTTGGTCAGGCCGGTGACGCCGTGCTTGGCGGTGGCGTATCCCGCCGAGGCGGCCTGCCCCACCAGTCCCAGGATGGAGGCGGTGTTGACGATGGCTCCGCCGCCCGCGCGCAGGATGGCGGGGATTTCGGCGTGCATGCCATAGAACACCGAGTTGAGATTGACTTCGATCACTTGGCGGTAAGCCTCGATGTCGATATCGGCCAGCAGGCCGCTAGGCCCGGTAATGCCGGCGTTATTGAAGGCGAGGTGCAGCGCGCCGTATTTGGATTCCGCCATCGCCACGGCGGCGGCGATCGCATCGGGATTCGTCACGTCGGCCACAAAGGGCGTGGCTTTGCCGCCAAATACGGCGATTTCGGCGGCGACGGCATTGATTCCCACTGCCGCGAGGTCAACGATGAGCACCGCCGCGCCGTTTCTTGCCAGTTTGAGCGCCGTTGCCCGGCCAATGCCCGAAGCGCCGCCAGTGACCAGGGCGACTTTTCCATCGAATTCAGCCATTTATTATCATCTCCTGAATAAATTGTTTTGTTATGCGGAAAGTGTCACCCTAAATTGTAACGGTTGGACACAACATCACCCATCCGAAATCGAACTTCCTGAAATAGGGATGCGTTCCATTAGGGAGTTGTACGGGGTCGTGGGTGACAACAGGCGCGCGATGATGCGCAAATCGTCGCCGACGCGCTGGCAGTCGCGGATGTCGAAGCGGGTTGCCGCATCAAGCGCGGTCAGGGCGGGCAACTCGAAAATGCCGCGCGCGGCGTTGCCCACAGCAAGCGGGGCGAGGTAGAGCAGCAGTTCGTCGACGCAGCCGGCGGCGAGCAGCGCGCCGTTGAGCCGTGCGCCAGCTTCGACATGGATTTCGTTGAGTTCGAGTGCCGCCAGTTCGCGCGGCAGGGCGGCGAGGTCGACATGGCCGTCCGGGGCGGGCAGGCGGAGCACGCGGTGGCCGAGGTCGGCGAAGCGCTGGATGCGCGCCTCGTCGGCGCTGGCGGTGACGATGAGCGCGGGCACCTCTTGCAGGATGCGGGCGGCGGGGGCGACTTCAAGGCGCGCGTCGATGAGGATGCGCAACGGTTGCCGATCGCAGGAAATATCGCGCACGGTGAGGCGGGGATCGTCGGCCTTGACGGTGCCGATGCCGGTGAGGACGGCGCAGGCCCGCGCTCGCCAGCGGTGCCCGTCGGCGCGTGCGGCGGGGCCGGTGATCCACTGGCTGACGCCGTTTTCCAGCGCGGTTTTGCCATCGAGGGTGGCGGCGGCTTTCAGGCGCAGCCACGGGCGCTGGCGCGTCATGCGCGAGACGAAGCCGAGGTTGAGTTCGCGCGCCTCATCGGCAAGGAGTCCACATTCGACGGCAATGCCGGCGGCGCGCAGCCGGGCGAGGCCGCGTCCGGCGACTTTCGGGTTGGGGTCTTCCATCGCGGCGACGACGCGAGCGACACCGGCGGCGGCGAGCGCATCGGCGCAGGGCGGCATGCGGCCAAAATGGGCGCAGGGTTCGAGTGTGACGTAAGCCGTCGTGCCTTGTGCGGCTTTGCCCGCGGCGGCCAGGGCGAGGGCTTCGGCATGGGGTTCGCCCGCGCGCCGATGCCAGCCTTGGCCGACGATTTCGCCCGCGCGCGCAATGACGCAGCCGACCCGTGGATTGGGTGTGGCGGTGGCGAGCCCCTGCCCGGCGAGCGTGAGCGCGAGCGCCATCGCCTCGCGGTCAATTGTCGAAAAGGTCATGTTCGGGGTCGCCGGGATTACGTGCCTGCTCGCTGCGGCGCGGGTGGGGCTGCACTTCGCGGATGAGGGTGGAGAATTCATCGACATCGGCAAAGTTGCGGTACACCGAGGCGTAACGGATGTAAGCCACCTTGTCGAGACGGCGCAGTTCCTTCATCACCAGCTCGCCGATCCGGGCGCTGGCGATTTCGGTTTCGCCCACGGCGAGCAGTCGCGCTTCGATGCGTTCGACGGCGGCCTCCAGCGCTTCGGTCGTGACCGGACGCTTGCGCAGCGCCAATTCCATGCTGGCGACGAGCTTGTCGCGCTCGTAGTCGCAACGGTTGCCGTTGCGCTTGACGATATGCGGGCGCTTGAGGTCGATGCGTTCGTAAGTGGTGAAACGCTTGTCGCAATGCACGCAACGGCGGCGGCGGCGCACGACATCGCCGTCGTCGTTTTCGCGGGTGTCGGTGACCTGGGTGTTGGGATCACCGCAAAACGGGCATTTCATCGCCCGTTATTTGCCGTAGACCGGAAAGCGGGCGCAGAGGGCAGCGGCTTCGGCGCGCACTTTTGTGAGCACCGCCGTGTTGTCCGGGGCGTCAAGTACGTCGGCGATGAGGTGGGCGATTTTTTCCGCCTCGATTTCGGTGAAGCCGCGCGTTGTCATCGCCGGGGAGCCGATGCGGATGCCCGAGGTGACGAAGGGTTTTTCCGGGTCTTTCGGAATGGCGTTTTTGTTGACGGTGATGTGGGCCTGCCCGAGCGCTGCCTCGGCGGCCTTGCCGGTGATCTTTTTGGCGCGCAGGTCGACGAGGAAGACATGGCTTTCGGTGCGTCCGGAAACGATGCGCAGGCCGCGCTCGCCGAGCACGCGCGCCATGACGCGGGCGTTGGCGATGACCTGTTCCTGGTAGTGGCGAAACGCGGGCGAGGCCGCTTCTTTGAAACACACCGCCTTGGCGGCGATGACGTGCATCAGCGGGCCGCCCTGCAAACCGGGGAAAATCGCGGAATTGATTGCTTTTTCGTGCGCGGCGCGCATCAGGATGGCGCCGCCGCGCGGGCCGCGCAGGGTTTTGTGGGTGGTGGTGGTCACCACGTCGGCGTGCGGCACGGGGTTGGGATAGAAGCCAGCGGCGATGAGTCCGGCGTAGTGCGCCATGTCTACCCAGAAGATTGCGCCGACGTCCTTCGCTACCTTGGCGAAGCGCGCCCAGTCGATGCGCAGGGAGTAGGCGGACGCGCCGGCGACGATGATCTTCGGTTTGTGCTCGCGGGCCAAGCGCTCCATCGCCGCGTAGTCGATGGCTTCTTTGTTGTCGAGGCCGTAGGCGACGACGTTGAACCATTTGCCCGACATGTTGAGCGGCATGCCGTGGGTGAGGTGTCCGCCTTCGGCAAGGCTCATGCCCATGAGGGTGTCGCCGGGTTTGGCGAAGGCCATCAGTACGGCCTGGTTGGCCTGTGAGCCGGAGTTCGGCTGTACGTTGGCGGCTTCCGCGCCAAAAAGCGCTTTCAGGCGGTCGATGGCCAGTTGTTCGGCGACGTCGACGTGTTCGCAGCCGCCGTAATAACGCTTGCCGGGATAGCCTTCGGCGTACTTGTTGGTGAGCTGCGAACCCTGGGCTTCCATGACCGCGTGCGAGACGTAGTTTTCGGAGGCGATCAGTTCGATGTGGTCTTCCTGGCGGCGGTTTTCCGCCTGCACGGCGGCCCACAGTCCGGGGTCGGTCTTGGCGAGGGTGTTTTGCGCGGAGAACATGATGAATCTCTGTGAATTGAGGTTGAATATAAATGCGACCATGCGCGCCCTCGAAACTCTTTTGCGCCTTTTTCCGATGTTTACGTCGCGCCCTCTTGGCGCGCGTGCCGGGCGTCTTATACAATCTGCGGTTTTCGTGAACGCCTTTCTTTCGCATGGCGCAAAAACGGGTTGTTGGTAACTGGAAGCTCAACGGCAGCCTGGCCGCGAACGAGGCGCTCCTCGGTGCGCTCGGTGCGGTGGCCGGGGTGGATGTCGCCGTGTGCGTGCCGTTTCCGTATCTCGCTCAGGCCGCTGCGCGCTTGCGCGGGGTGGCGCTGGGGGCGCAGACGGTGAGCGAGTTCCAGTCCGGGGCTTATACCGGGGAGGTGAGCGCGGAAATGCTCGCCGACCTGGGCTGCCGCTACGCGATCGTCGGTCATTCCGAGCGGCGGACGCTGTTCGGCGAAGACGACGCCACGGTGGGACGCAAGGCGGCTGCGGCGTTGCGGGCGGGACTCATGCCCATCGTCTGCGTCGGCGAATCGCTGGCCGAACGTGAGGCGGGGAGGGTGGCGGAAGTGATTGGGCGTCAGCTCGATACGGTGCTGGCGGTCATCGGCGCGCCAGCGCTGGCGCGGGTGACGGTGGCTTACGAGCCGGTGTGGGCGATTGGCACCGGACGCGCGGCGAGCGCGCAGGAAGCGCAGGCGGTGCATGCCGGCATCCGGCGCTGGCTCGGCGAACGGGGGGGCGCGGCAGCGGCGGCGGCGTGCGTTCTCTACGGCGGCAGCGTCAAGGCGGACAATGCGGCGTCGCTTTTTGCGATGCCTGATATTGACGGCGGCCTGATTGGCGGGGCGTCGCTGGCGGCGCGGGATTTCATGTCCATCTGTCAGGCGGCGAACGGCGCTTGAGAAGGCGCGAACGGTTTTTTCGAGGTGATGATGAGTAGTTCGATTTTCAATCTGGTGCTACTGCTGCATGTCCTGGCGGGTCTGGGTGTGATCGGTCTGGTGCTGATGCAGCATGGCAAGGGCGCGGACATGGGCGCTGCTTTCGGCGGCGGCGCGTCGGGCAGCCTGTTCGGGGCGTCCGGTTCGGCCAATTTTTTGAGCCGGACGACGGCGGCGCTGGCGACGGTGTTCTTCATTACCAGCCTGAGTCTGTCGTACCTGGCGGGCAAGAGGCCGGTCGAGCCTGCGAGCGTCGTGGATGGCATGGTTCCCGCCGTGGCCGTGCCGGTGGAACCGCAATCTCCCGCGCCCGCCGTACCGGAAGTGTCTTCCGGGGTCATTCCCGGTGAGTCCGCACCGGCCGGGAACGACGCGGGTGTGATTCCGGAGTGAGAAAAGCAACGGGGCGGCAGTCGGCTTTGCTTGCCCCGGAGAAAAATCGTACAATTAAAGTTTGCCGCCGACGTGGTGAAATTGGTAGACACGCTATCTTGAGGGGGTAGTGGCGAAAGCCGTATGAGTTCGAGTCTCATCGTCGGCACCAGAATGTGCGAAGTGAAAAACGCCCGCTTATAGCGGGCGTTTCCACGAAGGGCGAACAAAACACTGTTGATGGCGCGGGCTTCTCGCGCCGCCGGGTTCATCGAAGCGCGGAGGAGTATCGGTCATGCTGGAAAATTACCTTCCTGTCTTGCTGTTCGTTCTCGTTGGCCTCGTGTTCGGGGTTGTTCCGTTTGCCCTCGGGCGCGTGCTCGGGCCGCATCGGCCCGACGGCGAAAAGCTCGCCGCTTATGAGTGCGGCTTCGGGGCGTTCGAGAACGCCCGCATGAAGTTCGATGTCCGCTACTACCTTATCGCTATCCTGTTCATCCTGTTCGACCTCGAAATCGCCTTTCTTTTTCCGTGGGCGACGGTGTTTCAGGATTTCATCGCCGCCGGTGCGGCGGCGTGGTTCGTTTTTGGCTCGGTGATGGCGTTCCTCGCCATCCTGGTCATCGGTTACATCGTCGAGTGGAAAAATGGCGCGCTCGACTGGGAGTGAGGCATGAGCATCGAGGGTGTTTTTCGAGAAGGCTTCGTGACCACGTCGCTCGATGCGGTCATCAACTGGACGCGCACCGGGTCGCTGTGGCCGGTGACGTTCGGGCTGGCCTGTTGCGCGGTGGAGATGATGCACGCCGGGATGGCGCGCTACGACCTCGACCGCTATGGCATTATTTTCCGAGCCAGTCCCCGCCATTCCGACCTGATGATCGTCGCTGGCACCCTCACCAACAAGATGGCCCCGGCCCTGCGGCGCGTCTATGACCAGCTTGTCGAGCCGCGTTGGGTGGTCTCGATGGGTTCCTGCGCCAACGGCGGCGGCTATTACCACTATTCCTATTCCGTGGTGCGTGGCTGTGACCGCATCGTGCCGGTCGACGTTTATGTTCCGGGTTGTCCGCCGACGGCGGAGGCGCTGCTGTACGGCCTGCTGCAACTCCAGAACAAGATCAAGCGCACCAGCACCATCGCGCGCCGCTGAAAGAGACCGGATCGACATGAGCGCCAAACTTGAGTTGTTGAGCCAGGCCTTGCGCAATGTTTTTGGCCGGCGGCTGCAATCCCTCGTCGTGGAGCGCGGCGAGATCACAATCGAAGTCGCCGCCGCCGATTATTTCGAGGTCGCCCGCGCCTTGCGCGACCACGCCGGTTTGCGCTTCGCGCAGTTGATTGATCTCTCCGGGGTCGATTATTCGACCTACGGCAACGGCAAGTGGACGGGCAAGCGTTTTGCTTCGGTCGCGCAACTGCTCTCCGTCGTCCACAACTGGCGTCTGCGCCTGCGGACGTTCGCCGACGATGAGGCTTTCCCGGTCATCGACTCGGTGTGCGAGTTGTGGCCGGGGGCCAACTGGTACGAGCGGGAGGCATTCGATCTCTACGGCATCCTGTACAGCGGGCACGAGGATCTGCGCCGCATCCTCACCGATTATGGCTTTTCCGGCCATCCGTTGCGCAAGGACTTCCCGGTTTCCGGCTATACGGAAATGCGCTATGACCCCGAAGCGGGCAGGGTGGTCTACCAGCCGGTGACGATTGAGCCGCGCGAAAACACGCCGCGCATCGTGCGCGAAGAAAGTTACGGGGACGCCGGTCATGGCTGAGATTCGCAATTACACGCTCAACCTCGGCCCGCAACACCCTGCCGCACACGGGGTGTTGCGGCTGGTGCTCGAACTCGACGGCGAAGTGGTCGAACGCGCCGATCCGCACATCGGTCTTCTGCATCGCGGCACCGAAAAACTCGCCGAGTCGCGCACCTGGGTGCAGTCGGTGCCCTATATGGATCGGCTCGACTATTGTTCGATGATGTGCAACGAGCACGCCTATTGCCTGGCGGTGGAAAAGCTGCTCGGCATCGAGGTGCCGGAACGTGGCCGCTACATCCGGACGATGTTCGACGAGATCACCCGCCTCCTCAATCACTTGATGAGTCTCGGGTCGCACGGTCTCGACGTCGGCGCGATGACGATGATCCTCTACACCTTCCGTGAGCGCGAAGAACTGATGGATGTCTACGAGGCGGTGTGCGGCGCGCGCATGCACGCGGCCTACTATCGTCCGGGTGGCGTTTACCGCGACTTGCCCGACAGCATGCCGCGATACGAGACCAACCGCTTCAAGAACGAAAAGCTCGTCAAACAGCTCAACGCGGCGCGCGAAGGCTCGTTGCTCGACTTTCTCGACGACTTTACCGAACGTTTCCCCAAGTGCTGCGACGAGTACGAAACGCTGCTCACCGAAAACCGCATCTGGAAGCAGCGCACCGTGGGTATTGGCGTGGTTTCGCCCGAACGCGCGCTGGCGCTGGGCTTTACCGGGCCGATGCTGCGCGGCTCGGGCGTCGCCTGGGATTTGCGCAAAAAGCAGCCCTACGCGGCCTATGACGCAGTGGATTTCGACATTCCGGTGGGCAAAAACGGTGACTGTTACGACCGCTATCTGTGCCGGATGGCGGAAATGCGCCAGTCGAACCGCATCATCCGCCAGTGCATCGCGTGGCTGCGCGAGCATCCCGGCCCGGTCATCGTTGATAACTACAAGGTGGCCCCGCCCCGGCGCGAAAAAATGAAGAGCGGCATGGAGGAACTGATCCACCACTTCAAGCTCTTCTCCGAGGGCATCCACGTGCCCGAGGGCGAGGTGTACGCCGCTATCGAACACCCGAAGGGCGAATTCGGCGTCTATGCCATCTCGGACGGGGCCAACAAGCCGTACCGGATCAAGCTGCGTTCGCCGGGTTTTCCGCATCTCGCGGCAATGGACGAACTCGCGCGCGGGCACATGATCGCCGACGTGGTGGCGATTATCGGCACGATGGATCTGGTCTTCGGCGACATCGACCGTTGACCTTCGACCGTTGACCTGAAACACAACCGGAAGAACAGGGAATGTTGAGCCAGGAATCGCTGCAACAGATCGACCGTGAAATTGCCAAATATCCGCCTGGCCGGAAGCAATCGGCGATCATGTCGGCGTTGCGCATCGCGCAGGTGGAAAAGGGCTGGCTGCCGAAGGAAGTCATCGAATTCGTCGCAGCCTACCTCGGCATGCCGCCGATGGCCGCCTACGAGGTGGCGAGCTTCTACAACATGTACGACCTCGAACCGGTCGGACGCCACAAGATTACGGTGTGCACCAATCTGCCCTGTGCGCTCTCGGGGGGCGTCTACGTTGCCGACTACCTGAAGCAGAAGCTGGGCATTGGTTTCAACGAAACCACGCCCGACGGCAAGTTCACCCTGAAAGAGGGCGAGTGCATGGGCGCCTGTGGTGATGCGCCGGTGCTGCTGCACAACAACCATCGCATGTGCAGCTTCATGACCACCGAAAGAATCGACCAGTTGCTGGCCGAACTGGAAAAGCAATGAGTGCGCATGCCCTGATCCTCGCCGGCCTTGACGGCGACCGTACCTGGCGGCTCCAGGATTACGTTGCACGCGGCGGTTACGAGGCGTTGCGCCGGGTCATCGCCGAAAAAACGCCGCCCGAAGCCGTCATTGCCGAACTCAAAAACTCGGGTTTGCGCGGGCGTGGCGGCGCGGGTTTTCCGACCGGGCTGAAATGGTCGTTCATGCCGCGCGCCTTTCCCGGCGACAAGTATCTCGTATGCAATTCCGACGAAGGCGAACCGGGCACTTTCAAGGATCGGGACATCCTGCGCTACAACCCGCACGCGGTCATCGAGGGGATGATTCTCGGTGCGTGGGCAATGGGCTGTACGCGCGGCTACAACTATATTCACGGTGAAATCTTCGAGGTCTACCAGCGTTTCGAGGAAGCGCTGGCCGAAGCGCGCGCCGCCGGGCTTCTCGGCCAGAACATCCTCGGCAGCGATTTTTCCTTTGAACTTTTTGCGCACCATGGCTATGGCGCTTACGTGTGCGGCGAGGAAACCGCGCTGCTCGAATCGCTCGAAGGCAAGAAGGGGCAGCCGCGGTTCAAGCCGCCGTTCCCGGCTGCGTACGGCCTCTACGGCAAGCCGACCACGATCAACAATACCGAAACCTTCGCCTCCGCGCCCTTCATCCTGCGTCTGGGCGGGCAGGCTTTCCTCGAACTGGGCAAGCCCAACAACGGCGGCAGCAAGATTTTCTCGGTTTCCGGCCACGTCAGCCGTCCGGGCAATTACGAACTCCGGCTCGGCACCCCGTTTGCCGAACTGCTGGAGATGGCCGGCGGCGTGCGCGCCGGGCGCAAGCTGAAAGCGGTGATTCCCGGCGGTTCGTCTTCGCCGGTGCTGCCTGCCGATCTCATCATGGACTGTACGCTGGACTTCGACGCGATCAGCAAGGCCGGGTCGATGCTCGGCTCCGGGGCGGTGATCGTCATGGACGAAACCACCTGCATGGTCAACGCGCTGGAGCGCCTGTCGTACTTCTACCACGAGGAATCCTGCGGCCAGTGCACGCCCTGCCGCGAAGGCACGGGCTGGCTGTACCGCGTGGTGCATCGGATCGAACACGGTCTCGGGCAGCCCGGCGACCTCGATCTGCTGCGGTCGGTGGCCGGCAACATTTCGGGCCGCACCGTCTGCGCACTCGGCGATGCGGCGGCGGGGCCGGTGCAGAGCTTCATCAAGCACTTCGGCGACGAATTCGCCTATCACATCGAACACAAAAAATGCCTGGTCTCGCCGATGGTGCAGGAAGCGGGCAGACAAATCCACGTGAGTCGTCCATGCTAGAGATCGAAATCGACGGTAAGCCGGTGCAGGCGCCCGACGGCAGCACCGTGATGGACGCTGCGACCCTGGCTGGCGTCTATATTCCTCATTTCTGTTACCACAAAAAATTGTCGATCGCCGCCAGTTGCCGCATGTGTCTGGTGCAGGTCGAGAAAGCGCCCAAGCCGCTGCCGGCGTGCGCGACGCCCGTGACCAACGGCATGAAGGTGTGGACGCATTCCGAGGCGGCGGTGAAAGCGCAGAAAGGGGTGATGGAGTTCCTGCTCATCAATCACCCGCTCGATTGCCCGGTTTGCGACCAGGGCGGCGAATGCCAGTTGCAGGATCTGGCGGTTGGCTACGGCGGCATTCACTCGCGCTACCAGGAAGAAAAGCGCGTCTGGGTGAACAAGAACTACGGCCCGCTGATCTCGTCCGACGCCAGCCGCTGCATCAACTGCACGCGCTGCGCCCGCTTCACCGCCGAGATTGGCGGCATGATGGAACTGGGACAGGCGTTTCGCGGCGACCACGCCGAAATCATGAGCTTTGCCGGACGCGCCATCGACTCGGAACTATCGGGCAACATCATCGACCTGTGCCCGGTCGGTGCGCTGACCTCGAAGCCTTTCCGTTTCAGCGCCCGGAGCTGGGAACTGTCGCGCCGCCGCTCGGTGAGTCCGCACGATTCGCTTGGCGCCAACCTCATCGTCCAGACCAAACATGACGTGGTCAAGCGGGTGCTGCCCTTCAACAACGACCGCCTCAACGAATGCTGGCTCACGGACAAGGATCGCTTCTCGTATGAGGCGCTGACGAGCGAGCAGCGTCTGACCCAGCCGATGGCGCGCGAAGAGGGCGAATGGCGTCCCGTGTCCTGGCAGATTGCGCTTGATTTCATCACCTGCGCCCTGGGCGCCGCCGCGCGCGATCGGGGGGGCGAGACCATCGGCGCGCTGGCTTCGCCGCACGCGACCGTCGAGGAACTTCACCTGTTGCAGAAACTGATGCGCGGCCTGGGTTCGGAAAATGTCGATTTCCGCCTGCGTCAGCACGATTTTCGCGGCGACGCCGTGCGCGCTGGCGCGCCCTGGCTTGGCATGAACGTGGTCGATATTCACGATCTCGACGGCCTGCTGGTGATCGGCAGTTTTCTGCGCAAGGATGCGCCGCTGCTCGCGCAGAAGGTGCGTCATTCGGCGCTGCGCCACGGTTTGCAGGTCTGCGCCGTGGGGCCGAACGGCGAGGACTGGCTGATGCCAATTGCTGCGCGTGCGCTGGTCGCGCCTGCGGACATGGTGGCGACGCTGGCGGCTGTCGCCGTTGCGCTGGCGGAAGAAACCGGCAAGCCGGTGACGTCGGCGCTGGCGGAACGGCTGCCGGCTGTAATTTCTGCCGAAGCGCGCGCTATTGCACTGTCGCTCACGGGCGAAAAAACGGCGGTGTGGCTCGGCAACCTTGCCGTGCAGCATCCGCGCGCCGCCGAACTGCACCTTTGGGCGCAGGAAATCGCGCGTCTCGCCGGGGCGGCCCTCGGCTTCGTTGGCGAAGCAGCCAACAGCACCGGCGGCTATCTCGCCAGCGCGACGCCGGGTGCGAACGGACTCGACGCACGGGCGATGATCGAATCGCCACGGCGCGTCTATCTGCTGTGGGGCGCGGAACCCGATCTCGATTTCGCCGACGGCGCGGCAGCCATGGCGGCGTTTGGAGGCGCGCAACTGGTGGTGGCGGCGAGCGCCTTCGATTCCCCGGCCTTGCGCGAAGTCGCCGACGTGCTGCTGCCGATTGCACCTTTCACCGAAACCTCGGGTACTTTCGTCAACTGCATCGGGGACGCGCAAAGCTTCAGCGCCGTGACCCCCCCACTCGGCGAAACCCGGCCGGGCTGGAAAGTACTGCGAGTGTTGGGCAACCTGCTCGATCTGACCGGCTTCAACCAGAACGATTCCGAGGCCGTGCGCAACGAGGCGCTTTCCGGCGACTTTCGCACCCGACTCGACAACGCCATTGGCGACGTTCCAGCGGCGCAAATACCCGAGACGCTCGCCCAGCCGCAGGCGGGCCGGCTGCAACGGGTGGCCGATGTGCCCATCCATTTCGCCGACCCGCTGGTGCGGCGCGCGCCCTCGCTGCAAAAAACCGCCGACGCCGCGCTACCCACGGCGCGCATGGCGGCGGCGACGCTGGCGGCGCTGGGCGTGAAGGCGGGCGACACCGTACGGGTGACAGGAAGCGGCGCGGTCGAACTGCCCGTCGTGGCCGATGAGGGCGTCGCCCCCGGCTGCGTGCGCATCGCCGCCGCGCACGCCTCGACGGTGGCGTTGGGCCCGATGCACGGCGAACTGAGCGTGGAGCGAATCTGATGGATGCGATATTGCAACCGTTTGCCGATTTCTTCGGCCCGACCTGGCCGGTGGTGTGGTCGCTGGTCAAGATCGTGGTGCTGCTCGCACCGCTGATGGTCTGTGTCGCCTACCTGACCCTGGCCGAACGCAAAATCATCGGCTTCATGCAGTTGCGCGTCGGCCCCAACCGCGTCGGGCCGTTCGGGCTGCTCCAGCCCATCGCCGACGCGCTCAAACTGCTGTTCAAGGAAGTCATCATCCCGAGCGGCGCAAGCAAGGGCTTGTTCATCCTCGGGCCGATCCTCGCCATTGCGCCGTCGCTGACGGCGTGGGCGGTGGTGCCTTTCGACGACAGGGCGGCGGTGGCCGACGTGAATGCCGGGCTGCTCTTTCTCCTGGCGATCACTTCAATCGAAGTCTATGGCGTTATCATCGCCGGCTGGGCCTCGAACTCCAAATATGCGTTCCTCGGTGCGATGCGGGCGGCGGCGCAGATGGTGTCCTACGAAGTCGCGCTCGGCCTCGCGCTCATCTGCGTGCTGATGATCTCCAGAAGCCTCAACCTGACCGACATCGTTACCAGCCAGCAGCCCGTGCGTCTGGCCGGGTTCGGCGTCGGCTTCCTGTCATGGAACTGGCTGCCGCTCCTGCCGTTGTTCGTGGTCTACCTCATCTCGGGCATCGCCGAAACCAATCGCGCCCCGTTCGACGTGGTGGAAGGCGAGGCCGAAATCGTTGCTGGGCACATGGTGGAATTCTCGGGCATGGCCTTCGCGCTTTTCTTCCTCGCCGAATACGCCAACATGATCCTCGTCTCGACCATGACCTCGCTGCTTTTCCTGGGCGGCTGGCTGTCGCCGGTGGGGTTTTTGCCCGACGGTTTTCACTGGCTGGCGCTGAAGACGGCGTTCATTCTGTTCGTTTTCCTTTGGGCGCGCGCCACCTTCCCTCGCTTCCGCTATGACCAGATCATGCGTTTGGGCTGGAAGGTGTTCATTCCGATCACGCTCGCCTGGGTTGTGGTTGTGACAGTGTGGATGATGTCCCCGCTGTCGATCTGGAAATAAGGGGAATAGGGCCGTGGGAGCCAGGGATTATTTCGGGAGCCTGTTCCTCAAGGAACTGCTCAGGGGCATGATGGTGACCGGGCGGCATTTCTTCAGCCGCAAGCTCACGCAGATGTTCCCGGAAGACCGGACGCCGCAAAGTCCGCGTTTTCGCGGTTTGCACGCGCTGCGCCGTTATCCGGACGGGGAGGAACGCTGCATTGCCTGCAAGCTGTGCGAGGCGATCTGCCCGGCGATGGCCATCACCATCGAGATTGGCGCGCGCGATGACGGCTCGCGCCGCACCACCCGCTACGACATCGACTTTACCAAGTGCATCTACTGCGGCTTCTGCGAGGAAGCCTGTCCGGTGGACGCCATCGTCGAGACGCGGATTTTCGAGTACCACGGCGAGCAGCGGGGCGACCTCTATTTCACCAAGCAGATGCTGCTGGCGGTTGGAGATCGTTACGAGGGGCAGATCGCAGCCGACAAGGCGGCGGACGCGAAGTACCGCTAAAGGGAGGGCGCTTTTGGGCGCCGCATGCGAAACATGGAATTCAAAACCTTCGTCTTTTACCTTCTGTCATCTATTCTGGTGCTGGCGGCGCTGCGCGTCGTCACCGCCCGCAATCCGGTGCATGCGGTGCTCTACCTCGTGTTGGCGTTCTTCAACGCCAGCGGCATCTGGTTACTGCTGTCGGCAGAGTTTCTCGCCATCACGCTGGTGATGGTCTACGTCGGCGCGGTGATGGTGCTGTTCCTTTT
The DNA here is from genome assembly GCA_031289095.1 of Azoarcus sp. Taxonomy (GTDB): domain Bacteria; phylum Pseudomonadota; class Gammaproteobacteria; order Burkholderiales; family Rhodocyclaceae; genus WRNU01. Next base: position 51,357 of record JAITQD010000121.1, read on the forward strand.
CGTCGTGATGATGCTCGACATCGACTTCGCGCGTCTGCGCGAGGGGTTCTGGAGATACCTGCCAGTGGGCGCTTTTGTCGGCGTGCTGCTGGCGCTCGAAATGGGTCTGGTGCTGGCGGGCGGTTTCGGCGGCAAGGCCATGCCGCCGGCGGGCGCGACGGTCTCCGCCGCAGACGCGGGCCTTTTCAAATGCGCCAGCAATACCTGCGAGTTGGGCCGGGTGCTCTACACCGATTACGCCTATGCGTTCGAGCTGGCCGCGTTTGTGCTGCTGATCGCCATGGTCGCAGCGGTGTCGCTGACGCTGCGCCGCCGCCGCACCGACAAGTACATTGCGCCGGAAGTGCAGGTCGCCGCCCGCCACGAAGACCGGATGACGCTGGTGAAGATGTCCGTCGAAAAAGAAGCGCCCTCCGTAGTTGAAACCGCCGAAACCGGGGCGGAAAAGACCGGCGGACAATGAACACGCGATCGGGGAGTCACTGACAAGATGCTTTCGCTTTCCCACTACCTCATCCTGAGCGCGATCCTGTTCGCCATCAGCGTGCTGGGCATTTTCCTCAACCGGAAAAACCTCATCGTCCTCCTGATGGCGATCGAGCTGATGCTGCTCGCGGTCAACATCAACTTCATCGCCTTTTCAAGCTACCTGGGCGACATCGCCGGACAGGTCTTCGTTTTCTTCATCCTCACCGTGGCGGCGGCGGAATCGGCCATCGGGCTGGCGATCCTGGTCGCCATGTTCCGCAACCTGCGCACGATCCACGTGGATGATCTGGACAGCCTCAAGGGCTGAAGGGAAGCGCCGCGACAATGAACATGCAAACGCTTTATCTCCTCGTGCCGCTCGCACCGCTCGCCGGAGCGCTCGTTGCCGGGCTGTTCGGCAAAACGACAGGCCGCACCGGCGCGCACCTCGTCGCCATTGCTGGCGTGCTGGTTGCCTTTCTCGCCTCGCTGGCGATTTTCCAGGACGTGCAGGCCGGCCACACCTTCAACGCTGCGGTCTACACCTGGATGCAGGCCGGCGGCGTGAATTTCGAGATCGGCTTCCTGATCGACAAGCTCACCGTGCTGATGATGCTGGTCGTCACCTTCGTGTCGCTGATGGTGCACATCTACACCATCGGCTACATGTCCGACGATCCCGGCTATCAACGCTTCTTCAGCTACATCTCGCTCTTTACCTTCTCGATGCTGATGCTGGTGATGTCCAACAACTTCCTCCAGCTTTTCTTCGGCTGGGAAGCGGTGGGACTCGTCTCCTACCTGCTGATCGGTTTCTGGTACGAGCGTCCGACGGCGATCCACGCCAACCTGAAAGCCTTCCTCGTCAACCGTGTCGGCGACTTTGGCTTTCTGCTCGGCATCGGCCTGATCGCGGCCACCACGGGCAGCCTCGACTACCAGACCGTTTTCGGACAGGCCTCGCAACTGGCGGGGCAGGAGATGGCGTTCACGGGCTGGCCGCTCCTGACCGCCATCTGCATCTGCCTGTTCATTGGCGCGATGGGCAAGTCGGCGCAAGTACCGCTGCACGTCTGGCTGCCCGACTCGATGGAAGGCCCGACGCCCATCTCGGCCCTGATCCACGCCGCCACCATGGTGACGGCGGGCATCTTTATGGTGGCGCGCATGTCGCCGCTCTTTGAACTCTCGGAGACCGCACTCTCCTTCGTGCTGGTGATCGGTGCGACCACGGCGCTGTTCATGGGCTTTCTCGGCATCGTGCAGAACGACATCAAGCGCGTGGTGGCCTATTCCACCCTGTCGCAACTGGGCTACATGACCGTGGCGCTCGGGGTGTCGGCCTATTCGGCGGCGGTGTTCCACCTGATGACGCACGCCTTCTTCAAGGCGCTGCTCTTTCTCGCCGCAGGCTCGGTCATCATCGGCCTGCGCCACGACCAGGACATGCGCAACATGGGTGGCCTGTGGAAGTACATGAAAATCACCTGGATCACCTCGCTCATCGGCTCGCTGGCGCTCATCGGTACGCCGTTCTTCTCCGGGTTCTACTCCAAGGATTCGATTATCGAGGCGGTAGGCGGCTCGTCCCTTCCCGGCTCGGGCTATGCGCTGTTCTGCGTACTCGCCGGGGTGTTCGTGACCGCGTTCTATTCCTTCCGCATGTATTTCCTCGTTTTTCACGGCAAGGAACGCTTCGGCCAGGAAGTACACGGCCATGACGGGCACGGCGATCATCACCACGGCCTTGCGCCGGGACAAAAGCCGTGCGAGTCGCCGCTGGTGGTGACGCTGCCGCTGATTCTGCTGGCGATTCCCTCGCTGCTGATCGGCTTTTTCACCCTCGAACCCCTGCTCCACGGCGACTGGTTCGGCAACGCGATCATCGTCGGCGGCAACCATGCCGCTGGCCTGAAAGAAATGCTGGAATCCTCCCGCGACTGGGTGCAAATGACGCTGCACGGCCTGTCGGGTGCGCCGTTCTGGCTCGCGCTTGCGGGCGTCGTGTTCGCCTGGGTCTTCTACATCCTCAAGCCCTCCCTGCCTGGCGTCGTGCGCGGCAAGCTCGCCGTACTCAACACCGTGCTCGAAAACAAGTACTACTTCGACCGCTTCAACGAAATCGTTTTCGCCGGCGGCGCGCGCCTGCTCGGCAACGGCCTGTGGAAGCAGGGCGACCAGAAACTGATCGACGGCATCGGGGTGACGGGCTCGTCCCGGCTGGTGACGCTGGCGGCGCGCGTCCTCAGCCTGTTCCAGACCGGACACCTGTACCAGTATGCCTTCACCATGATCGTCGGGGTGTTCGTCCTGATCACCTTCTGGATCACCCTCGGCTGAACGGAAGACAAAAGAACGAACGCGCCACACCTGGCGCACTGAACGGAAAGCAACGATGACGGACATTCCCTTCCTCAGTCTGGCGATCTGGATACCGATACTCGGCGGGCTGCTGGTATTGGCCACCGGGCAGGACGCCAACGCGCGCATGGCGCGCACGGTGGCGCTCTTGACCGCAGTCTTCGGTCTTGCCGTCACCCTTCCGCTCTACACCCGTTTCGACGCCAGCACTGCCGGCATGCAGTTTGTTGAACTGCACGACTGGATCGCCTATTTCAACGTCCACTATCACCTCGGCATCGACGGCCTCTCGCTGTGGTTCGTGCTGCTCAATGCCTTCATCACCGTCCTGGTGGTGATCGCGGGCTGGCAGGTCATCCAGAACCGGGTCGCGCAATACATGGCGGCTTTCCTCATCATGTCGGGTCTGATGAACGGCGTTTTCGCAGCGCTTGACGGCGTGCTGTTCTACGTCTTCTTTGAAGCGTCGTTGATACCGCTCTACCTCGTCATCGGCGTGTGGGGCGGCCCCAACCGGGTTTACGCGGCAATCAAATTCTTCCTCTTCACCCTTGCCGGCTCGCTCCTGATGCTGCTGGCACTGCTCTACCTCTACAAAAGCACCGGCAGCTTCGAGATTCTCGCCTGGCATCGCGCCGTCCTGTCCATGCCCGTGCAATCGCTGATCTTTTTCGCCTTCCTCGCCGCCTTCGGCGTCAAGGTGCCGATGTGGCCGGTGCATACCTGGCTGCCCGATGCCCACGTCGAAGCGCCGACCGGCGGCTCGGTCGTGCTGGCGGCCATCGCGCTGAAACTCGGCGCTTACGGCTTCGTGCGCTTCTCACTACCGATTGCGCCCGACGCCTCGATGCACTATGCGCCGCTCGTCATCGCCCTGTCGCTGATCGCTGTCGTCTACATCGGCCTTGTTGCGCTGGTGCAGGGCGACATGAAGAAGCTGGTCGCCTACTCCTCGATCTCCCATATGGGCTTCGTGACCCTGGGCTTCTTCATGATGAACCCGCTCGGCGTCGAAGGCGCGCTGATCCAGATGATCTCGCACGGCTTCGTTTCCGCCGCGATGTTCCTGTGCATCGGCGTGCTCTACGACCGCATGCACTCGCGCCAGATCGCCGACTACGGCGGCGTGGTCAAAACCATGCCCAGATTCGCCGCCTTCTTCATGCTCTTCGCCATGGCCAACTGCGGCCTGCCGGCCACCAGCGGCTTCGTCGGCGAATTCACCGTCATCCTCGGCGCGGTGCAGTACAACTTCTGGGTGGGCCTGCTCGCGGCGACCACCCTCATCCTCGGCGCGGCCTACACCCTGTGGATGTACAAACGGGTCGTATTCGGTGCAGTCTCGAACGAGAACGTCGCCAAACTCACCGACATCGACGCGCGCGAATTTTTCTTCCTCGCGCTGCTCGCCGTGTGCGTGCTGGCGATGGGCGTCTATCCCTTCCCCTTCACCGACGTGATGCACGTCTCGGTGAATAAACTCCTGGAGCATGTCATTGCCGGCAAGCTCTCTCTGCTCCCCTGAGCAAGTGCGCCCCTAACGGACGGTCAGAAGATGAACTTCGTGGTTCCCGATTTCTTCCCGGCAACGGCTGAAATATTCATTGCGGTCATGGCGCTGGTGCTCATGCTGGCGACGGCCTTCGCCCGCAACATCGCGCGCGGCCTCGCCTACGCACTCGCCCAATTCACCCTGCTCGTGACAGCCTTCATCATCCTCTTCACCCTCGACATTGGCATCGACCGCAGCTTCGGCAACCTATTCGTCAACGACCTCCTGGGCGGCGTGCTCAAACTGGTCATCTGCTTCGCCATGATGATCGCACTCCTGTATGGCCGCGCCTGGCTCGCCGAACGCAAGCTCGACCGCCCCGAGTACTACCTGCTCGCGCTCCTGATGACACTCGGCATGATGGTGCTGATAACCGCCAACCACCTGCTGACGCTCTACCTCGGGCTGGAAATGATGTCCCTGTCGCTCTACGCCCTCGTCGCCTTCGACCGCGACAGCGCGCGCTCGACCGAAGCCGGCATGAAATATTTCGTCCTTGGCGCGCTCGCCTCCGGCCTGCTGCTCTACGGCATGTCAATGGTCTACGGCGCCACGGGCGCCCTGGAACTGCCCGCCGTGGCGCAGGCCGTCACGGGGGGGACGGCCAACATGAAAGTGCTGCTCTTCGGCCTCGTCTTTCTCGTGGCTGGCGTCTCGTTCAAACTCGGCGTTGCGCCTTTCCACATGTGGGCGCCCGACGTCTACCAGGGCGCGCCGACGCCCGTCACCCTGATCCTTTCCAGTGCGCCCAAGCTCGCCGCCTTCGCGCTCGCCTTCCGTCTGCTGGTGGGCGGGTTTTCCGGTCTTGTGGAGCACTGGCAGACCATGCTGATGCTGGTCGCCGCCGCCTCCATCGTCCTCGGTAACCTCGCGGCGCTCGTGCAGCACAACATCAAGCGCATGCTGGCGTATTCCGGCATCTCGCACATGGGCTTCATGCTGCTGGGGCTGCTCTCCGGCGTCGCCGGCGGCAAGGCGGACGTCACCGTCGCCGCCTACAGCAGCGCCATGTTCTACGCTGTCGCCTACGTCCTCATGACCCTGGCCGCTTTCGGCATGGTCGTACTGCTCTCGCGCGCCGGGTTCGACGCCGAAAACATCGAAGACTTCAAGGGCCTGAACCGTCGCAACGCCTGGTTTGCGCTATTGATGCTGTTTGTGATGTTCTCGATGGCAGGCATTCCCTTCTTTGTCGGCTTCTTCGCCAAGCTCGCCGTACTCAAAGCCGTGATCGACGCCGGCTATCTGTGGCTGGCGGTGCTGGCGGTAGTCATGTCGGTCATCGGCGCGTTCTACTACCTGCGGGTAGTCAAGCTCATGTACTTCGACGAACCGACCGAGACCGCCCCGATTGCCGCCTCGGCAGAATTTCAAGTGATGCTCTCGGTCAATGGCATCGCCATCGCCGTGCTTGGCCTCATGCCGGGCGCCTTGCTGGGCCTGTGCAGGACAGCGTTGCAAGCTTCGGTCATCGCAGGCTGAATGGGGGAGGGCGCAAAAATGGCGGAAATCGTCGCGGTCTGGGTTGTACTCGGTCTTGCCCTTGTGGCAGCCAACCTGCCTTTCCTGTTCGAACGGATACTGTTCGTGCGCCGTCCGTCCGGTGGGCGCAAGGCGTTCGGCTGGCGTCTGCTGGAACTGTTCCTGCTCTACGTCGTGCTTGGTGTTTTTGCCGCCGTGCTCGAACGGGGCGCTTACGGCGTCGTCTATCCGCAGGGCTGGGAGTTCTACGTCACCACGTTCTGCCTTTTCCTGGTATTTGCCTTCCCTGGTTTCGTCCATTGCTACCTGTGGCGCAACCGCCGCGACGCGGAAAAGAGCGCGGCGTGAGCGCCTGACACCTTGCATGAACGACCGCGGCCCCGTTGACGCAAGGAGGTACCCTTTCTACACTTCGCCCCATTTTGCGCATGCACGGAACCATTGAACCGGCGGCGCTGTCTGCCTCCTGGCTCTGTGGACGCGATATGCGTCTTCGTCTCCACGGTGCGTTTTTTCGACCCCCTTCCGGAAAGAGAGATCCATGAGCGATTCCCGTATTCAGAACGCCGCCTTGCGCGGCAAGATCATGTCGGCGGACGATGCCGCCGCTTTCGTCAACCCGGGCGACAACGTGGGCGTGAGCGGCTTCACCGGTTCTGGCCATCCCAAGGAAGTGCCGCAGGCGCTGGCGCGGCGAATTGAGGCCGCCGCCGGGCGCGGCGAGACTTTCCGCGTCGGGCTGTTGACGGGGGCGTCCACCGCGCCCGAGTGCGATGGTGTGCTTTTCCAGGTCAACGGAGTCGCCTTCCGCACTCCGTATCAATCCGATCCCGATTGCCGCAACCGTATCAACGCGGGCGAGGCCGACTACGTCGATGTCCACCTCTCACATGTGGCGCAAAACGCTGCCTGGGGCCACTACGGCAAGCTCGACGTTGCGCTGATCGAGATCACCGCCATTCTCGATGACGGGCGGCTGGTGCCCTCGACGGCGATTGGCAACAATCAGACTTGGCTGGATTTGGCGGATCGCGTCATTCTCGAAGTCAACGCTGCGCAAAGCGCCCGGCTCGAAGGCATGCACGACATTTACAGCGTCGGGCTGCCGCCGCATCGCAAGCCGATCCCGGTTTCCGCCACCGCCGACCGTGTGGGCGAGCCGTATCTGCGCGTCGATCCGAAAAAAGTTGTCGCAGTGGTGGAAACGAACTGTCTTGACCGCGACACGAAATTTTCCGAACCGGATGAAAACTCGCGCCGCATCGCCGGTCACATCCTGGATTTCCTTCAGCACGAAGTGAAGAAGGGCCGTATTCCCGCGAACCTGCTGCCGTTGCAATCGGGCGTTGGCAACGTTGCCAACGCGGTGATGGCGGGGTTGAACGACGGCCCCTACGAAAACCTTACCGCCTACACCGAAGTCTTGCAGGACGGGATGCTCGACATGATCCGTTCTGGCAAACTCGTCTGCGCCTCGGCCACTGCTGTGTCGTTTTCCGCGAAGGCACTGACCGATTTCAACGCCAACATCGACGAATACCGCAAGCGCATCATCCTGCGTCCGCAGGAGGTCAGCAATCACCCCGAAGTCATCCGCCGCCTGGGCATCATCTCGATGAACGGCATGCTGGAGGCCGACATCTACGGCAACGTCAATTCCACCCATGTGCTTGGCTCGCGGATGATGAACGGCCTCGGCGGTTCGGGCGACTTTGCGCGCAACGCCTACCTGTCGATCTTCATGACGCCCTCGACGGCCAAGGGCGGGGCGCTGTCGTGCATCGTGCCGATGGTTGCACACGTCGACCATACCGAGCACGACGTGCAGGTGCTCGTCACCGAACACGGTTTGGCCGACCTGCGCGGTCTTGCCCCGCGCCAGCGCGCCCGGCGGGTGATTGACAAATGCGCCGATCCCCGTTTCCGTCCCGCACTCGACGATTACCTCGCCCGTGCGGAAAAGGGCGCCAATGGCAAGCAGACTCCGCATTTGCTTGGCGAAGCGTTCAACTGGCATCTGCGCGCGTTGCGTGGCGAGCCGATGTAAGGCGCTTACCGAGGCTGCCGCTGATACGCGGCAGCCTCAATGGTCTTTTTCGCGCGTTTGTTCCTGAGACATCGTTCTCCATATTCCCGCGCCGCTGCCCGTACCCGATCCCAGTCGGTGTAGTCGATTTCTGATCTGCCGTCCGCCTCGCCACCCATCATCAACATGATGAGACGAATGCAGGCGCGGTCGAACACGTTGTAGAGCGGGTATTGCAACGATCCCGCGACGACTTCGGTCTGTGACGGGCACCAGGCGGTTTTCTTCAGAAACTTTCGTGTATATACATGATTTGTCGGGTCACGTTTTTCGGGCTTGCGCGCCGTCAGGGAAATGGTCATCAACAAGGTCGGCACCGATTCGATCCACGCCTTGTGAGCTTTGACCAGTTTGTACGCGGCGCGGGCGAAATGGCCGTATCGCACCGAGATTACCAGTCCAAGGCCGATGTGCCGCCCGGGGTCGATTCGCGTGGTTTGGGTCAGTCCCGCCACTTCGACCGTCAGACCGGCTCTCATGAGTTCCACTGCCACGGCGTCGGCGATTTTCCGGCTGTGGCCGAAACGGCTGCTGTACAACAACAGCACGCTCTTGTGATCCGCAATTTCTTCTCCGGGCATGGCGTTCTCCTTTTCTTTTGCAGTGCATTCGATGCATATTGTTACCTGTTCCGGGAACACTGTGCGCAGTCTTTGGTTATTTTTCCGATCCGGCGCGTGGTGCAGGAAACCGGTCATCATGCCACGATGGAATATATTTTGTGTTATACTTTAATGCTTGTTCAATTTTCGGGGTTTTGTCATGTCTGGTTTTGATTCCGCCGTTCGCAAGTTGTTTGCTCTCTGGATGTCGCTTTTCGCATTGGCGCTGGCTGGTTGCTCATCATCGCCCGATGATGTCGTTAAGGATTTTTACAAAGCGGTTGCCGATAACCGTGTCGATGAAGCCATTACGTATTTTTCGCTGAAGGATGTCAAGGAAAACGATCTGACAACCATGAAAGGAAAATTGCAGATGGTCGTCGGCGCTTACTACAGCAGAATTCAGGAGAATGGCGGTTTGGATTCGATCACGACGACGATTATCGAGCAAAATGGCGATACGGTTCGGGTCAAGGCCGAGTTGAAATTCAAAAACGGCAAGACCAAGGATGAATCGAATATTCTGATAAAAGACGCCGGCAAGTGGAAAATAAAACTGCACTGATTCAGTAAATGACCTGTAGCGGGCCGAGCCGTTGCGCGGCTTCCCGGTTTTCCGTTTCGCCAGCCGGGTTGTTCTGCCTCGTTCTGATGGCGGGCGGCGCGGGGCTTGCCGCCGTCACCGTGCCGCGCGGCGAAGCCGCCTCCGCCATCGTCTTGCCCGCCGATCTCGTGTCCCGGCTCGAAGCCGGCGATCTGCTGTTCCGCATTGGCAGTGGCTGGCAAAGCGAGGCCGTGCGCGGCGCGTCGCGTGAACGGGGGGAAAAGCGGGGCGATCCCTACAGCCATGTCGGCATGCTGGTCGGTTCGCCGGCCCATTGGCAAGTCCTGCATGCGGTGCCGGCGGAAATGCCCGGACGGGCGGATGCGGTCGTGCGCGACGATCTGGATTTTTTCATGGCTCCCGAGCGTGCGCGCGGCATCGCCATCTACCGCGTCGCCGCCGACGCTGCGGTGCGCACCACTGCGGTGGATTACGCCCTGCAACGGCTCGGGACGCCTTTCCGCATCGTCGAGAACGACCGGGAAGGGCAGTACTGCACGACGCTCATCTGGCGCGTCTGGCAGCGCGCCGGGGTTGATCTCGGTGCGCGTTTCGAGCGCTTGAACGTTCCACTCGCCGCTGGCGATTATCTGCTGCCGCATAGCCTGCGCACCGCGCCAGCCTTGCGGCTGGTGTTTGAAGCCTCGCCAGAAAAGTGAGCCGCCGCTACTGCGGTATCTCATAAGGCAGTTCGAGCACGTCGGCGCGCGGCCCCTCGGGCGAACCGACGTGGATTTCTCCGCCTTCCTCGACGCAGTTTGTGCGGAGAACCGCCAGCGCCTCGCCGCCCCAGGGCAGCGGCGCGAAAGTAACGATGGTTCCCGCCGGTTGCTCGCCGGATTCCGGCGAGTACAGCGCGGTGCCGACGCCCACGTCGACTGGTGGGTTGGGCAGTCCGAGCCGGTAGGTGCGCCGTTTCGATTTGCCGATGTGCTGGGTGCGGGCGACGATTTCCTGTCCGGGGTAGCAGCCCTTTGTGAAACTGACGCCGCCGATGATCTCGAAGTTGAGCATCTGGGCGACGAAAGCCTCCTGCGTCGCGGCGGTGACGAGCGGCAAGCCGGCGCGGATGGCGGCGAGGTTCCAGCTTGCGGTGCCGCTTTCCGTCGCGCCCGCTTTGAGCAGGGTGTCGAAGACGGATGCAGCTTCGACGGCGGCGAGTTCAATGATAAAAAGCCCGTCGCCAAGCCGGATGGTGCGGTGACCGTCTTCGATGTTCTGCCGCATGCTGTCTTCGGGTACGGGCAGATCTGCTTGCGCCAGACAATCGTCCGCCGCTGGGCCGGCGAGGCCGAGAAGCACCCGTTCTGGGGGCGGCGGGGCGAGCCTGACCTTGTTGCGCATGATATAGAGCGACAGCTTTTTCAGCAGCGTCGGGGCGAGATCGGCAGCGGGCGCGAGACTGTAGCCGTCGCCGTCGCGCCAGAGCAGGAAATTCGCCAGCATGCGGCCCTGCGCGGTGTTGAAGCTCGTCCATTGTGCGACATCGGCAGGAAGCCGGGCAACGTCGTTGGAGAGCATGTTGTGCAGGAAAACTGCGGCTTCGGCGCCGGTGGCGTGGATGAGTCCGAGATGGACGAGCGGGACGACCACCACGCCGCTGGCGAGGGCGTCGGCGTCGGCGTGCGGCGTGCCGAAGTCTACGGCGAAGTTGTCGGGGTCGAATCTTGCGCCGCAGAGGGCAAGGTAATCTGTCCAGGTGTTCATTTCGGACGTGGGAAAGTCGGGTACAGTATTATAAGGCCTCTTTTGAGTGCCCCTTTCATCGTAGTTTTCCTATGAAGAGACTCTTTTTTCGGCTGGTGCTGACTGTTCTGTTTGCCGCAGCGGCGCTGGCGGGGATCGGGTGGTGGTATTCCGGGCAACCGCTTGGAGTCGCGCGAGGTGCAACCGAATTCACCGTTTCGCGCGGCGCGGGGATGCGGCAGGCGGCCGATGCGATTGCGCGCGCCGGCGTCGGGGTCTATCCGCCGCTGCTCACCTGGCTGGCGCGTTTGACCGGGCGGGCGCGGCAGGTGAAGGCCGGCTGTTACGAGGTGCGGGCCGGCATCACGCCCTGGCAGTTGATCCACAAGCTGGAAGCGGGTGAGGTCTCGCAGGCTTCGGTGCTGTTGCTCGAAGGCTGGACGTTCCGGCAGGTGCGCGCGGCGCTGGAAAAACATCCTGATCTGCTGCCCGACACCACGAATCTTGCCGATGACCAACTGCTCGCCCGCATTGGCGCGGGAGAAAAACACCTTGAAGGACTGTTCTTCCCCGATACTTACACCTTCGACAAAAAATCGAGCGCCTTGGCGGTGTTCGTCCGCGCCTATCGCGCGATGGCGACGCGGCTCGGCGACGAGTGGCGGACGCGGGATGCCAATCTGCCACTGAAAGCGCCTTACGAGGCGCTGGTTCTGGCTTCGATCGTGGAAAAGGAAACCGGTCGCGGCGAGGATCGTACCCGCATCGCCAACGTGTTCATCAACCGCCTGCGCGTCGGCTGGCCCCTGCAAACCGATCCCACGGTCATTTACGGCATGGGCGAGAAGTTCGACGGCAACCTTCGCCGTCAGGATCTGCAAACCGACACGCCGTGGAACACTTATACCCGCAAGGGTCTGCCGCCGACGCCGATCGCCATGCCGGGGCGGGAATCCTTGCGCGCCACGCTGCACCCCGAAGGCGGCGACATGATGTATTTCGTCGCCTGTGGCGGCAATGGCGGTAGTGAGTTTTCGCGCACGCTCGCCGAGCACAACCGGGCGGTCGACCGTTGCCAACGCAACAGGGGTGCGGCAAAAAAATGAAGACGACTCCGCGCGGACGCTTCATTACTTTTGAAGGCATCGACGGTGCAGGCAAGAGCACGCAAATCGCCCGGCTCGCCGATGCGTTGCGGGCGCGTGGGCTTGAGGTGCTGCGCACCCGCGAACCCGGCGGCACCGAACTCGGTGAAAAATTGCGCGATTTGCTGCTCGACATGGCAATGCACGTCGATACCGAGGCGATGCTGATGTTCGCCGCGCGACGCGAACATCTTGCGGCGGTGATCGAACCGGCGCTGGCCGCTGGCGCTTGGGTATTGAGCGACCGTTTTACCGATGCGACCTACGCCTACCAGGTGGGCGGGCATGGACTGGCGGCGGCGCGCTGCGATGCGCTCGAAGCCTGGGTGCACCCGGGTTTTTCACCTGATCTCACGTTTCTGTTCGACTTGCCTTCGGCGGTGGCGGCGGCGCGGGTTGCTGCCACCGGGGCCGATCCCGACCGCTTCGAGCGCGAGCGGCGCGATTTTTTCGAGCGCGTGCGCGCCGCCTATCTGGAACGGGCAAGGCGCGAACCAGGGCGTTTCCGGGTGCTCGACGCTACGCGACCGCCAGACGGTATCGCCGCCGACGTCGCCGCCGGACTCGCGGAAAAAGCATGGCTGTGATGCTTCCCTGGCTCGAACCGCTCTGGGCGCGTTTGGTCGCGCTCGGCGAGCGCCTGCCACACGCAATTCTCCTCACCGGTGCGCCGGGCCTGGGCAAACGCGATCTGGCCGAGGCACTGGCGGCGCGGCTGCTCTGCGAGACGCTGGCCGACGACGGGCAGGCGTGCGGGCATTGCACACCCTGTCAGTGGCGGCTGGCGGGGACGCATCCCGATTTGCGCCGCCTAGCGCCGGAGAGCGAGGAGGCGCGCAATGCCCCGGACGAAGCCTCGGAGGCTGGCGAAGCGGGGGGCGGCGAAGGCAAGGCGAAATCGACCCAGATCGTTATCGACCAGGTTCGCGCCGTGCAGGAAGCCCTGACCATGACCGCGCATCGCGGCGGGCGGCGAGTGCTGATCGTCGATCCGGCGGAGGCGATGAACTCCTTCACCGCCAATGCCCTTCTCAAACTGCTTGAAGAACCGCCAGAAGGCTGCGTCTTCGTCCTCATTTCCGCCGCGCCACGCAAACTGCTGCCGACCATCCGCAGCCGCTGCCAACAATGGCCCGTGCCGCGCCCCGACGACGGCGCCGTGCGCCGCTGGCAGGCGGAGCAGGGCGAGGCCGGGCGCGTTCCCGCCGGCTTGCTGACCTTGTGCGGCGGTCTGCCATTGGCGGCGCGGCGCTTGGCGGAGCAGGGCGCAGAGGCGCTTCTCGAACGCTTCGTGAAAGACTTGGGCGCGGGCGAAATCGACCCGCTGCGGCTCGCCGGGCAATGGGAAGCCTGGATCAAGAAGGACAAGGCGGCGCTCGCCGCTGGCTTCGGCATAACGACGCTGGTCGACTGGATGCAACGCTGGGTGAGCGATCTCGCCGCCCTGCGGCTGGGCGGTCGTGTGAGATATTTCCCGGCGCAGGGTGAACGTTTGGCGCTACTTTCCACTCGCATGAGCATGGCGGAGGCCGGCAACTGCTACAATGAATTCGTCAATATCCGCCGGGTGGCGGCCCATCCGCTCAATCCGCGTCTGTTTCTGGAAGATATATTGATGCGCTATGCGCGCACGATGAAAGGAGTCCAGCCTTGAGCGAGACACCGCAACTCCGTTCGGTACGCCCGAGCGTGCTGTCGCTGAACATCAATTCCAAATCCGCGCTCTATGCCGCTTACATGCCATTCCTGGCCAATGGCGGTATCTTCCTGCCCACATCCAAGCCTTACAATCTGGGCGACGAGGTTTTCCTGATGATGCAGTTGATGGACGACCCGGCCAAACACCCGGTTGCTGGTTCCGTAGTGTGGATCACTCCCGCTGGCGCGCAGCGCAGCAAGGTACAGGGCGTGGGGGTGCAGTTCGCGGCTGACGAAACCGGCAAGGTGGTGCGCAACAAGATCGAACAGATCCTTGCCGGTCATCTCACCTCCAGCCGTCCCACCCATACGCTTTGACGTTCGCCCCCTGATGTTCGTCGATTCCCACTGTCATGCCGATTTTCCGGAACTGGGCGCGCGCGAATCCGAAGTGCTCGCCGCGATGGCCGCCAACGGCGTTGGGCAGGCGATCTGCGTCAGCGTCCGGCTCGAAGATTTTTCGCGTCTGCGCGCCTTGGCCGGGCGGCATCCCGAATACTGGGCCTCGGTTGGCGTGCATCCGGACAACACCGGTTGCGAAGAACCCGACGTCGCCAGACTGTGCGAACTCGCCGCCGATCCCAAGGTCGTGGCAATTGGCGAAACCGGACTCGACTACCACTGGCACAAGGATGCGCCCGAGTGGCAGCGCACCCGCTTTCGCACCCACATCCGCGCCGCGAAAGCCTGCGGCAAGCCGCTTATCGTGCACACGCGCGACGCCGCCGCCGACACCTTGCGCATCCTGCGGGAAGAAGATGCCGCCGTTTGTGGCGGCGTCATGCACTGCTTCACCGAATCGCGCCAGATTGCCGAAGCCGCACTCGCGTTGGGCTTTTACATCTCCTTTTCGGGCATCATCACCTTCAGGAACGCCGCCGATCTCAAGAAAGTCGCAGCCTGGATGCCGCTTGACCGTCTGCTGATCGAAACCGATTCCCCCTATCTCGCCCCAGCGCCGCATCGTGGCAAGACCAACGAACCCGCCTGGGTGAAGCACGTCGCCGAAGAACTTGCCTTTCTGCGCGGCGTGCCGCTCCCGGTTATCGAAGAAGCTACGACCAACAACTTTTTCCGCCTGTTCCGCCATGCCCATCCTGCCTGAAACCCTTCGCATCCTGCTCGGCAGAACCCTTGCCGCCGCCTTCTTTGCCGTCGCCCTCCTTGCTTGCACGTCCGCCGCCTTCGCCGACGGCAAGGAAGAAGCGCGCACCGCTGCCCGCCGGGGCGACACCGGCACCCTCACCAGACTGCTTGAAAGCGGCGCCGTTGCCCCCGATACCCAGGACGACAACGGCAACACCCTGCTTATCCTTGCCGTCCGCGAAGGCAATGCCGGTACCGTAGCGGCCTTGCTGCGTTTCAACCCGCAACTGGATCACCGCAATCGCAACGGTGACTCGGCCCTGATGCTGGCGGCCCTGGGAGGTGACGTGAAGCTGCTCGACCTCCTGCTCGCCAAGGGCGCGAAGGTCAACAGCAGCGGCTGGACGGCGCTGCATTACGCCGCTCTCGAAGGCAAACTCCCTGCCGTTGAAAAACTGATCGCCGCTGGCGCCGACGTGAATGCCCTGACGCCCAATCTGTCCGACGCCCTCATGTTGGCCAGCCGCAATGGTCACATCGACGTCGTGCGTCGCCTGCTGAAAACGCCGATCGCACTCGCCCGCCGCAACGACCGCGGGGTGGATGCCGAGGCGTGGGCGCGCTCCAAGGGCAACACCAACATCGCTGACCTGATCAAGAAAACGCGCGCTGAACGCACGAGGTAGCCTGTCCGGCTGGACGGGTTGACACGCGCGGATCGCCCCCTATAATGGCGAGCTTTCCAAGCGGGAATAGCTCAGTTGGTAGAGCGCAACCTTGCCAAGGTTGAGGTCGCGAGTTCGAGACTCGTTTCCCGCTCCAATTTATGATTTACAGATTTCCGCTGACGTTTGTCGCCGACGTCTGTAAGTCGTCGAAATCAGGGGCTTCGGCCCCTTTTTTCATTTTTCAGCGCCGTTTCACTGAAATCCAGCGTTTTTAAGGCCGGAATTGAGCCTCATGCGCCGATCCCCAACCATAAAACGTAACGCGCGGCGGCTTCGGCTCCAGAGCGCCGAGCCTGTACATTGGCGAAGCCTTTGGCGTAGAATCCGACGCCTGTCACTTCGCACGGCGGCCTTTGCCGCCGTGCGCGTTTCTGCTTTTACCTGCAGGAGTTCAGCATGCCGTCTTCTCATGTCATGAATACCTACGCTCGTCTGCCGGTGGCTTTCACCCACGGTGAGGGCGCATGGCTTTACGACGAAGCGGGCAAACCTTATCTCGACGCGCTCTCGGGAATCGCGGTATCGACCCTCGGTCATAACCATCCGCGCTTGGTGGAGGCGATTTCCCGTCAGGCCGGCAAGATGCTGCATACCTCCAATCTCTACCGCATCGTCTTGCAGGAAAAACTCGCCGACCGGCTGGTGGCGCTCTCTGGTATGGAGGAAGTGTTTTTCTGCAATTCCGGGCTGGAGGCCAACGAGGCGGCGATCAAGCTCGCGCGCTTT
>JAITQD010000020.1 GCA_031289095.1 Azoarcus sp.
ACGAGTTCGCCCGCCCGCATCCCGACCACTACCAGCAATATCTGCTCTACGCCGACCCGCTCGACCGGCTTTCCATCGTCAGCTTTGTGTGGGGGCCGGGGCAAAAGACGCCGGTGCACGATCACCTCACCTGGGGCATCGTCGGCGGATTGCGGGGCGAGGAGCGCGAAACCACGTACCGCAAGCAGGCCAGCGGCGGCTACGAAGTCGCGGGCAGCGGCGTCCTGCTGCCGGGCCAGACTACGGCGGTTTCGCCAGCAATCGGCGATGTGCATGCGGTGTCCAACAACCTCGCCGACCGCGCCTCGATCAGTATCCATGTTTATGGCAAGAACATCGGGCGGGTGAATCGCCATGTGTTCGACCCCGCCAGCGGCGACGCAAAATCCTTCGTCTCGGGTTACGCCAGCGCCGTCGTGCCCAACCTGTGGAGTTGAGCGTCGCGTGAGCCTGCCGGAGCCGTCTTGCATTCACTATGGGGCGATCCGCGCCGCGCTGCTGGAACGGCGCGAGATCGCCCTTCTGGACGTGCGCGAGGAAGACCCGCACGCCCAGGCGCATCCCCTGTTTGCCGCGCATCTCAGCCTTTCCCGCCTGGAACTGGAGGTTTACACCCGCCTGCCGCGACGCGACGCGCCCATCGTTACGCTTGACGGCGGCGAAGGGCTGGCCGAGCGGGCGGCGCGGCGGCTGATCGAGCTGGGTTACAGCAACGTCTCCGTGCTCGCGGGCGGCATCGAAGGCTGGCGGGCGGCGGGCGGCGAGCTTTTCCGCGACGTCAACGCGCCAAGCAAGGCATTTGGCGAACTCGTGGATGCCACTTGTCACCCGCCCGCGCTGGCCGCCGCCGAAGTCAAGGCGCTGCTCGATGAAAACAGCAACGTCGTCGTGGTCGACGTGCGCCGATACGATGAATACCAGACCCTGAACATCCCCGGCTCGATCAGCGTGCCCGGCGCGGAACTGGTCTTGCGCGTGCCCGAACTCGCGCCAAACCCCGCGACCCGCGTCATCGTCAATTGCGCCGGGCGCACGCGCAGCATCATCGGTGCGCAATCGCTGGTAAACGCCGGTCTGCCCAATCCGGTCGCCGCGCTTCGCAACGGCACCATCGGCTGGACGCTGGCCGGCTTCGGCAAGCATCTCGAACACGGACAGACGCGCCGCTTCGGGCCGGTCGCCGAATCCACCCGCGCCGACGCGGCTGCGCGGGCGCGGACGGTCGCCGGGCGTGCGGGCGTCAAATGGACGACGCTCGCCGACATCGACCCCTGGCGCGCCCAGGACGGACGCACCACCTATTTCATCGACGTGCGCGACCCGGCGGAATACGCAGCAGGCCACCTCCCCGGCTTTCTCTCCGCGCCCGGCGGCCAGTTGGTGCAAGAAACCGAGATGACCGCCACCGTACGCGGCGCGCGCATCGTGCTTGCCGATGACGACGGCGTACGCGCCAACATGACCGCATCCTGGCTCGCGCAAATGGCGTGGGACGTCTACGTGCTCACACCGCCCGAACCCGCCGCCTGGTCGGAGACCGGCGCATGGCGCGCGCCCTTGCCGCCCCTGCCCTCCATTCCCGCAACGCACCGCATCGGCCCGCACACGCTGCGCGAGTGGCTGGCATCAGACGATGCACCCGTGGTCATCGACCTCACCACCTACGCCAGCTACCGCCGCGGTCACATTCCCGGCGCGTGGTACGCGCTACGCGCGCAATACCGCGAGGCGCTCGCCCGGCTGCCCAAAGCGTCGCGTTATGTGCTTACCTGCCTTTTCGGCCTGCTCCGCGATTACGCTCAAGCCGAATTTGCCGCTGCCGCTGCCGCCGACGGCGGCGAAGTTTATGCGCTCGACGGCGGCACCCACGCCTGGCAAGCCGCAGGACTGCCGCTGGAGACCGAAGAACGGCTGGCTTCCCCCGCCATCGACCGCTACCGCCGTCCCTACGAGGGCGCCGACAACAGCGCCGAGGCGATGCAGGCTTATCTCGACTGGGAATTCGGCCTCGTCGAACAACTGCGGCGGGATGGCACGCATCACTTCAAGGTCATCCAGGAAAGACAGGCTTCTGAGTAAAACGCAGGCCCGGCAAGTGAATTACAAAGGCTTCGACAAGCTCAGCCCGAACGGTTGGGAATAAATCAGCGTTTTCTTAGGATTTTTCCTATCCCCTGCTCCCCAAATCTTACTTGGCATTCAGGGATTATTACCTGTTCGCACCGTGACCTATATCGCACAATCCGCGAAGAGTCATCGCAGGGGGCGCACCGTATGCGTGACATCGCGCCAGCGGCGACTTGGAAAACGATATTTCTCGGGAGGCATCACGATGAAAAGTCTGGCAGTCAAGACGCTGGCAATAGCGGTTTTGCTGGCGGGAGTCGGGTCGGAGGCGGCGTGGGCCGCCGAGTCTTTGCAGGACGTCATGAAACGGCGGGGACTCAGCCAACAGGATCTCATGGCGGCAGCCAAGACCTATACGCCCTCCGGCAAGCGCGACGAGTTTCTCGCCTTCAGTTCCGGGGGCCAGTCAGGGCAGGTTCTGGTATACGGCATTCCTTCGATGCGCATCCTCAAGTACATCGCGGTGTTTACGCCCGAACCCTGGCAGGGTTACGGCTATGACGAGGAGTCGAAGGCGGTGCTCAAGGGGGGCCAGATCGACGGCAAGGACATCACCTGGGGCGATTCGCATCACCCGGCAATTTCGGAAACCCAGGGCCAGTACGACGGTCAGTTTCTGTTCATCAACGATAAAGCCAATCCGCGTCTGGCGGTCATCGACCTGCGCGACTTCGAGACCAAGCAGATCGTCGCCAACCCGATCTACAAATCGGATCACGGTGGCGCGGCTGTCACGTCCAACACCGAATACGTGCTTGAGGCCGCGCAGTACGCCACGCCACTGGAAAACAGGAAGTTCTATCCGCTTGAGGATTTCAACGAGAAATACCGGGGCGGCATGACTTACTGGAAGTTCGACCGCCAGGCCGGACGTCTGGTGCCGGAACAGTCGTTCTCGGTTGAGCTGCCGCCGTATGGGCAGGACGTCACGGATGCGGGCAAGGGGCCGTCGGATGGGTGGTCGTTTACCAATTCTTTCTGTTCCGAACGCTACGTCGGCGGCATTGAGCAGGGACGCCCGCCGTTTGAGGCCGGTTGTTCGGCAAAAGATACCGATTATCTGCACGTCATCAACTGGAGAAAGGCCGCCGAACTCGTCGCGCAGGGCAAGGCGAAGAAGATCAACGGCCACAACATGCTGATGATGGAGACCGCCGTCAAGGAAGGCGTCCTGTTTCTGGTTCCCGAACCGAAGTCGCCGCACGGCGTCGATGTGACGCCC
This sequence comes from Azoarcus sp., assembly GCA_031289095.1. Classification (GTDB taxonomy): domain Bacteria; phylum Pseudomonadota; class Gammaproteobacteria; order Burkholderiales; family Rhodocyclaceae; genus WRNU01. Next base: position 3,350 of record JAITQD010000020.1, read on the forward strand.
GACGGCAAGTACATCATCGTTTCGGGCAAACTCGATACGCACGTTTCGGTCTTTTCCTTCGACAAGATTCAGGCGGCGATCAAGGCGGGCAAGTTCGAGTCAAAAGACCCGTACGGCATTCCGGTGATCGGCATGCAGGATGCTCTGCACGCCCAGGTGCAACTCGGCCTCGGCCCTCTGCATACGCAGTACGACGTCAAACAGTGCGTGGCCTATACCTCGCTCTATGTCGATTCCCAGGTCGCCAAGTGGGATTACTGCGAAGGTAAGGTGCTCGACAAAATCGCGGTGCATTACAACATCGGTCACTTGATGACGATGGAAGGCGACTCGGTGAATCCGAAGGGCCGCTATCTGGTGGCGCTGAACAAGCTCTCTATCGACCGCTTCAACCCGGTGGGGCCGCTGCATCCGCAGAACCACCAGTTGATCGATATCAGCAACGACAAGATGCAGCTTCTCTATGACATGCCGTTGCCGCTGGGTGAGCCGCACTACGCGGTGGCCATCGAGGCGGCCAAGCTCAAGCCGGGCGTGCGCTACAAGGTGGGCACCAACAGCCGCACCGATGCGCAGCATCCGGGACGAGTGCGGGCCGGCGAAGAGCGCACCGAGCGGAAAGGCAACAAGGTGACGGTGTACGGCACCCTGATCCGTTCGCACATCACGCCCGAGATTATCGAGGCTGAAATCGGCGACGAAGTGACGATCAACCTGACCAACCTTGAACGCGCAGAAGATGAAACGCACGGCTTTACCGTGTCCACCTACAACGTCCATGCCTCGGTTGAACCCGGCAAGACGGTGTCGGTGAAATTCAAGGCCGACAAGGAAGGTGTCTATCCGTACTACTGCACCGAGTTCTGCTCGGCGCTGCACCTTGAGATGCAGGGTTACTTGCTGGTGAAACCGAAGGGCTGGAAAGCGACGAAGAAGGAAATCGCCAAAGCCGCCTACACCCAGGCGGATTATCAGGCGACGCTGAAGACGATTGTCGATACACAGGCGGTCATTGATTCAGTGGTGGCCTTTATTACGAGCACCAACTACAAGGACTTCCCGGACGTGGTGAACATGGTCGAGGATGCAACCGACCAGCTTGGCAAGATTCCTGACGCCAAGTCCCGTCACGAGGCGGCTGCGGCCAAGCAGGACTGGGAGCATGCCAACCTCTGGGCCGAGCAGGTCTATCAGTACCAGGTGAAGGCAGCCGACATCGGCCTGCGCGCCAAGACCTATCTCGAACAGAACGGGGCGAAGAAGCTCAAGTAATGCTCGCCGCCCGGCGGGGGTCGCAATGGCTCCCGCCGGCATCCACCCGGAAGAGGGAAAACCATGAAACCACCGTCATGCCACGCGAAATCGCGGCATCCAGCAGCCTTGCGACTTCGATTTGTTTCGCACGGAATGGCGTCAGCGTATTTCGCCGTTCTGGCGCTCGGTCTTGCCGTTGCGCCTGTGGCGTTTGCTGCGCCTGACGGCGCGGCGCTGTATGTCGAAAAGACCTGTGTCGCCTGCCACGGCCCGAAAGGGGATAAGCCGCTCCTGCCTTCGTACCCGAAAATCGCCGGGCAAAACGCGGCCTACGCCGAACAACAGATCAAGGACATCAAGAGCGGCGCGCGCGCCAATGGGCAATCCGCAGCGATGAAAGGCGTCATGCACCTCGTAGATGACGAGGAAATCAAGGCGCTCGCCGCTTACCTCGCCAGTCTGAAATGACCACACATCGGGAGACACCCGCAATGAGAGCCGTTACCCTGACCATGGCTATCCTTGGCGCCAGCATCGCCACAGCCGCCTTCGCCCAGGCGCCCGCCCCGAAGAAGGGCGGCATAGAAAGCACCGGTTACACCTGGAACGCCCAGGAAGGCGAAAAACTTGAGGCGCTCAAGCTCAAGGGCGACCGGACAAACGGCGAGGAAGCCTACGAGGTGTGCGGTGCCTGTCACCTGCCTTCCGGGGCGGGACGGCCCGACGGCACTTTTCCGCAACTCGCGGGTCAGCACACTACGGTGCTGATCAAGCAGATGGCCGACATCCGCGCCGGGCTGCGCGATAACCCGACGATGTACCCGTTCGCGGTGACGTTGACCGATCCGCAGGAACTCGCCGATGTCTCCGCCTACATCGCGGGCCTGTGCATTCCGACGGACCACGGCAAGTACGACGGGGCCGATGCCGCCGTGCAGGTCGCCAAGGGCAAGACGCTGTACGAGCAGCAATGCCTGGAATGCCATGGCGCGCACGGCCAGGGCGACAAGGAGAAGTTTTACCCGGTGATCGCCGGCCAGCACTACAAGTACCTGCTGCGCCAGATGACCGAAATCCGCGACGGACGCCGCCGCAACGCCAACCCGGACATGGTGAAAGTGATCAAGCCTTATACCGACGACATGCTGGTGGCCATCTCGGCTTATCAGTCGAGCCTGAAGATGCCCGGTGCGATGTGCGGAGCGAAAACCAGCGGCAAATGAGTCAACGTTACGGGGCGTGGCCCACGCCCGGAAAAGGCTGCGTCCCGGAGAGAACATAACAATGAAAAATCGGAACGGACTCGTGGGTGTGCTCGCCCTGGTGGCCCTCGTGGCGCTCGTGACCGCTTATTTCACGCCGATCTGGTGGGTGTCGCTCACCGCCCCCAACTACCCGGTGGACGCTTTCCCTGACGGCATCCGCATTCATTTTCATTTCGACGCCGTCCATAACGGCTGCAAGGCGGCGGGCACGGGGTCACGCCTGGCGGGCGAGGTCATCCAGGGCGACCTTGCGCACGACGACGAGCGCTGGAACCCCATTCTCGATGCCAAAAAAAATGTGGACGAGAATGCGCAAGGGCTCGACTGCGTGCATGAGATGAACACCATCAACCATTACGTCGGCATGTTCCCGATCGGCACTGGCGCGCCCGTGGAAAGACCGCTGGCGAAGTATTTTTTCGGTTTCTTTGCCGTCATGATTGTCGCCTTCGCGCTGCCGCGCCGCCGCCCGCGCTTCGCGGCGCTTGCCGTGGGCTTTGTCGCGGTCGCGGCCTGGATGATCGCCGAACAGTTCGGCATGGGCCAGATCGAGCGCAACGTGCAGGCATACATGCAGGATGCTGGCGCTTTTTTCAAGGAACCCGAGCGCATCGCGGCCTGGGGCCACAATGTGCGCCTCGCCTCGCAGATCATGATCTGCGGCCTGCTCGCAGCGATGTCCATCGTCCTCGTGTGCACGGCCCGCCTGCGCCGCTTTCAGTGGGTGCTCGCCCTCGTGCCCGCCATGATTCCGCTTTATTTTCTCGTCACCTACGCGGGCTGGCTGTGGTTCTTCGGTCACAACCTGCATCCCTGGGGGGCGTTCACGGTGAAGCCTTTCATGCCGACGGTATTCGGCGAGGGCAAGGTGGCGCAGTTTTCGA
>JAITQD010000027.1 GCA_031289095.1 Azoarcus sp.
CGTTGGCCGGGGCGTTTTCGTCTTCCGCTCGCAGGGCGAGGGCCACGCCCCCCAGTTCCGCCGCCAGCGCGTCGGCGCGTTCTCTCGCCTTGGCGTAACCCACGGCGACCCGCATTCCCGCTTTGGTCAATTCACGGCAAATGGCCTGACCGAGATCGCCCGCGCCGCCTGCGACCAATGCAATGCGCGCCGTCATGCTTTGGCCTGCGTCAGGATCAGGCTGGCGTTTTGTCCGCCGAAGCCAAAGGAGTTGGTGAGCACGCATTGCGCGGCGAAGGCTTCGGCCTGGCGTCCGACGTGCTTCAGCTCGCAACCGGCTCCGGTTTTGTCCAGCCCGATGTTGGGCGGAATCATGCCGCGCAGCAGGGTATAGAGACAGGCGATGACTTCGATGGCCCCCGCCGCCGCGATGGAATGCCCCATCATCGACTTGACCGCTGCGACCGGCACACGCTCCCAGCTTGCATTGAAGACGCGGCGAATGGCGAGCGCCTCCACCGGGTCGTTCAACTGGGTGCCGGTGCCATGGGTGTTGATGTGGTCGACGGCTTGCGGCGGCAGGCCCGCGTCGGCCAGTGCGCCGCGCATGGCGCGCGTTGCGCCGTCGCCTTCCGGGTCGGGCGCGCTCAGGCCGTGCGCGTCCAGCGTGGAGGCGAAGCCGACGATTTCCGCCAGAAGGGTTTTACCGGCGGCCAGCGCCCGCTCGCGCTCTTCCAGCACCACGAAACCCGCGCCTTCGCCCAAGACCAGCCCCGTGCGGCTGGCGTCGAAGGGGCGGCAAAAGGCGGCGCCGTCTTGCGGCTCCCCCGTGGCGGGCGCGCCCAGCAACTGAAAGCCGCCCACGCCCAGCGGGTTGATCATGGAATCGAATCCGCCCGCCAGCGCCAGCGCGAAGCGTCCGTCGCGCACGGCGTGAAATGCCTGCCCGATGGTTTGCGCGCCCACCGCGCAGGCGGAACAGTTGGTGGCGGCTTGGCCGGGATTGCCATAGCGTTTCCGGATGCGGACAAGCGCCGTGTCCAGCGGCAGGCACCAGGGATGGGTGACGAGCTGCCGCCGCAGGGCGTCTTCTCCAGATTGGCCCGACAACGAAAAATCCCTGAAAAAGAACGTCTCCAGGCTGGTGCCAATATGGATGAGGTCGTCGGCGGAGAACGACGTGACGCCGGCCATCGTCAGGGCTTCCGCCGCTGCCGTGAGCGCGAAGCCCACCTTCGGGTCACGCCGCGCCAGCGCGCGTTCGTCTTCGTCCGCCAGGATGGGGGCGTCTTTTACTTCCCCGGCGTAGCGTACGTCCAGCCCGGAGGTATCGAAGCGGGTAATGGGCGCGATGCCGTTTCTGCCAGCCTCCAGTCCAGCAAAGAATGCCTCCGCGCCCGTGCCGATGGGGGAAACGATGCCGAATCCGGTAATGACAACGCGCTGCATCAGGTTATCCCGAAAGAAAACGTATGGCCGCCGCAGCCAGTCAGGCGGCAGGGCAGTGCCAGGGATGCCGCCAAGGCCGCCAGCAACAGGGGCGCGGCGGCGACAGTGCGTCCGATGAAGGGGGCGAGCGGGTCATCGGGCGGCGCGTCCGTGAGCCTGAGTGCCAGGTTTCCGAGCCGGGGCGAGTTCTTGTGCGCTTCCACGCGCTCCAGCACCAGACAGGCCGCGCCGGATGCAGCGATTTCCGTGGGCGCGAGATGACCGGCCTGCACGAGCTTCACCAGACTTGCCGGATGCGAGGGCGTGTCGGAGGCCACCACCACGGCGCAATCGACGTCGCCCCGCGCCAGGGCGTGGGCGGCTTCGATGAGCGCGAATGCGGTCTGGTCTTCCCAGGGCGTGTAGAGGCCGTTGTCGCCCTTGACGCCTTCCAGCACGGAGACGATGCAGGCGGGCATGTTGGCCAGGGTATGAAACGACCATAAAGGATGAATGGTGTGCAATCCCGCGCCAGCGAAGGCTTTCTGGCTGAACGCGCCGTCTTCGCCGAGCGACTTGCGCAAAAAGCCAGTACTGGTGTTCATCTCCATTGCCGCCAGTCCGACACCGGCATAGAGTCCGATGCGCTCCGGCGCAATGCCCCGCGCGAGCGGCGAGGATTGCGCCAGCGCCTGCCGCGCCGCAGCGGCGGCCAGTTCTGCATGCCGAGACATGAACTTGCGCAGCCGTCTGTCCGGGATGTGGGCGGCGGCGTCCGGCTCCGCCTGTGCGGCCCGGCAGGCGGCATAAGGCGTGCCGGCCAGGAAGGGAAAAGGCGCGCCCTGCACGCGCCTGCCCGCGGCAAGCGCCTCCAGGGTCGTTTGCAGGGTGTCGCCAAGGCAGGTGAGTGCCCCCGCGCCCGTGACCGATAGTTCAGGACACATGTTGCGCACCGGCAAACCAGGTTTCCAGAACGCGCGCCCGGATCGCTTCCTGCGTGGGATTACCGAATTCGTGAAACGAAAAGAGCAGGGTGCATTCTGTCACGGCTTCGCCCGCGACCGTGGCGGAAGCGGAGACTTTGCCGCCGAATTCATTCATCCGCAGAATGTCGCATTCGTAAAGAATCTGCGCGCCGGGATAAACGGGCTGCCGGAATTTTACTTTTTCCATCAGACTCATTAGCGCCTTGACTTTTTTACCGTCGCGCTTCATGGATTCTTCCAGCAGCAGCCCGGAGATTTGCGCCATTCCCTCGACGATGAGTACGCCCGGCATGATCGGTTTCAGCGGGAAGTGATCGTCAAAAAAATCTTCGGAAAGACTGACGTTCTTGATTCCTCTGGCCCGTTTTCCGGTTTCCCATTCAAGGATGGCGTCCACGAGTATGAAGCGCATGATTCAATGCTTTGTATATTTGTGCCATGGGTGGCGAGTAGTCTATCATCGCCCGCGATCGCAGTGCGCGCATGACCGGGTTGGGCAAGGCCGGTTTCAATTGCAAGTCATGGTGATGAAAAGGCAATGAACGATATTTTTCCCTTGCGCCGTTTGGGTGCGGAATTTCTCGCCACGGCTTTTCTGCTCGCCGCCATTCTCGGTTCCGGCATCATGGCGGAGCGGCTCGCGGGCGGGAACGTCGCGGTGGCTTTGCTGGGCAACACTTTTGCCACCATTTTTGCGCTGTATTTCCTGATTGAAATCTTCGGCCCCATGAGCGGCGCGCACATGAATCCGGCGGTCAGCCTTCTGATGACCTGGCGCGGCGAACTGGATCGCAAGCTGCTTTGCGGCTATCTGGTCGCGCAGGTGGCGGGGGCGATTCTGGGGGCCTGGCTGGCCAATGCAATGTTCGACCTGCCGGTGTGGCAGTTGGCCGCCAAGGCGCGTACCGGCATGGGGCAATGGCTGGCGGAGGCGGTTGCCACCGCCGGGTTGCTGCTGGTGGTGCTGAAAGCGCCGGCGCAGAAAGTGGCGGCCTGTGTTGCGGCTTACATCGGCGCGGCCTTCTGGTTTACGTCTTCCACTTCGTTCGCCAACCCCGCCGTCACCATCGGACGCATGTTCAGCGATACGTTCTCGGGCATCGCGCCGCAGGACGCACCGGCTTTTATCGCGGCGCAGGGCGCCGGCATTTTGCTGGCGGTGCTGTTCGACCGGATGCTGCCCAGGAACGCGGGCGTCTGAGCATGTTCAGCTTCCGGCGTCAGGTCTATTGCGACAACAACGCTACCACGCCGGTGAGCAGGGCAGTGCGCAAGGCCATGAACGATGTGCTCGCGCACTGTTACGCCAATCCTTCCTCGCCGTACAGGATGGCGCACCGGGCGGCGGACATCCTGGCCGGGGCGCGGGAGCGCGTCGCCAAGGCGATCAACGCGCCGGCGGAGTCGCTTTTTTTTACCGCCTGCGCCACAGAATCCAACAACACCGTGCGCGCCATCGCGCCGTTGCTGCCCGTTGGCAAGCGCGCAATTCTCTACAACCCGCTCGAACATCCGGCCATGCTGGAGAGCCTGTTCCGGCTCGGGGAGCAGGGCTTTGCGCTGATTCCCCTCGCGCCCGACCGGCAGGGGAGAATCGCCCCGCGAGCAGTGGAAAACGCCCTGCGGGATGACGTGGGGCTGGTGGTGTGCATGGCCGCCAACAACGAGGTGGGCACGCTCTACGATGTCGAGGGCATGGCTGGCGTCGCCCGCGCCCACGGGGCGCTTTTCTTCTGCGACATGGTGCAGGCGCTGGGCAAGGTGCCGGTGGATGTCCGGGAGAGCGGCGTCGATTACGCTTCTTTTTCTGCGCACAAGATTCATGGCCCCAAGGGCGTCGGCGCGCTCTACGTCCGCGAGGGCGCGCCGTTCGCGCCCTTCATGCTGGGCGGCCATCAGGAAGAAGGCCGCCGCGCCGGGACGGAAGGATTGCACAACATTGCCGGTTTTGCGGCGGCGGCGGCGGATGTGCCGCGCCTGCTGGCGTCCGCCGCCGCCCTGCGGCAAAAGCGGGAAACGTTCATTGCCGCGCTGACCCGCATCGCACCCGATTGCGTCATCAACTCGCCCGGGGGCGGGCAATGCCAGCCGGGAACAGTCAGCGTCACCCTGCCCGGCACGGCCAACGCCGTCGTCATGGGACAGCTCGACTATTACGGCGTTTCGGTGGCAGCGGGTTCCGCCTGCAATACCGGCGAGGATTTGCCCTCGCACGTCCTTACCGGCATGGGCCTGACCCCGGAAGAAGCGCGCGCGACCCTGCGCATCGCCTTTCCGCACAATCTGCCGGAAAAGGACTTGCGCTACGTCATTGCCGTGTTCGGGAAGGTGCTCACCGGCCAGGATGGCGAGGTCATGGCGCTGCAACCGGCGCAATTGACCGAGGAAGTGCTGTTCGCGCCCGGCGTGTTCATCATCGACCTGCGCCATGCGATGAAACCGGAATATGCACTGAAACCGTTGCCCGGCAGCCATCGTTTTCCGTTCTACAGCATCGGCAAACACCTGCACGAAATCCCGCGCGACCGCCACATTCTCGTCACCTGCGAGACAGGCTACGACGCGCCAATCGTCGCCTATTACCTGAAGCGCAAGGGCTATGGCCGCCTCACTTTCCTGATGTGGGGCATCCTGGGCTGGAAGCTCGCGCAGCCAGAACTCTACGCCCGCCTTGCGCGGCAACATTCCGAGGAGGCTTCCTGAACATGGAACAACCCATCGCATTCATGCAATGCGTATCTCAACCCGGCGTCGCCCAGTTCGGGGAAACCAATCTCGGCAGCACCCGCGCCTGGTGTCCGGTGTGCAAGACGGTGGAGCACGCGCTGTATTCGGCGACGGACGAAGGCGTGTTCATGGAGCGCATCTGTCCCCGGCACGGCGCGAAGCGCACGCCGGTCTGCCGCACAAAGGAATGGTTTTTCGAGCGCACCCGCCAGCCGCGCCCGATGCAGCAGAACCCGCACCTGACGCCGGTGAAGAAAGGCTGTCCCTTCGATTGCGGCCCCTGCGCCAATCATGCGGGCAGCCTGCGCCTGCCGATTTTTTCAATCACCAACCATTGCAATCTCAAATGTCCCATCTGTTTCACCCATAACCGGCAGGACGAAATCTACAACAAGTCGATGGACGAACTGGAAGCGTTGCTGGACATCATCGAAGCAGAAAAGCAGGACGTCGATTTGCTGGATCTCACCGGCGGCGAACCGACGCTGCACCCGCGCATCGGCGAAATACTCGAACGTTGCGCCAGGCGTTCGTTCCGCGTCGCCATGAACAGCAATGGCCTTGTTTTGGGGAAAAATCGCAAACTCGCGGAAAAAGTGAAGGAAACCGGCGTCCAGGTCATTTTGTCGCTGGATACGCTCGATGCCGGAAAAAGCGCTCGCATCCACGGTGCGGACATCGTGCAGGGCAAATTGAATGCCCTCGCCATGCTGGAGGAACTGGGCATCCCGACCGTTCTCCTCATGGTATGGATTCCCGGTATCAACGACGAAGAATTGCCGAAGCTGATCGACGACTTTTTACCAAAGAAATTCATCTGCGGCATCACCCTTCAGAACATGGCCTATACCGGGCAATACGGCAGCCTTTTTTCGCCGCGCATCCACAGCACGCTGGAAGACGTCGAACAGGGACTGGTGCGCGGAGGCCGTTTCGCAGCGAGCGATTTTTTCGCGCACGGCTCCTACCATCCGTTTTGCTATTCCGCGTCGTATTTTATTGTCGATGGCAATGTGCGCATTCCGTTCACGCGCCTTGCCCCCACCGATCTGCTTATCCGGGCGACGGCGGACAGCTATCTGCTGAAACCCTTGCCTGAACTGGAACGCTGTTTTCGCACCCGCATCGACGAACTATGGGCGGAAGGCGCGTCCAGGGAAGAACTGGCGGTGCTGAAACGCTTCATCGCCCGGCTTGGCAGCGACGATGCTCGCAACCCCCGTTTTCTGCACGAAATGGTCAAAACCGTGACGCTCCACGCCCACATGGACGAAGACAATTTCGACCTTGCCCGCGTGAGTCTGTGCGGCGATCTGGTGCCACACGAGGATGGCCGCATGATTCCCGCCTGTTCTTACAACCTGCTGTACCGCCAGCAGGATTCGCGCTTCTGGACGGAGAGCGCGCAATGAAGCGGTCGATTCGCTGGGCATTTGTGCTCGCCTTTGCGCTGTTGCCGGCATGGGGCGTTCAGGCGCAGGAAACGCAGCCCCCGAGGCGTGAATTCAGATTCAACGACATCATGCGGGACGTCGACCTGTCTTTTGAGGTGGGAGGCGAGCAGAAGCAAATCCTGCGGATTTACCGCAAAGGCACAGGGCAACTCGTGCAAAACATCGAAACGGACTGTTTTGACGACCGTGACTTTTCCGACGAGGAATCGTCGCCCAATTTTGGTGTGGGAGATTTCAATTTTGACGGGATAGAGGATTTTTCCTGTCAAGTCATGTGCGGCAACGCCAACTGCGGCGAGATGTTTTACCTCTACGACCCGGAACGTCAGCAATTCCAGCCAGCCTTCGCACTCTCCGGCTATGGCATGGATTTCGACCCGGCGACGAAAACCATCACAGTGGGATCGCGCGGCGGTGCGGCTGTGCATGCCAAGGATGTTTTTCGCGTCGAAGGTTTCCGCCTCGTGCCTGAGCGCGCCTGTCAGCAGAGCATCATGCCGGCTGCCCCGGACGTCGGCATCGGCATCACGCTCACCGGCGGCGATCTCGCGCTGGATGTCTTTTTCAACGACGACCCGGATACCAAGGACAAGGCAAGCGCCTTCTCCGGTCATGTCCGTTTTGCCGACACGCGCGGCAACCTTTTGCGGGAATGCGGCTTGCGCCTGAAGGAAAAGCGAATCCTCGCACGCAACGAAACAGGCAAACCTCAAAGTGTGGACTGGACACTGGATGTCCTGTGCGGCCCAAAATGGTTTGGCACGCTGTCGCTCGTGCTTGCCGACGCCGACAACGATTTGCCCGGAGGGCATTACCGCCAGGCGGGCGATGGCAAGGAAATAGCGCTTGAATGGGGATTTTTTTGCCGCGCCTGCAATGATGGAAAAGACTGTGAAACGGTGAGCAATCAATAATGAACGCACGACTTTATTCCTACACCACGGGTTATTGCGCGCAATGCCGCGCACTGGTCACGGCGCGGATTCTCAACGAGGACGACGCCATCTGGCTGGAAACCCTGTGTCCGGCGCATGGCAACGCACGGACGCTGATTTCTTCCGACCCCGGCTGGTACGAATCCAGCCGCGAATACGTCAAGCCCAGGCAAATTCCATTCGCACTGGGGACAGATGAGTTTCGCGGCTGCCCGGATTCCTGCGGGCTGTGCACGCAGCATCGCCAGCATACCTGCCTGCCCGTGGCGGAAATCACCAGCCGTTGCAACCTGGAATGCCCGGTTTGCCTGAAGACCCCCGGCGACGAATTCGGCATGACACCGGAGGAATTCCGCCATGCGCTCGCCCGGCTCATCGAATGCGAAGGCAGCGTGCCGCTCCTGAACCTTTCCGGCGGCGAACCGACCGTGCATCCCCACTTCCCGGAATTTCTGCGCATATGCAGGGAAATGGGCGTGATACAGCCTTCCGTTTCCACCAATGGCCTGAAACTGCGCGCCGATCCGGAAATGCGCGCCCTGTTCCGCGAGACCGGCACGGTCGTCTCCCTGCAATTTGATGGATTCCGCCCCGAAACCTGGCAGCGTCTGCGGGGCGGGGATTTTTCCGACACCAAGCTGGAACTGATCCGCCTGCTGGAAGAAGAAGGCGTCCGCTATTCGCTGGTCGCCACCATCGCCAAAGGAGTCAACGACGACGAAGTCACCGCCATCGCCGATTTCTTTTTCGCTTCCAAAGCCTTGAGCCTGATGTTTCAGCCCATTGCATTCACCGGCGCGGCCAGCGCCAACTTTGGCGAGGCCGAGCGCATGACCATCGACGACGTGCTGCGGGCGCTTTACAAATCGCGCCACATCAAGGAAGGCGATTTCAATCCGCTCCCTTGCGCGCATCCGGGCTGCTTTACGCTTTCCTATTACTTTCAGGTCGCCAGGGATCGCTTTTATTCGCTCAAGGAATTCCTGGGAAAAGAGGCTTTTCTGGACGTTGTTTCCAACCGCAGTTTGCCAGGGCTGGACAGGGCAGGCCATGAAGCCATCCGCGCGCGCATCTACGATTGCTGGTCAGCCGCCGACAGCATTGCCGACAACCAGCAGGTGCTTGCGCGCATCAAATCCATCCTGAAAGAGCTGGAAGGCGGCAAGTTTTCCGCCAAAGCCGCTTTCGATGTGGGCAGCAGCGTCCTGCGCAGCGTTTTCATCCACGGCTTCATGGACGCCGGGTCTTTCGACATTGGCCGCCTGATGAAATGCTGCAACCACTATTTGCAGGCCGATGGACGGCTGACGCCCATGTGTTCGCTCAACGTGACGGGATGAGACGACTGTTGCGCGCGACGCATGCGCGCAGAGGGTTACAACCCTTGTCGCTACCGTTTCCGCGCCGCTGGCAGATCCGTGCAAACCCCTTCAGCCACTTCCGCCGCCATGCCGATGGATTCGCACAGGGTCGGATGCGGGTGGATGGTCTTGCCTATATCCGTCGCGGTCGCGCCCATTTCAATGGCGAGGCAGATTTCGCCGATCAGGTCGCCCGCGTTCATGCCGACGATGCCGCCGCCGAGGATGCGTCGGGTTTCTGTGTCGAAAATGAGCTTGGTGACACCTTCCTCCACGCCGTTGGCGATGGCGCGGCCACTGGCGGCCCAGGGGAAGACGGCTTTGCGGAACGCCTTGTTTTCGGCTTTGAGTTGGGTTTCGGTCAGACCCGCCCAGGCGATTTCGGGGTGGGTGTAGGCGACGCCGGGAATTTGCAGGGCGTCGAAGGCGGATTTCAGTCCGGTGGCGGCCTCGGCGGCGACGTGGCCTTCATGCACGGCCTTGTGGGCGAGCATCGGATTGCCGACGATGTCGCCAATGGCGAAGATGTGCGGCACGTTGGTGCGCCGCTGGTTGTCGACTGCGATGAAACCGCGCTCGTCAAGGGTGATTCCCGCTTTTTCGGCGGCGATTGTTTTGCTGTTGGGTCTGCGGCCCACGGCGACGAGCACGCGATCGAAGGTTTCCTTTTCCGCGTTGGAATAGGTGACTTCGATGCCCGCCGCGCTGGCCGTTGCGGCGGTGACGCCGATGCCGAGCAGGATGCGCCCGAAACGATGGGCGTTTTTTCTTTCCCACACTTTCACGAGATCGCGGTCGGTTCCGGGCATGAGACCGTCGCCCTGTTCCACCAGGGTGATGCGCGTCCCAAGGGCGCTATACACCGTCGCCATCTCCAGTCCGATGATGCCGCCGCCGATGACGAGCATGTTCCTGGGAATCGCGGTCAGGGCCAGCGCGCCGGTGGAATCCATGATGCGCTCGTCTTCTGGCAGGAAAGGGAGCTTTATGGCGCTCGAACCGGCGGCGACGATGGCCCGTGTGAATTTCACCACCTGTTTCTTGCCGCTGACAGTGACTTCGAGGTGGTTGGCATCAAGAAACTGGCCGACGCCTTGCAGATGTCGCACATGGCGGCCTTTCGCCATGTCGGCGAGACCCGTGGTGAGCTTCTTGACCACGCCGTCCTTGTGGGCGCGCAGCCGGTCGAGATCGACCTCGGGGGAGGCGAAACTCACCCCAGCGGTGGAGATGCGTCCGGCTTCCTCGATGACGGCGGCGACGTGCAGGAGCGCCTTGGAAGGAATGCAGCCGACGTTGAGGCAGACGCCGCCCAATGTGCCGTAACGCTCCACGATGACGGTCTTGAGTCCGAGATCGGCAGCGCGGAACGCGGCGGAATAGCCACCCGGGCCACCGCCCAGAATCAGCATGTCGGTTTCGATGTCGGCCTCGTCCGTGTGGGAGGCCGTGGGCGAAGACGCTGCGGCGCGGGCGATCTCTTTCCCGGTGGCCCTTGCCGGTTCGGGGGATTCCGCGCCCGCTTCCAAGCGAACCAGCACGCAGCCTTCAGAAACCCGGTCGCCCAGTTTGACCCGCACTTCCTTCACCACTCCGGCGGCGGTGGCGGGGACATCCATCGTGGCCTTGTCGGACTCCAACGTCACCAAAGCGTCGTCGATTGCTACCGTATCGCCGGGTTTCACGAAGACGTCGATGATGGGCACGCCGGAAAAATCGCCAATATCGGGTACCTTGATGTCGATGAACTGGGGCATGGTATGGCTCCTCGGGCTGTCGGGGGGCGCTTGCGCGCGCGGATAAGCGAAATGTACTTGGATTGCGCGCCGCTGGGGATGGTTTCGCCGCGAGCGGGACGCCCTTGAAAAGGTGCGCTGACCGTTACGCGCAGGCGCTTGCTTTTCGGAACAGGATAAAGGGATGCCCTGGCCGTCCTCACCGGGGCCGCCATGCGCTGCATGGCGCCGCGGTAAAGGTTCCAGGGGGTGGGCGACGATGCGGCGCCGCTGCCCGTTACGCTGCCGCCGGGGCGAGCTGGGCGCGCATTTTCTGCATCGCGCGCGCTTCGATCTGACGGATGCGTTCGGCGGAGACGCCGTATTCGGCAGCGAGTTCGTGCAGAGTGGCGGTATCGCCTTCGCGCAGCCAGCGCCGTTCCACGATGTCACGGCTGCGCGGGTCGAGATTGCCGAGTGCCTGGCGCAATCCTTCGTCCTGGAGGCGGGCATACTGGGCTTCCTCGATTGCCGCCGAAGGTTCGGCGTGCGGATCGGGCAGGTAGGCGATGGGGGAGAAACGCTCATCCTCGTCGCTGCCGGCTTCCAGCGGCACTTCGCGCCCGCACAGGCGCGTTTCCATTTCGACGACTTCCTCGGGCTTGACCCCGAGCCGGACGGCGATGACGTGGACTTCCTCGCGGTTCAGCGTGGCGTAGTCCTGCTTCATGCTGCGCAGGTTGAAGAACAGTTTCCGTTGCGCCTTGGTGGTGGCGATCTTGACCAGCCGCCAGTTGCGCACGATGAATTCGTGGATTTCGGCCTTTATCCAGTGCATTGCGAACGACACCAGCCGCACGCCGCGCGCGGGATCGAAACGCTTGACCGCTTTCATCAGGCCGATGTTGCCTTCCTGGATGAGATCGGCGTGCGGCAGGCCATAGCCGAGGTAGCCGCGCGCAATCGACACCACCAACCGCAGGTGCGACATGATCAGTTGCCGCGCCGCATCCAGGTCGCCATGCTCTTTCAGGCGGGTGGCGAGAGCCATCTCCTCCTGTTCGGTGAGCATGGGCAGGCGACTGACCGAGCCGATGTATTGGTCGATGCTGCCAGTGGCGCAAGGGATGGGTAACGACAAGGCTGGATTCATGTAAGTGGGCCTCCTTGACCGGACATTCTAGCACTCCATTAGAGAGAGTGCTAACAGGTATTCGGGATCCGGATTATGCGGTGTACGGCGATATGTGCCAGTGGAATATCTCACGGGGATGTTTCCATTCTTTATTGCGCACGCCGGTCGCCGGTCGTGTGTCCGATACATGCGGGCTTGACATCTTGTAGAGGGTGTATAAAATTACACCTATCTTGTGCGATGTCATGGAGTGCCGCATGAAGGCGAAAACCGATTACCCGCTGATTCTGTCCGGTCTGTTGGCCGGGTCGTTACTGGGCGCCGGTCATATTGGCGGCGCGCTTGTGCTGGCCCTCCTGAGCGTCGGAGGCGTCTGGTTATTGCGCACGGCGCCGGACGGGCAGAAAAGCGGGCCGGGTTGCCCGCCGTAGGGAAGCTCAGTCCAATAGATAACATGGCGCGGCGGTAAGGGGAAACGGCCCGGTCAGTAGGCGTTTCGGTCTTTTAGGATCACCAGTGCGGTTTTCAAGATGATCCAGAAATCCAGACTCAGCGACCAGTTGCGCAGGTACTCAAGGTCGTATTCGATACGTTTTTCCATTTTGTCCACGGTTTCGGTTTCGCCCCGATAACCGTTGACCTGCGCCCAGCCGGTAATGCCCGGCCTGACCTTGTGACGCACCATGTAGCCCTTGATCATCTTCCGGTAAGTTTCGTTGTGGGACACTGCATGCGGACGGGGGCCGACGATGCTCATGCGTCCTTGTAGCACGTTGAGGAACTGCGGCAGTTCGTCCAGCGAGGTTCTGCGTATGAAGGCGCCGAATCGCGTGATGCGCTGGTCATCCTTTGTCGCTTGCCTGACGACGGCGCCGTCGTCGCAGGTCGTCATCGAGCGGAATTTGTAGACCAGTATTTCCTTGCCATCAAGACCATAGCGCCGCTGTTTGAAGATGACCGGCCCGGGCGAGGACAGCTTGACGCCGATTGCCAGTGTCAGCAACACAGGCAGCAGCAGCGTCAGGATGAACGCCGAGAGCACGATATCCGAGGTGAACTTGATCACGCCGTTGAAGCCGGTGAAAGGCGTTTCGCACACCGCGACGACCGGTATGTCCCCGACGCTGCCGAGCCGTCCCTGGATCAGGTCGGTGATGAAGATATCCGGTACGAAATAGATCGAGGCGGTTGTGTCCTTGAGATCGTCGAGCAGGTGCAGGATGCGAGGCTGGGTCGCCATCGGCAGGGCGAGATATATGGCCTCGACATTCTGCTGCCTGATGAATTCCGCCAGATCGCACAGACGCCCTTTCACGGGTACGGGCGGCTGCGTATCGACGGTTCCTTGCAGACGGACAAGGCTGCGATCGTCGAAGAAACCAAGTATGTGTGTGCCCAGGTAAGGATTGTCGACAAACTGCCGCGCGATGCGGATACCGATGTCGTTGATGCCGACGATGACGGCAGTGCGCTGGTTGTGCCTCATGGAGATCACGCGTGGCAGCGCGGCTCTCAGGACAAAATAGGCGGAGATGTACGCGATTGGCGTTACGGCGAACCAGGTCGCCAGTACCTGTACGGGATAATAGATGATGTATTTGGTGGCGATGCCGAGAGCGGTCATGATGCAGATGAACACCAGCCAGCTCGATAACAGTTTTCGTAGAATGCGCCGGGGCCGTTCGTGAAAGGCGGACTCGCCCGGAAAGGTGATGGCGAACGACAATATGGCCAGGACAACGTATTCCGACCCGAGCCTGTCGTGATAACTGGCGGCCAGCAGCAAGGTCGCAACGACGGCGAGCGGATATAGAAAAGCCTCAATGGCGGTGCTCAGTGTGAAACTGTTGCGCCAAAGTACATTTTTCTTTATTGACCGGTCTCTGCGGAGGTATTGAGGCATTGTTGTTCTATGTGTTATGAATAACTGCGTTGCGCGACGGCAAACGGACATGTTCATATGATAAACACTTTTGCTCACGCAATGTACTTCATCAGGTCAGCCGCCGCTGGAACGGGCGGTTGGTTGTTTTTTTACCCGCACCGTCATCGCCGGGTACGAATGTTGCGGTATCTGCTTGCGATGAATCAAGCGCACCTGTTGTGGAAAGTGTGCTGGCTTTACGCAGGGTTTCGCTGCAAGTCGTTGTTTTGATGATGCGTCAGAAGGGTGCGTGTTGTCACGGCATACCGTGTTTGGCGCGGCAATTTCCGTGTCGATCGTGTATGTTCACGCTCGGGATCGGGCGAATTTTTGCGCGCCTGTGTGAGTTCGACATGGGTTTGATGGATTTGTCGACAATTCTTACACTTTTGGCGTGGGGATTTTGTCCTATGATCAACGCTGAGTAACATGGTTGTCGCGGCAGTGCGTGGGGAGAGGCACATCATTTCGCTGTGGTGGGATGTGTGTGGCTGTCGGTGTTTTTTACATTTTGGGTAGAGATGCGCTTCATGAGCAATAGCAAGCAACATGGCCTTGTCGTACTGTTAGGTGGGTTCGTCACCCTGTTCGGCGTCCAGGGGACGCCAGCGTTTGCGGCGGAAGGGGATGCGTTCAAGTTCTCGGCGTCGCAGATGTTTTCCTGGGACAGCAACCTGTACCGCACGAAGCACGATGCGGAAAGCGAGTGGATGTCCACCACCAGTGCGGGCGCCAACTTCGACAAGGAGTATGGACGGCAGGTGGTTCATGCCGGGCTTTCCGTGAGCCGAACCCTGTTTCAGTCGAACTCGGAGCTGAACAGCACCTCGCCGGATGCCCGCTTCCGCTGGGATTGGCGGGTGGGCGATCACTGGAGCGGCGTCCTTGGCTACAGCTATGGCGAGTCGTTTGTCGGGTTCGATAACCTGGGCGCGGATGAACGTGAAAGCCATGTCATGCGGCGGCTGGCACGTTTCGATGCTGGTGCCAACTACTGGTTTCATCCGGACTGGGCGGTGGGCGTCAGCGGCGCCACTGTCCGCAACAGGTATCGTGATGGTAATGCCTATCGGCGCAATGATGAATACGACATGCGCGAGGCGAACCTGAATCTGACCTATCGCCCATCCACAGGCAATCGCATCGTGTTTAGCCTGCGCGACGAGGAAGGCCAGTATCCGGAACGAAAAAAAGAAGACGGCTCGCTTCGTGACTGGCAACAACGCGACGCGCGCCTGTCCGGCGAGTGGCAATTGACGGGTGTTACCCGGCTCAGTGGTTATATCGGTTATACGCAGCGCGAATACGATTATGCGTCTGGTCGGGATTTTCACGGCTTGACCGGGCGGATCGGAGTCAATTGGACGCCCACGCCCAAGGCTATTGTGAACCTGGCCTGGCGGCGCGAAATCGGTGCGGATCAGGATCAGGTTTCCAACTACGCCGTAACGCACAGTTGGACGTTGCAGCCGACCTGGGTCGTGACCGACAAGATTCGTCTCGGCGCTACCCTCAGGTATCTACAGCGCGACTACCGTGGGACGTCTCCCGTGGCCTGCTCGGGCATATGTCAGCTACGGGATGAGCACACCGAGTCCTACGGGGTTCACCTTCAGTACCTGCCGACTTCCTATTTTGATCTCGCTCTCGGTTTTCAGTACGACGAGCGTGGGTCGGATTCGAAACTGTTGAGCGAATATCGTGACTACCGTGCCCGGACAGCCTGGCTCTCGGGGAATTTTACCTTCTGAGAAACGGGGATAAGTGCGAGAATGCGCCCACTGGCGTTGTGCGGAATTTTGGCGCAAGCGTTCGCGTATCGTGACACGTTGCTCGTTAGGTTATGATGACGGGCGGTGTGTGGGCGCCGCAGCGGTCATGAGAGCACGCTTTACGCTTGCGTCGTGCGCAGCTGTGGTATCCGGGCCTTTCGATGGGAAGGCCGTTTGTCATCTTTCAGGGTTCCTATGTCTCATTCAGTTCGTATTGCTCCGTTGTGTGTCGCCGTGTTGCTGGCTGGCGTGCTTACCGGGTGTGGCGCCAAGGATGGCGGCAAGTCGACTTCCCAGGTCGCAGTCAAGGTGAACAAGGAGGAAATCTCCGTCTACCAGGTCAATGATTTGCTCTCGCGTGGCGGCAACATTCCGCAGGATCAGATCAAGAACGCCACGGCTGCCGCCGTCGAGCGGCTCATCAGCCAGGAACTGCTGGTACAGCAGGCGAAGGAGCGCAAGCTCGACCGCGACCCGAGAGTGGTGCAGATGATCGAGTTTTCCCGCCGGGAGATTCTTGCCCGCGCCTATGGTGAGCAGGTCGTGGGTGCAGCGGCGAAACCGACTGCGGCGCAGATCGACGCTTTTTACGACGCCAATCCGGCCCTTTTTGCCAAACGCCGCATTTACGATCTGCAAGAGATCAACATCACCGCTCCCGCCGAACAGTTCGATGAAGTCAAGGCGCGCTTGCAGGCGGGCGGCAACCTGCAACAGCTCATGGAATGGCTCAAAGGCAAAAACATCCAGTTCGCCGCAAACGCCGGCACCAAGGCGGCGGAACAACTGCCTCCCGAAGTGCTCAAGAACATTGCCCAGATGAATCCCGGCCAGGCGTTCGCCACCCGGACGCCAAACGGCGCGGCGCTCATCTCCATTGGGGGTGTGCGGGACGAACCGATCGACCGCGCCAAGGCGAAGCCTGTCATCGAGAACTACCTGATCGGCCAGGCGCGCAACGAAAAAATGAAAGAGGAAATCCAGCGTCTGCGCACTGCTGCCGCCATTGAGTACGTCGGTGATTTTGCACCGCCTGCCGCCGATGCGCAGGCTGCCCCGGCACAAGCTCCCTCTGCGGAAGAATCCAAAGAGGACGCGGCTCGTTCTGTGATCGAGCAAGGCGCGGCCAAACTGAAGTAGGCGCAAAAGAGGATGGCGGGGGTTGTCGCTGGATGGCTTCCCGCTGTGTAGGTTCGCAGAGCGCCGTTCTGTGGGCCGTGTTGTCAACCTGCATATGACATTGATGATTATTCTCCGATCTTTTTATCGCTCGTTCGCCGTGCTCCTGCTCACGATGGGGCTGGCTGGCTTTGCGCAGGCCGCAGATGAACGGGAATACGTTCTCGGGCCAGGCGACATCATCCGCATCACGGTGTTCCAGAATCCCGACCTTGCCACCGAAGCGCGCGTCTCCGAAAAAGGCGTTCTCACGTTTCCGTTGATCGGTGCGGTTTCCGTGGGAGGCATGACGACTTCCGCCGCCGAGACGGAGATCGCCACCCGCCTGCGCGAAGGCGGTTTCGTGCGGCAACCGCAGGTCAACGTGCTGCCGGTGCAGATTCGCGGCAACCAGGTCTCTGTGCTCGGCCAGGTCAATCGGCCCGGACGTTTCCCTCTGGAGACGGCGAACTTGCGCTTGACCGACATGATCGCCACTGCGGGCGGCGTCTCGCCAGGGGGAGCCGATATCGTGGTGTTCATCGGCATGCGCAACGGCAAGCAGTTTCGGCGCGAAATTGATCTCCCGGCGCTGTTCATCAACGGTGAACTGGCGAATGACCTGCCGCTGGCCGGAGGCGATTTGATCTACGTGCATCGTGCGCCGGTGTTCTACATTTACGGCGAAGTCAACCGCCCGGGCGCTTTCCGGCTTGAGCGCAACATGAGCGTGATGCAGGGCCTGGCGACCGGCGGGGGAACCTCGGCGCGTGGCACCACACGCGGGCTGCGCATTCACCGGCGCGAGGCCAATGGTTCGCTCAAGGTGCTCGAACCCGGGCTTGACGACCTTCTGCGGGCCGATGACGTCATTTACGTCAAGGAAAGCCTCTTCTGACCATGAGCCTGCCGTGACCTTCCAACAGCTTCTCCTTATTCTGCGGGCGCGTCGATGGGTCATCTTTGGCGTTCTCGCGGGCATCGTCGTCTTGGTGCTTGCCGTCAGCCTGATATTGCCCAAGAAATACACGGCGACGACGGCGCTGGTGATCGACATGAAGGCAACCGATCCCGTCAACGTGGGGGCGCCCGCACAGATGTCATCGGGTTATCTGGCGACGCAGATCGACATCATCTCGTCCGAACGTGTCGCGCAGCGCGTCGTGACCTTGACAGGACTGGATCGGGTCGCCGTGCTCCAGACGGATTGGCGCGAAGCGACGAATGGCGTGGGGAGTTTCCAGTCCTGGATGGCGACATTGCTCCAGAAGCAGCTTGACGTTCGGCCCTCAAGGGAGAGCAGCGTCGTCAATGTCAGTTACACGGGGCCAGATCCTGAATTTGCCGCAGCGATCGCCAATGCTTTTGCGCGTGCCTATATAGATACCAATCTCGAACTCAAGCTGGAGCCAGCCCGGCAATACGCACTGTTTTTCGACGAGCAAACCAAGGATCTGCGCGACAAACTTCGGGTTGCGCAGGGCAAGCTTTCCGAATACGAGCAGGAGAGCGGAATTCTTTCCGGAGATGGCCGTTTTGACATTGAAAACCAGCGTTTGGCGGAGCTGAACAGCCAGTTGACGCAAGCAACGGGACAGCGCGCGGAAAGCGGCGCGCGCCAGACGGAAGTCGATTCTCTCGATTCAATGCCCGAAGTCATGGCCAATGGGCTGATCTCCGGTCTCACGGCGGATCTGGTGCGGCATGAAGGGGAGCGCAGCCAGTTGCTCGGCAAGCTCGGGGAAAACCATCCGCAGGTGCTCCAGTTGAGCGAGCAGATTACCAAACTGCGTCAGCGTCTGGATGCCGAGAAGCGGCGCGTGGCCAGTTCCGTCACGACGACTGGCCGGATCAGTTCGGCGCGGGTATCTGAAATTTCTGCCGATCTCGAAAGACAAAAAAAGCGTGTTCTCGAACTGAAGGGGCATTACGACAAGCTGTCTGTACTTCAGCGCGACGTCGAAAGCGCCCAGAAAGCATATGAGTTCGTGGTGCAGAATCTCATGCAGCAGAGACTTATCTCAGACCAGAACCAGCAAACCAACATCACGATATTGGCGCCAGCGGAGCCACCCCTGAAGCATTCCAGCCCCCGGCTTTTGTTGAACATGATCATCGCCGTGTTTCTTGGCACTCTGTTTGGTATTGGCACAGCCTTGGTGCTCGAATTGCTCGATCAACGCGTGCGGGGAAGTGAGGATCTCGTGCAGTTTGTGGGTATTCCCGTTCTCGGCATCATTCCTGTTCCCGCGCCTCCCCGCTCAGGCATTCGTATTCGCCGTCGTCCAGCTCTCGCGTAAGGAAACAAGATGGATGACGCTTCCGAAGCATCATTTTCGGCTGAATCGAGCGACCGTTCGATTGGCGAGATTTTAATATCCGCTGGTCGGCTCTCGCCAGATGACGCCAGTCGTATTTACAAAGAACAGAAAAAACGGGGACTTCGGTTCGGGGAAGCCGCCGTCGAACTCGGGTTTGCGACGGAGGCGGACATCCAGTTTGCCTTGTCGCATCAGTTTCGCTATCCCTACCTGCAACGCGGCGAAAGCCGGGTTTCCGAAACGGTCGTGGCGGCATACAGCCCGTTTTCTCTGCAAGTGGAAGCTTTGCGCGCGGTGCGCAGCCAGCTGATGCGACGCTGGTTCAGTGAGGATAATGAGCGCCGGGCGCTTGCGGTCGTGAGTCCCGATCAGGGGGAAGGCCGCTCTTGGCTTGCCGCCAACCTGGCGGTGGTGTTTTCGCAACTGGGGGCGCGCACCCTGCTGATTGATGCGGATCTGCGCAATCCCGTTCAGCAAAGTCTGTTCGGCATTGACAACCGGAACGGGCTTTCGTCCATTCTGGGTGGGCGCGCCACCTCCAATGTCGTGTTCAGAATTCCGGTGCTGAACGACCTTTCGATTCTTCCTGCGGGGCCGGTGCCGCCCAATCCGCAGGAATTGCTGTCACGTTCGCTGCTTGGCCGGATGCTCGTGCAGTTGGCGAACAGCTTCGATGTCATCCTCATCGACACGCCGCCTGCCGGCAAGTTTGCGGATGGCTTGGGCATTGCCGCGCTGGCGGGTGGGGCGCTCGTCGTATCCAGGCAGGACAAGACCCGCATCCGCGCCCTGCATGAGTTGTATGCTGGCCTGAGAGATGCTGGCGTTGAGATCACGGGTGGCGTGCTCAACGGTGGCGGGATGAATTCAAAAAACCGCCGCTTGCCATTTGCGCCTTTCTCGGAGAAATGGTGGGCGGTGAATCCAGCGCGCCTGAAGGCAAAAACAATGGCGTCGCTGCCCGACGGCAAGCCGCACGTCCGTCCGGTCAAACGCACAAAATCCCGCGCCCTGGCAAAACGTTGAGTGTGTCCGTCTGGTGGCGCGGACGCTCAATACTGCCGGAGCAGGCCCACCATCACGCCTTCGATCGTCAACGCCTGGCTGCGGGTATCGACAACGATGGGCGCAAAATCCGGGTTGGCGGGGAGCAGTTCCACTTTGTGACCATGGCGGCGCAGCGTTTTCACGGTGACTTCATCCTCGATGCGGGCGATGACGATCTGACCGTCGCGCGCCTCGGCGTCACGATGGACGGCGATGAGGTCGCCGTCGAAAATGCCGGCGTCGCGCATGCTCATGCCGCGCACCCGCAGCAGGTAATCGGCGCGTGGAGAAAAGAGCGCCGGATCGACCTGGAGGTGTTTTTCGATGTGCTCGACTGCCAGAAGCGGGCTGCCGGCAGCGACGCGGCCTACGATGGGTAGCCCCGGCGGTTCGGGGATGCGAATGCCGCGAGCGCGGCCTTCGTCGAGTTGGATGGCACCCTTTGCGGCGAGCGCGCGCAAATGGCCTTCGGCGGCGTTGGGCGAACGGAAACCAAAGGCGGTGCAGACCTCAATGCGCGTGGGAGGACGACCCTCCTGCGCCACGATATGGGCGATGAAGTTCAGAATTTCCTGCTGGCGGGGGGTCAGTTGGGGGGACATCGAAGACCCTTTGAAATATGTAATTATATACAGGGCGGCAAGACGTTGCAGTCGCAGGGATGCCCAGAATTTCATTTTTCTTGTGCGCGTGGGCAGCGATTCGCGGCAGAATAGCGGCAGCGCGTGCCGGCCCTGATGTGAAGACAGGGACTGCGTCATGTTCGTGCGCCCGTAATCACAAGGACTTTTCCGCATCATGCCAAACGAAATCGCCAAAAACAGCGTCGTCACGCTCAACTACACGGTCACTGACGCCGAGGGAGCCGTGGTCGACGACGGTCGTCAGCCCCTGGTTTACCTGCACGGCGGTTACGATGGCATCTTTCCCAAGCTGGAAGAAGCGTTGCAGGGCAAGAAAACCGGTGACAGGCTCAAGATCAAATTGCAGCCGGAAGAAGCGTTCGGCGATTACGATGAGGAACTGGTCGCGGTCGAGGATGCCGATCTGTTTCCTGAAAACGCCGAGGTCGGAATGGCTTTTGAACGTGTCAGCGATGCTGGCGAAGAACTTTTCCATATCACCGACATTGCCAACGGCAAGGTAGTGGTCGATGGCAATCACCCGCTCGCGGGCGTGGCGCTGATTTTCGATCTGACCATCGCTGACGTGCGCGCCGCTACGGAAGATGAAATCGCCCATGGTCACGCCCATGGCGAGGACGACGGTCATCATGACCGCGCACATGGCGTCCGGAGCCTTCATTGAGTCGTTTTCTCCTTTTTACCCCAACAAGACACGGCTGAGGAAAACGGGCGATGTCCGACTCGGCGCGCATTGCTGCCGCTCTGCTCGAAGTCGAAGGACTCACGGTGGAGATTCGCGGTGCGGCGGGTGTCACGCGGCCTGTCGATGACGTCGGTCTCGATATTGCGGCGGGAGAAACCTTCGCGCTGCTGGGCGAATCGGGTTGCGGCAAGTCGATGACGGCGTTGGCCATTGCCCGGTTGTTGCCCGGGGCGGCGGGCGTCGCAGGCGGGCGGGTGCGGCTGGGCGGCGACGAACTGCTCGCCTTGCCCGAGGCGAGCATGCGCCGCGTACGCGGCGGGCGCATCGGCATGATCTTCCAGGAGCCTTCCACCAGTCTCAACCCGGTGATGACGGTCGCGGCGCAGATCGGCGAAGTGCTGGCCCTGCATCGCAGTCTCGCGGGTGCGGCGGCCAGGGCAGAAGCGCGCCGACTGCTCGAAGCGGTCGGCATCCCTTCCGCTGCGGCGCGGCTCGACGATTATCCGTTCCAGTTTTCCGGCGGCATGAAGCAGCGGGTGATGATTGCGATGGCGCTTGCCGGCGAGCCTGAATTACTGATCGCCGACGAGCCGACTACGGCGCTTGACGTCACCATTCAGGCGCAGGTGCTCGACCTGCTTGCCCGTCTCCAGGCCGAACGCGGCATGGCGATGCTGCTGATTACCCACGACCTCGGCGTGGTCGCGCGCATCGCGCATCGTGTCGGACTGCTCTATGCCGGGGAGTTGATCGAAAGCGGGCGGCGCGAGGACTTTTTCAATGCACCGTTGCACCCGTATGCGCAACGGCTTTTCGCCGCGCTGCCCGATGGCGCGGTGCGTGGGCGCATGCTCGCCGCCTTGTCCGGCGGAGCGCCGTCGTTCGACCAGCAGTTTGCCGGTTGCCGTTTTGCGGCGCGTTGCCCGAGCGCGCTCGAACGCTGCCGGGTCGAAGCGCCCATCTGGCACGAAGTGGGTGAACAGCGCGTGCGCTGCCATCTCCACGACGGCGGCGGCGAGGTGCGAATCCGGCAGCGGCTTGCGCTCGGGGTTGTGACGGAGACGCCTCCCTCCGCCGAGGCGGCGGTGCTCGACGTGCGCGATCTGGCCGTGCATTTCCCGGTGAAAAAAGGGCTGTTTCGGCGCACGACGGGCTGGGTGCGGGCGGTCGATGGCGTCGGATTGCGGCTCGTGCCAGGACGGACGCTCGCCCTGGTCGGTGAATCCGGTTGCGGCAAGACCACTGTGGGACGCGCCATTTTGCACCTGACGCCTCTCACGGCGGGCAGCGTAGCCTTCGATGGCGCGCCGCTGCGGCCCCGCGATCGCGCTGCCGTGCGCAGCATGCGGCGCGCGGTGCAGATGGTGTTCCAGGATCCCTTCGCATCTCTCAATCCGCGCATGTGCGTCGGCGATATTCTCGAAGAAGGCATGGTGAGTCTGGGCGTCGGCGGCGACGCGGCGGCGCGGCGGCGCATCGTGGGCGGACTGCTCGAACGCATCGGCCTCACCCCGGCGATGCGCTGGCGTTATCCGCACGAATTCTCTGGCGGACAGCGCCAGCGCATCGCCATCGCCCGCGCTCTGGCGGTGTCGCCCCGCGTCATCGTCTGCGACGAACCCACGAGCGCGCTCGACGTGTCTGTGCAGGCGCAGTTGCTCAACCTGATGTGTGAATTGCAGCAGGAGCGGGGGCTTGCCTACCTTTTTATCACCCACAATCTCGCCGTCGTGCGCTACATGGCCGATGACGTGGCGGTGATGTACCTTGGCCGCATCGTCGAGCAAGGGCCAGCGGCGCGGGTGTTGGAAGCGCCGGCGCATCCTTATACCCGGATGTTGCTCGCCGCCGTGCCCCTGGTCGATGCCGGGGCGCAGGCGCGCGCGCCCGGAGGAAAAGGCTCGCCCGCAGAACCGCCGTCGCCGCTCGCGCAACCGGCGGGCTGTCATTTTCATCCGCGCTGTCCGTTGGCGGACGCCGCCTGCCACGCCAGCTATCCGGTGGAGCGGGACTTGGGCAACAGGCATGTCGTGCGTTGCTTTCGGGCCGAGACTCGTCAGGGATCGGTATGAAGGCGGCGGCGGCTGGGCTGTACGCGCAGCCTCTCCTTCATCGGTAGCCCCAAAACGCCTTAAAACTCAGCGCCGCGACTTGCTGCGTGCCGGCGCGGCTTTTTTTGCGCTGCGGGGAGCCGTTTTTGCCTTTGTTCCCGGCTTGACTTTGCCGCGTCTGCCTGCCGTGGTCTTGCTGCTTGCCTTGGCCTTGCCGCCGCGTCGTACCTTGCGCGCACGGGGATCGGGGGCGATGCGCACGCCAGCACGCGCCGCTGCGTGGGCGCTGGCGGGCAACAATTCACTGATGGCCAGCGCATCGTCGAGATCAACCCCTTTGCCGGGTACGAGCAGGCTGTAGCCGGGGGGCGGCAGGCTGCGTTCGAGCAAACCATTGATCTGGAGCAATTGCGGCAAGGTGAGGCCGTAACGGCTGGCGATGCCGCCGAGCGTTTCTCCCCGGGCGAGCGCGTGGGTGCGCCAGCCCTTGCCAGAGCGCCGGAAGTCGTCCAGGCGAGCGCTGAAGCCCGGCTCCCGGTCGGACGGCGCCACCAGGGTCTGATCCGGCATCGTAATGGCCGGGCGGTTGAAACCGGGGTTGTAGGCGAGAAATTCGCCAAGCGATAGTCCGGCGTAGCGGGCCGCCGTGGCGAGGTCGATGCCGACCGGGGCATTGACGGTGACAAGAAGTTGTTCGTTGGCGACGTAAGGTAGCTCTATGTCGTAAATCTCGGGCTGGGCAACGATGTTCTTGAGCGCCTGGAGCTTGGGCAGATAGTCGCGCGTCTCGGCGGGCAGGCGCAGCGCGCTGAATTCGGTGGAAAGTCCGGCGGCGCGATTGCGTTCCACTGCCCGTCCGATGGCGTTTTCGCCCCGGTTGTAGGATGCGAGCGCCAGGTGCCAGTCGCCGTGTCGCTCGTAGATGTCTTCGAGATAATCGAGTGCGGCGTTGGTGGAGGCGATCACGTCGCGGCGCTCGTCGACCCAGCGGTTTTGAGTAAGATTGTAGTTGTGCCCGGTCGAGGGAATGAACTGCCACAGGCCCGAGGCGCGCGCGCGCGAATAGGCGTGCGGATTGAAACTGCTCTCCACCATCGGCAAAAGGGCGAGTTCGGTCGGCATGCCGCGGCGTTCGATTTCGCCGACGATGTAATAAAGATAGCGCGCGCCGCGATTGAACATGCGATCGAGGTATTCTGGACGGCCAAGATAGGAAAATTGCAGATCGAATACCCGGTTGCCGGTGATGTCCGGTATACGGAAACCGCGCCGGATACGATCCCATACATCATTTGGCGGACGGGTGAGGTCGAGGGTGAGAACCCGCCGCTGGCTGCGGTCGACGTCGACGTCAACGTACGAAGGCGCGCTGCGGGAATTTGCAGCTGCGTCTGCCGGGGGCGGGCACGTGGACAGCGCCAAAGCCAACAGCGGAAAAAGAAATGACGGGGAGAAAATGGAGACGGAATAGATTTGTGACATTGAAATTGCCAGAAAGTACGTGAGTCTAATGGCCATTCCGGCGAAGCGTCAAACGCTATCGTTAAATACAAAACAACATTTGCACTGAGGTCTTGGTAGCATGGCAGTTGCTGGTTTTTGTCTGTTTTCCGTTTCTGGAGAAAAACAGGGCGAAGTTGGTTGTACTCCATAAGGGGGCAGCTTATGTCGGAGTCATTTTCTCAATGAAGATTCTGGTCATCGAAGACACCGTTACCAGCGCCACTGTGGTGTGCGGCTGGCTGACTGGCATGGGACTGACTGCCTTGCACGCGGCCAACGGAGAAGCCGGGCTGGAGATGTTCGGGAGCGAGCGGCCCGATTTGATCCTGCTGGATATCATCATGCCGGGGATGGATGGCTTCGAGGTCGCGCGCCACATTCGTGCACAGGAAAAAGACAACTGGACACCGATCATTTTCCTGACCGCCCGCGCCGATGAAAAAGACTTGCAGCGCGCTATCGAGGCCGGTGGCGATGACTACATCATCAAGCCGGTTTCCGAGATCGTGCTGAAGGCCAAGATCAACGCCGTGTACCGGATGGCGCAGATGCGTGACGCGCTGTGCCAGGTCAAGAGCAAACTCGAAAAGGCCAACCGGGAGCTGCAACGCCTGTCTTCAATCGACGGTCTTACCGGCATCGCCAACCGGCGCTGCTTCGACGAGGTTCTGCTGCGCGAATGGCGGCGCTGTTCGCGTTCGTCCTCGCCGCTGTCACTCCTGATGCTCGATGTCGATCTGTTCAAGTTGTTCAACGACCACTATGGGCACCAGATGGGCGACGAATGTCTCAAAATCGTGGCTCACACCCTGGTGGAAACCACGCAGCGCCCGAACGACATGGTGACGCGCTACGGTGGCGAGGAATTCGCCACGATCCTGCCCGAAACCGACGCCGGGGGGGCGCTGGCGGTCGCCGAGGCGATGCGCGCCGGCATCGAAGGCTTGCGGATCGACCACGCCTGGTCGTCGGTCATGCAGGCGGTGACGATCAGCGTCGGGGTGGCCTGTGTCATTCCGCCCCGCGACGGCGAGGCGGGCATTCCCGCGCTCATCAAGGCCGCTGACGATGCCCTCTACCGCGCCAAGGAAGGAGGACGCAACCAAGTCAAGATGTCTCAGGGCGTGATCCGGGTGGCCGGGCCGGGCATGGCGAACATAGGCGTGCTACCGCCCCGGCTCTGAGACGGGAGATTTTTCTAGAACGTATCTTTCCACGCCCGCAGGGCGGCGAGGCATGCCAGCGCATCGGGTGGCCGGCTGCCGTCGTGGGCGCTTACGGCGGCGGTGACGCCCGCTTCGCCGGTGCGCAGGAATGGGTTGACCGCCCGCTCGATGGCGATCGTGCTCGGCAGCGTGGGTTTGCCCTGCGCGCGCAGGGTTTTGCAGTGCGCGGCATAGCGGTCACGGGCGGCGTTCTCCGGCTCGACGGCGCGGGAGAAGGCGAGATTGGCCAGCGTGTATTCGTGGGCGCAGTACACACGGGTGTCGTCGTCGAGGCGGGCAAGACGGGCGAGGGCGCATTCAAGGTCGGCGGGACTCCCCTCAAAGATGCGCCCGCAGCCTGCCGAGAACAGCGTGTCACCGCAAAACAGCCTGCCTTGACCGAGATAGGCGACGTGCCCACGCGTATGGCCAGCCACGCCAAGCACTTGCAAATCGAAATCCAGTGGAACAAGGGCGATGCGGTCGCCGTCTTCCACCGGGTGATCCACGCTGGCGATGTCGTCCTTGCGCGGGCCGTAGACCGGGGTCGATGGATAGCGAGCGACGATTTCCGCGACGCCGCCGGTGTGGTCGGCATGGTGATGAGTGAGCAGGATGGCGACGGGCGTGAGCGCCGCCTGTTGCAACGCAGCGAGCGCTGGCGCGGCTTCGCCCGGATCGACGAGTGCGGCGTGGCGGCCATCGTCGATCAGCCAGATGTAATTGTCGCGGGCGAAAGGAAGCGGAGTGACTGTAAGTCTGGGCATGGCGGCAAAGGACAGCGGCGGTGGATAAAAACAGCATGATGCCCTATACCCGCTATCATGATGGACTGTCACTGCTGTTTCGTCACCGCCTTGAACACTGAACCGAACTCCTCGCCCGACGCAAGAGCCTGGCTGCAAACTCCGCTTGGTGAGTATTTCGTTGCGTGGGAACGGGCGCGGCTCGATGTCATGCTTGCTGACATTTTTGGCTACAACGCGCTCCAGCTCGGGCTCGCCAACCTGGATTTGCTGCGGGCCAACCGCATGCCGCTGCATGTCTGCGCCACGCGCACGCTATCGGCGGGCGATGAGTCCGGACAGACCGCCAGGGTGATGGTGATGGCCGAAGACGCCTCGCTGCCATTCGCCAGCGCCAGCATCGACTTGGTGGTGTTGGCCCACGTGCTCGAATTTTCCGCTTCGCCGCACCATGTCCTGCGCGAAGTCGAGCGCGTACTGGTGGCCGAGGGAAGTGTCGTGATCTGCGGTTTCAATCCCTACAGCCTGTGGGGGGGCTGGCGTCACCGCCGCTGCGCGCGCGCGAGTGCGCAATGGCCGTGGAACGGGCAGTATCTTTCCTCGCCGCGTGTGCGCGACTGGCTGAGTCTGCTCGGTTTCGAGGTGCAGTCCAACCAGTTCGGCTGCTATGTGCCGGCGGTGAGCCACCCTGAATGGCTGGCGCGCTGGAAATGGCTCGACCGCATCGGACGGCGCTGGTGGCCAGTGTGCGGCGCGGCTTGGATCATGCACGGTGTCAAGCGCGTGGCGGGCGCGCGGCTGATCCAGCCAAACTGGCGGGAAAAGCGCGTCCGCGCCAAGACCCTGTCGCCTGTCGCCCGCAAGCTGGGCGATGTCGTCAAGAGAACCGGAGAAACATGGAAGTCATAGACATTTATACCGACGGCGCGTGCAGCGGCAACCCCGGCCCCGGCGGCTGGGGCGCAATCCTGCGCAGCGGCGCGCACGAAAAAGAAATCTGGGGCGGCGAGCCGCAGACTACCAACAACCGCATGGAAATCCTTGCGGTCATCCGCGCCCTCGAACAGCTCAAGCGTGAGGTGAGGGTGCGAGTGCACACTGACAGCCAATACGTGCAGAAAGGCATCTCGGAGTGGATTCACGGCTGGAAAGCGCGTGGCTGGATGACCGCAGGCAAGACGCCAGTGAAAAACGCCGATCTCTGGCGCGCCCTCGACGAAATTGCCGCGCGCTACAAAATCGAGTGGCTATGGGTCAAGGGGCACGCCGGGCACGTCGACAACGAGCGGGCCGACGCGCTTGCCCGGCGCGGCGTCGAAGCCGCGCGTGTTGGCGCGGCGGGCGGACGCGCTTCTGAAAGCGCTACGCAACTCGCCAGGTGAAAGGCCCTTCGGGCGCGTGACCGTAGCCCGCTTGACGGAACGTCGCCCCCCCGGCGCGGCGGGCGGACGCGCTTCTGAAAGCGCTACGCCACGCGTCAGGTGAAAGGCCCTTCGGGCGCGTGGCCGTAACCCGCTCGACGAACGTCGCCCCTCCGGCGAGCTTGCGGGCGACGTTTATTCAGTGGCCCAGACAAGACGGCCACAGTCAGACTCGATCTTCGCGCTTTCAGAAGCGCGCCCGCCCACCGCCCCCCGGTGCGGTGTGCTCAGTGCAGGTGACGCGGAATTTGCCCGGCTTCGGACTCGGGCATTTCAGCGTGCACGACTTCGCCCTCGGGCGAGGGGTAGAGCGGTGCGCCACAGTCGTCGCAGTATTCGAGCGGGAAGCGGTGTTCGAGCGCCTTGACCACGCCGACGCCGCATTCGCGCAAGACGCTCTCGATTTCCGCCGGTGCGTCGATGGCGTCGTCTTCAGCGCCCAGAAGCGGCCAGACCACGCCATGAACGACTTCGTCATTGTCCGAGAGCGTGAAGCCGATCCGGTATTCCTCGACCTGCTCGTCCCAGAACGGCGCGATGATCGCGCGCAGCTTGACCACCGGCACGTCGAGCGAGGTGACGAGGAAAGCGACCGATGCGCGCACCGAGTAGGAACGGCTGGTCTTGTCGGCATCGCGGCAAGCAGCGAAATAGGATTCGGGCAGCACGAATTCGAGCGCGCAGCCGGGCAGCAGCGGCGCAAGGCAACCGCCGCCCTGGCTTCGCCATTGTTCCAGCGTCTCGGTGCGGCTGCCGGCGGTTTCCTGCCAGCGGAAAACGGCCCCATTGCGTGGCGCCGCAACCGCCGCCAGCAGGTAACGGGTGTCGGAAAGGAATTGCGTCGTCTCCGGCATATTGTCGATGTCGATGTGCAGATCCTTGTCTTCGATCGCGGCGCGGCCCAGCAGCGCGGCGAAGCTGGCGGTGGCGCAATAGCCTTGCGGCAACTGGTCGGGGCTGTAGAGAAAATCGGCCAGTGCGACCCGGGTGTTCTGGGCGAGGACGTGGGCGCGCAGGTGTACGCGCAGGTTGGCGAGCGTTGCAGCGGGCAGGGCGCGGGCGGGAATGCGGAAGCGCGACCATGCCAGCACTGGCGCTGCGATGAAAACGACGTCGTGATTGTCGCCGAGGCCGGGAGACTCGGTGCGCGACTCGATGGCGTCCGCGAGTTCGTCGTAGCCGGGGCTGCCACGGTTGAACGCCTGATCAAGCGCGGTGTCGAGCGTGTCCTCGTCGTCGTGGGCGAGCGTCGCGTCGATGGCCGTGGCGAGCCGTTCTTCCCAGTAGCGATCTTCGATCCGGCAGCAGGATTCGGCAAGGCCGCCCGCCAGCCACAGGAGTTCTTCGGCGTGGCGGCCAATGCCGCCGCGACGCTTGCTGCGCGATCGTTTCATATCGGGTTCCGTTTGAGGAAACATAGCATTCTAGCGCAGCCCGGCATGGCTCAAAACTCCACCTCGATGCGCACCGTCTGCATGATGGTGGCGGAGATTTCCTCAATCGACTTGGTCGTCGAATCGAGCCAGCGGATGTTTTCGCGCCGCATCAGCTTCTGCGCGGCATCAATCTCGTAGCGGCAGTTATCAATACTGGCGTAATGGCTATTGGGGCGGCGTTCCTGGCGGATTTGCGCCAGCCGTTCAGGGGCGATCGACAGCCCGAACAACTTGCCGCGAAAGCCGTGCAGTTCGCCGGGCAGCTTGTTGCGCTCGAAGTCCTCCGGAATCAACGGGTAATTCGCGGCCTTGACCCCAAACTGCATCGCCAGATAGAGGCTCGTCGGCGTTTTGCCGGAGCGCGACACGCCGACGAGGATCACGTCGGCGGCGATCAGGTCGGTGGCGCTGGAGACGCCGTCGTCGTGCGTCATCGCAAAATTGATCGCCTCGATGCGTTTTTTGTAGTCGTTGCTTTCGGCAACGCCGTGGAAGCGTCCGACAGTGTGGGTGGAGTGCTGCCCGAGCTCGCTTTCCAGCGGTTCGATGAAACGCTCAAAAAGGTCGAGAAAGAGGGCGCTGTCGCGCGCCTCGCGCAGCGCCGCCACCGTCTCCGGGTTGACCAGGCTGCTGAACACGATCGGGCGGCGTCCGGTGTCGCGGGCGGTTTCGAGAATCTGGCGGGCGCAGCCGTGCGCCTTGGCGACGTCGTCGACGAAAGGCATACGCACCTGATGGAAACGGGTGGCGGGAAACTGCGCCAGCAGGCTGTGGCCGAGCGTCTCCGCAGTGATGCCAGTGCCATCGGAGACAAAAAACACCGTGCGGGTCGAAAGGTCGCTCATGGGTTGGGTTTGATCGTATCGAGGTTGAAAGGAACGGAGAAAAAGCAGCAAGACGGAATGGATATTGGGGCAAACCCTGTTGTGCGCATGACCAGCCTTTACCGTAAAATCCACATTTTGCTTTTTCTGAGCGAATTCCGGAAGCCACTCATGACCCGTTACGTCATTCCCTTCACAGAACTTCGGATGTCCGACGTCGATAAAGTCGGCGGCAAGAACGCATCCCTTGGCGAAATGATCAGCCAGTTACCGTCGAGCGTGCGCGTGCCGGGCGGTTTCGCCACCACGGCGGACGCATTCCGCGAGTTCCTGGCCTACGGAGGTCTGTCGCAGCGGATCAACGCTACGCTCGATACGCTCAACGTCGATGATGTCGACGTGCTCGCCCGCACCGGCGCGCAAATCCGGCAATGGATTGTCGATACCCCATTCCCGCCCGCCTTCGAGGCCGAAATCGAAGCGGCCTACAACCACGTCGCCGCCGGCGCGGACGGCGGCAGCTTCGCCGTACGATCCTCCGCCACTGCCGAAGACTTGCCGGACGCCTCCTTTGCCGGGCAACAGGAAACCTTCCTCAACATCCACGGCTACGTCAACATCCTGCACGCGATGAAAGAAGTATTCGCATCGCTCTACAACGACCGCGCCATCGCCTACCGCGTGCACAAGGGCTACACCCACGCCGAAGTGGCGCTCTCGGCCGGGGTGCAGCGCATGGTGCGCTCCGACACGGGCGTATCGGGGGTGATGTTCTCGCTCGATACCGAATCCGGCTTCAAGGACGTGGTGTTCGTCACCGCCTCCTACGGCCTGGGTGAAACCGTGGTGCAGGGGGCGGTGAACCCGGACGAGTTCTACGTCCACAAGCCGATGCTGGCCCAGGGCCGTCCGGCGGTCGTGCGGCGCAACCTTGGCTCCAAGCTCATCAAAATGGTCTTCGCCGACGCACGCGAGGCCGGCAGATCGGTGCGCACCGTAGACGTGCCCGAAGCCGATCGCGTCCGCTTCGCGCTCACCGACGAAGACGTGCTGGAACTGGCGCGCTACGCCGTCATCATCGAAAAGCACTATGGCCGTCCGATGGACGTCGAATGGGGCAAGGACGGTGAGGACGGCAAGCTCTACATCCTCCAGGCGCGCCCTGAAACGGTGAAAAGCCAGAGTTCCGGCCTGGTGATGGAAAAATTCCGTCTCAAGGAAAGCGGCGAAGCGGTCATCCGCGGTCGCGCCATCGGCCAGAAAATCGGCGCGGGCATAGTGCGGATCGTCGCCGACGCCTCTGAAATGAGTCGCGTCCAGGCGGGCGACATCCTTGTTACCGACATGACCGACCCGAACTGGGAGCCGGTGATGAAGCGCGCCAGCGCCATCGTCACCAACCGTGGCGGGCGCACCTGCCACGCCGCGATCATCGCGCGCGAACTGGGCATTCCCGCCATCGTCGGCTGCGGCAACGCCACCGACCTGCTGGCCGAAGGCGACGAAGCCACTGTCTCCTGCGCCGAAGGCGACACCGGCTACGTTTATCGCGGGCGGCTCGCGTTTGAAGTCACCTCCACCGACATGGGCAATCTGCCCAAGCTGCCGGTAAAGATCATGATGAACGTGGGCAATCCCGAACTCGCCTTCGAGTTCGCGCAAATACCCAATGGCGGCGTCGGGTTGGCGCGGCTGGAATTCGTCATCAACAACATGATCGGCATCCACCCCAAGGCAATTCTCGAAATCGACCAGGCGCCGGCCTCGCTACGCGAAGACATCCTTCTGCGCGCTCGTGGCTATGCCAATCCGCGCCAATTCTTCATCGACAAACTGGCCGAGGGCGTCGCCACCATTGCCGCCGCCTTCTATCCCAAGCCGGTCATCGTGCGCATGTCCGACTTCAAATCGAACGAATACCGCAAGCTCTTGGGCGGATCAATCTACGAGCCGGAAGAAGAAAACCCCATGCTCGGCTTCCGTGGCGCGTCGCGCTACGTCGCCGCCAGCTTCCGCAGTTGCTTCGAGCTTGAATGCGCGGCGATGAAAAAAGTGAGGAACGACATCGGCCTCACCAACGTGCAGATCATGATTCCCTTTGTGCGCACCCTTGCCGAAGCCGAGGGTGTCGTCAACCTGCTGGCCGAACAAGGACTCAAGCGGGGGGAGGGCGATCTCAAGCTCATCATGATGTGCGAGATTCCTTCCAATGCGCTGTTGGCCGAACATTTCCTCCAGCATTTCGACGGCTTCTCCATCGGCTCCAACGACCTGACCCAGCTCACCCTGGGGTTGGATCGTGATTCGGGGCTGGTCGCGCAGTCTTTTGACGAACGCGATCCCGCCGTCAAGGTGCTGTTGTCGCAAGCCATCCAGACCGCCAACCGGCTTGGAAAATACGTTGGCATCTGCGGGCAGGGGCCGTCCGACCACGCCGATTTCGCCGCCTGGCTGATGCAGGAAGGCATTCAGACCATTTCGCTCAATCCGGACACGGTGGTGTCGACCTGGCTCAAGCTAGCGGAGATCGCCAACGGGGAAGGCAAATAACGCCGCCTGAAAGAAACCGCGCCGGACTGCGCTTTGCCGCCCGCGCGCATGATGGCGCGCGACTTTTTGCAGAATGACGGCTGTGGCGGCGCTGCTTTGGGCGCCGCCTCCCGCTCCTGACGGCTTCCACTAGCGCACGATGGGTTTGTAGCGTATCCGTTTCGGCTTTGCGCCTTCTTCGCCCAGGCGTTTTTTCTTGTCGGCTTCGTATTCTTGGTAATTGCCGGCGAAGAGCGTCCATTGTGAATCGCCTTCGGCGGCCAGGATGTGGGTGGCGATGCGATCCAGAAACCAGCGGTCGTGCGAGATGATGAGCGCGACACCGGCGAATTCCAGCAGGGCGTCTTCGAGTGCGCGCAGGGTTTCTACGTCGAGGTCGTTGGAGGGTTCGTCGAGCAGCAGGACGTTGCCGCCCGTCATCAGGGTTTTGGCGAGGTGCAGTCGCCCGCGCTCGCCGCCGGAGAGTTTGCCGACCTGCTTGCCTTGATCCGCGCCCTTGAAGTTGAAGCGGCCTATGTAGGCGCGGCTCTGCATCTCGAACTTGCCGATGGTGAGGATGTCGCGGCTTTCGGCGAGTTCTTCAAATACGGTTTTGTCGCCGTCGAGGCAGTCGCGGGATTGGTCGACGTAGGCAATCTTGACGGTGGGGCCGACGATGACTTCGCCGGTATCGGGCTTTTCCTGCCCGGTGATCATTTTGAACAGGGTCGATTTGCCCGCGCCGTTGGGGCCGATGATGCCGACAATTGCGCCCGGCGGTACGGCGAAGCTCAGGCTATCCATCAGCAGTTTGTCGCCGAACGCTTTGGTGACGCCGTTGAATTCGATGACCTTGTCGCCGAGACGTTCACCGACGGGAATGAAGATTTCCTGCGTCTCGTTGCGCTTTTGGTATTCAAAATTCGACATTTCTTCAAAACGTTGCAGGCGCGCCCTGGATTTGGCCTGGCGCGCCTTGGGGTTGGCGCGCACCCATTCCAGTTCCTGCTTCATGGCTTTCATGTGGGCGTCGATCTGTTTTTGTTCTTGTTCCAGCCGCGCTTCTTTTTGTTCCAGCCAGGAAGAGTAGTTGCCTTTCCAGGGAATGCCGTAGCCCCGGTCGAGTTCCAGTATCCATTCGGCGGCGTTGTCGAGGAAGTAGCGGTCGTGAGTGACGGCAACGACGGTGCCCGGAAAGCGCTGGAGGAATTGTTCCAGCCAGTCCACTGATTCGGCGTCGAGGTGGTTGGTGGGTTCGTCCAGCAGCAGCATGTCGGGTTTGGAAAGCAGCAGGCGGGCGAGGGCGACGCGGCGCTTTTCGCCGCCGGAGAGGTGGGCAATTTTCGCGTCCCACGGCGGTAGGCGCAGGGCGTCTGCGGCGATTTCCATCTGGGTCGCGGTGTCCGCGCCGGAGGTGGCGATAAGGGCTTCGAGCCGTGCTTGTTCTTCCGCGAGTTTGTCGAAGTCGGCGTCCGGTTCGGCGTAGGCGGCGTAGATGGCTTCGAGCCGGGTTTGCGCCGCCATGATTTCGCCCAGGGCCGCTTCTACTTCTTCGCGCACGGTTCTGGCGGGGTCAAGCTGCGGTTCTTGCGGTAGGTAGCCAATGGAGATGTTGGGCAGGCGTTGTACTTCGCCGTCGAATTCGGTTTCTACCCCGGCCATGATTTTCAGGACGGTGGATTTGCCCGCGCCGTTCAGCCCCAGAAGGCCGATTTTCGCGCCGGGAAAAAAGGAGAGCGAGATGTCTTTGATGATCTGGCGTCTGGGGGGCACGATTTTGCTCACGCGGAGCATGGACATGACGTATTGGGCCATGGGGATTTCCTGGAATTGTTGGCGTTGGGCCGGGCGGGCGCTGATGTTGCGACGGTTCAGGAGCGCGAGGATACAGGATGAGGAGGGTGGAGGTGGCGCGCGCGTTTGCGCCAGCAGATCAATGGGGCGCGAATGCGGGCGCGCGCAGCGCGCCCCGACGGGCACTGGCCGCTTTCAAGACCTGGCGGGGGTTATCCGGCTTTCTCCAATTGTCGTTGCAGGTAGGCGTTGGTGCGCTGGAAGACGTTCGGGTTCCAAGCGGCAAGCAGGGCGCGGTGATCGGAAAACCGCATGGAGCGTCCTTCGGGAGCGCGTTTTTTGGGGGGAGATGGGGTGGGGAGAGCGTCTTTGTGCTTCTCAAGAAAGAGGCGGGCATATTTTTCATGTTTTGCATCGTAGTTTCCCATCGAGGCGTGAATGACGGGGATGTCGCAGCAAACGGCGATTTTTTTCCCCGCTTGCCAGGCTGAAAAACTGAAGTCGAGGTCATATAGGTGAAAGCCGTCGAAAACGGTTTGGTCGAAACCGATTTCCAGTGCGGTTTCCCGGCGGGCCATGATGCACAGGCCGTCGATGGCCTGAATGTTTTCCACGAGCGGCCACGCGGCGGCGCCATAGACGTTCAGGCTGATGTCGTTGGGGAATATGTGTGCGATGCTGCCGGCCAGCCATGGCAGACCCGCGCCCCACCAATATTCGTCCACGAGGCGGCGTGTGCCGGTGAAACCGAGGATGTCGATGTTTTGCAGGCGACTGGCGATTTTTGGTGCGAATCCGGGGTCGAGAATCAGGATGTCGTCGTGGGAAAAGAGGGTGATGTCTCCCTGTGCCTGCTGCACGCCTCGGTTGTAGCCTTCTGCGAGCGAGCGGGCGTCGTGGATGCCGATGATTTCGTGGGGAACTTCGGCGAGCAGGTGTTCGTAGCAGGCGCTGACCTGGGCGAATTTCCACGGGTCGATGCTGCAAATGATGATGGAGAAGAAAGGCGCGCTCAGCGTGGGCGTTTTTTTGTGGCTCATTGTGTGATCTCCGCCAGGGTGTGCAGGGCGTCCGCGACGCCTTGGGCGAAGGCCGCCGGGTTGGCGAGGCCGAGCGCCTGCATGTGCGCGCGTAGCGCCGGATCGGGCGGGAGCGGGCAGCGCGGTGGAATTTGCCGCGCCAGTTCGATGTAGTGTTCCGCACTTTCCGCGATCCACTGCGCTGCATCGAGCTTGTGCAGCAACGCGGCGGAACGGCGCGCCCAGGGCAGGTTGCTGGCAAGGGCGATGCACGGTTTGCCCATCCATAGGGCGGCAGGCAGGGCGGGGTCGCCGCCGTCGAGTGGCGGGGCAAGACCGGCGTCGGCTTGCTGCCATGTCCGGCAGAGTTCTTCTGTGTTGTGTATGTGCGCGAAGCGCAGCCGTTGGGGGGATATGGCTGCGCGCGCGAAGCGGGCGCGGACGGCGTCTTCCGCCGCGCGTTCCAGCATGCCGGGGTTGAGCAGTAGCGATGCGTCAGGGCATGCGTCGAGTACGGCGGCAAAAAGTCGCCAACCTTCGTCGTTGATCCGGTTGACGGGACTGAGACAGGCAAAAACAGGGTGCGAGCGGACGGGCGCGTTTTTCGCGGTGAACGGTAATGCCGGGAAAGCGTGAATTTCGCCGATGCCGGGGAGCAGCACGCATGGCAATTGTCCCTCTACGCCCAGTTCTGCTCCGGCCAGGGTGCGGCATTGCGGCAACAAGGGCGGCAGGGGGGTTTCACCCCAGAGCAGTTTGTGTGGCACCCGCGCCTGGGTGAACAGGGACAGGCGTTCTCGCGGGCTGTAGGCGTCGAGGTCGATCAGGATGTCCGGCGCCAGCGCGTGGAGGTAGCGCAGCGCGGTGGGGTCGTCGAGGTTGTCGATACGCAGATGATCGGTGAGGAGGAGATTCAGGTCGTGCGAGCCGGGGCCCACAGGGCCGAGGATGCGAATGTCGTTTGTAAGCACGGTGGTGACGTATTCTTGTGTCGGGAGATGTTCGAGCAGGGCGGCGAGCCGTCCCAGTCTGGCTTCGCGCGCGAGGTCGCTGATCAGGAAGGCGATGTGCAGCGGCGATGGGGTGTCTGTCGCCGTCCGCGTGGAGGGGGCGGCATCCTGGAAGCAGTCGGGAAAGGCGGCGGCGAGGCGATCCTGTATTTTTTCGAGGGTGGCGATTAGTTGTTCGCCGCTGTGGTCGGTGCAGGCGAGGCCGTGCGCTGCCAAGAGGTCGTCGTCCAGGGTGGTTGAGAAGCGCTGGATGGCGCGCGTCAGGCCGTCAAGGTCGCCGCGTTGCGCCAGTAGGTCGATGAGAACGTGGCGGATGGGGTGGCTGGCGGGTGAGTCGACGTTGGCGGCGGCATCGAGTAGCGCGACGGCTTCTTCGCCTTGTCTTTCCAAGAGCAGGCTCCGCGCTAGTGCGGGATAGGCCGCCCACAGGTCGGGCTGCTCGGCGATGGCTTGGCGCAGGTGCTTTGCCGCAAGATCGGAGTGGCCGGTTTTCAGGAATGTTTCGCCCAGCGCAGCGTTCAGGTCGGCGCGTTGGGGGGCGAGGTGCATCGCTTGGGCGATGAGCGTTTCCGCTTCTTGGATTTGGCCTTCTTCGGCGCAAATGAAGGCGAGATAGGCGGGCGGCAGGGGATTTTTCGCGTCTGTTTCGAGAAGATTGGA
This sequence comes from Azoarcus sp., assembly GCA_031289095.1. Classification (GTDB taxonomy): domain Bacteria; phylum Pseudomonadota; class Gammaproteobacteria; order Burkholderiales; family Rhodocyclaceae; genus WRNU01. Next base: position 37,470 of record JAITQD010000027.1, read on the forward strand.
AAACAGCTTCCGGGCCCGCTTGTATTCGTGGGAGCGAAAGGCGGAAACCGCTTGTGCTTCGGGGGACTCTCCGGTGGCGGCGAGATCTTGCGGGTGGGCGAGCCGGCAGCGGGTGATCCAGCGGTTGGGCAGGGTGGCCGTCAGCATTTCTGCGGTTGCGGTCAGAACGTCGGCGGGGAGGATGCGTTCCATACAGTCGGCGTGTTTGAGCGGGCAAAGCGGTATTGCGTCGGCGGGAAGTGTTTGCAGGCAGCCCCGGCATTCGATTTTTGCCCAGAGGGCGCGGCTTCCGGCGCTGAGGGGGAGGCGTGTCGCCGGGTCGGCCATGCCGAAAAGCCCCAGGTAAGGGACGCCGACGGCGGCGGCGATGTGTAGTACGCCGGAGTCCGGCGCGATGAGCAGGTCGCATAGGGCCAGCGTGGCCGCCGTGCGCATCAGGTTCAGGCGGCGGACGAGACACAGTACGCGTGCGGAATCGAGGCCGATGTCGGCAGCGGAAAAGTCTTTGCCGTCGCCCAGTACGATGATGCCGAGCGCGTCGTTTTGTTGCAGTAGATCCGCGATGAGTTGCTGCCAGTATGTTTTGGGCCAGATGCGATTCGGCGAGGTGGCGGCCATATGTACGGCAACGAGACGGTTGATGTTCCGGGGCTGAAAGCGGTCAAGTACGAGAGCGGCGCAGTGTCGGGATTCGCCTGGGGTGGGGTAGAGCGCGGGTTGGGTGGAAACGGTGGGAATGCCGACGGCTTTGGCGTAGGCGTGCAGAAGGTGTAGGGGTCGGCGCGATTCATAGGCGCCGTCAAGGTCGATGACGAGGTCGTCGGGCATGGGCTCGTATTGGCTGAAGACCAGATCCACATCGGGATTGCGCATGAGTACGTCGGTTTTTTGCGTGACGGCGATCAGGTTGTGTTGCGGATACAGGCGACGTAGGCTGCGCAGGATGGGCGTTATCCAGATGACGTCGCCCAGGGCGGCGCTGCGTTTCAGGACGAGGGCGGGACGGCGGTTCTTTTTTGGGCGGCGCAGGATGCAGACGAAGCATTCGTCGCAATCCTCGTCGGGGTCGCCGCTGGCGATTTCGGACGCTTCAAACGTGCTTGGGCCGAGCAGGGAAAGCCGCTGCGCGTAGAGGGTGACATCCTCGAAATACTGTGCGAGGAAGTTCGTCAGGCGGTTGCGGTTCCAGTTCGACAGGTGGTAGGGGTTCATGTGGGAGCCGCCCCAGGTTTCGGCGGGCAGGCTCAACAGCAACTGGCCGCCGGGCGCCATTTTGTCGATCAGGTGTTCCATGAAGCGGTAGGGGTTCGGGATGTGCTCGATGGTTTCCAGCGAAATGACGTTTTCGTACAGGCAAGGGGTGGGAGTGGCGAGGTCGTCGGCGTGGAAGCTGAAGCGCTCGTCCCACATGTTGCCGCGGGCGGCGGCAACGGCGATGTCCGACAAGTCTACGCCCCGGTATGCCTGCACCGCGCCAAGGCGCGAGAGGATGGCCGCGCCGTAGCCCGTGCCGCAGGCGCATTCGAGGATTTTGCCTGGGCGGATGTGGTCGAGCAGGAACGTGTAGCGTTTGATGTGGTTGACGGCGGTGGTGTAGTCGCGCATGCCGGGCAGAACGCGCTCGGTGGTCATTTCGGCAACGGTCAGGCGTGGGGCGGGATGCAGGGCGCGAATCTCATAGTTCCGCGCCGGGTTTGCCATTTCGGCGAGAATCGCGTCACGAAGATGCGCGATGTCGTCCACGGGCCAGTTTTGCAAAAGAGACGGGAAATGGATGCCGTCGTTGTTGACCTGTGTTCCGATGACGATCAGGTTGTGCTGCCCGTTCGCTGAGCGCAGGGCGAGATCAAGGGCCAATGTTTTTTCCGGCGCATCCGGCAACGTGACCCATTCAAAGCGCAGGAAGTCGATTTCGCGCTGCCAGATGCGCTGGAATGCGTCGGCCTGCGCCGCTGTGTAAATCTGTAGCGCCTCGATGAGCGGGTGCGCGCCGATGTGAACGTGTTCCAGACTTTGTGTCGTCATGGCGGATGTCATCGTGTGTCAGTTCGGATGGGAGGATGTGTTTTGTGTTTCGCACCAGCGTCGCCACATGCTGCGGAAGGCGTCCCGCAAATTGCGCGCCATGCGCGGGGCGTCGAGCAGGGGGCTGGCGAGCATGCGTTCGCGCAGGCCCGCGCGTAGTTCTTTGAGGTGTTCGCGGTCGCGTGCGAGGCGCACGGCGATGTCTACATAGTCGTCGGCGCTTTTTGCTACCAGTTCGTGCAGGCCGACGTTTTCGAGAATCGCCTTGCCCATGCGCGCGGAAAGGTGTTCGCCGGGCCAGGTGACGAAGGGCACGCCCATCCAGATCGAGTCGTAACCGGTGGTGCCGCCGTTGAAGGGGAAGGGGTCGAGGCCGAGGTCGATTTCGTTGTGGCTTTCGTAGTATTGCCGCTGGGGGACGTAGCCACGAAATTCCACTTGGCGGGGATCGACGCCTCGGTGCTCGAACTGGCCCCTGAAGTAGCGGATGGTGGCGTCGTCCTTGCCACCGAGGGCGACCAGGATCAGGCGTGCTTCCGGCAATTGAACCAGGATGCGGCTCCACAGTTCGATGGTTTTTTCGCTCGCTTTGCGAAAGTGGTTGAGGCAGGCGAAGGTGAAGGGCGCTTGCCGACGTTCGCACGGTAGGCCGGGTTCGACGGCGACGTCGCTGATGTCGGCGCGCACGCCGTAGCAGTCCGGCAACGGCCAGGGGGTTTCTGTGCACCAATCGCCTTTTTCCAGTACCGGATCGGGCGGGGTGAAGATGTAATCCATCGCCGACATGCCGCTGGTGCCCGGAAAGCCGAGCCAAGTGGCCTGGATGGGAGCGGGCTTGCGCGCATCTATTTCCATGCGGTTGCTGTCGGTGAAGCCGTTGAGGTCGATGAGGATGTCGATTTCGTCGCCTTCGATCAGGTCGGTCAGGGCATCGTCGCCAATGCCGGCGACGGCGCGCCAGTGCTCGACGAGGGGCTTGATCTGTGCGGTGACGTTGTCTTCCTCGGAAAAGGTGTAATAGATGAACGTTTCCAGCGCCTCATGATCGAGGTGGCGGAGAAAGGGCAGCACGAAAGCGGCAACGGGGTGTTTGCGCATGTCCGAGGAAAGCCAGCCGATGCGCAGCCGCCGTTCGGGATCGTGGTTGTGGTGGGCAAAGTTGTTGGCGCGGCGTTGGGGACGAAAAATGCGCTCGTCCATGGTTCGGGCCACGTTGAGAATGTCCGCTACCTTCGCCGAAGAGGCGCTCAGGAGCGCCCAGAGTTCCTTGCTGTAAACATAGCGGTTTTGCGGCGCGATTTTCTGGCTGCGTTCGAGCAGCGCCAGGGCTTCGTCGTGGCGACCCTGATCGATGTACCAGGTTGCCAGGTTCATCAGCGCAAAAACGTTGTCCGGGTCTTTGGCGAGGATGGTGTCGGCGGCCTGGCGCACTTTCTCGCTTTCTCCGCTCTTGGAATAGACCACGATCAGGGTGTTCCAGGCGCTGGTGTTGTCGGGGTTGCGCTCGACCGCCATTTCCAGATTTTTGCGCGCCATGGGTGTCCAGTGTTTGAGCGCGAACATGGCGCCGAGCTTTTCGAGAATCCAGTCTTCGGAGATGCCAAGCGCGTGGGCGCGTTCCATGGCGTCGATGGCGGCCAAGGCGTCGCCGCATTGCACCAGCACGACGGCGAGTTTGGCCTGGGTGTAGGCATTGGTGGGGGCAGAATTTGCCGCTCTGCGGAAAAAATCTGCCGCTTCCCGGGTATCGCCCCGCGTCCAGGCGAGGTCTCCCGCCAGTTCCGGCGTGCCTGCTTCGTCCGGCGCGAGGGTGAGAAGTTTTTGCAGGCAGGCGTCGGCTTTGTCCAGCAGTTTTTTTTCCGCATATAAAAAGCCGAGGGAAAGCCAGGCGTCCGGGTAGTGCGGCGCGAGCACGGTGGCTTTCCGGAAGGCCGCCATGGCTTCGTCCAGTTCGCCCAGGTGTTGGCAGGCCAGCCCGAGCAGGCAGTAATGCGCCCCGAGAGGATGGGGCAGGCGCACGACTTCCTGGAGAACCGCCTTGGCTTTGTGCCAATTGCCCAGTTTGACGTAAGCACCGCTCAGGCTGCACAGCACGCCGGCATCTTTCGGGGCAAGGCGGCGGGCGGTGAGCAGGTGTTCGAGGCCATTCTCGGTTTGCCCGAGACGGCCACAGGTTTCGCCCAGACGCTGGCGGTAGCGGACGGCTTCCGGTTGCAATTGCACGGCGTGTTCGAGAAAGGTCGCGGCGGTGTCGGGCTGTCCAATGCCCAGCGCCACTTCGCCGAGTCCAAACCAAGCGCGGTGCGCGTCGGGCGTCAGGGTGACGGCTTCTTCGTACTGTGCGCCTGCGGCGGCGTAATCCTTGCGGGCGAGCGCCTTGTCGGCTTTGTCGAGCAGGCGTTTCAGGCTGACGGACATGGAGGCTTCTCCGGCGCGATGACCATGATCAGGGCATGAGCCTCGCTGCTCATGGCGTGACAAGCAAGACAAACAATTCACGGACTGACGTTTTATAACGATTTCCCTCATTTTCCGTTCGTGGGCAGGGGCGGTTCGGAACCGCCCCGACGCTGTGCTCTGCCTCATGGCGAACGGGCGAATGAATTCTGCTGCGGCTGGCACGCTAAGTGCTTATTGAGCGTGTGAAGGTTGCGCACGGCATGTTTGCCGGCGTGTGCGGGAACCCGGTCAATTTTCTCCGAAGGAGAACAAAATGCCGCAAGTCATCAACACCAATATCCAGTCGCTCAATGCGCAACGCAATCTGAACACGTCGCAAAGCTCGTTGAGCACCGCGCTGCAACGGCTGTCTTCCGGTCTGCGGGTCAACAGTTCCAAGGACGATGCCGCCGGTCTGGCTGTGGCGGAAAAGATGAATTCGCAGGCGCGCGGCATGACGGTGGCGATTCGCAACGCCAACGACGGCATCTCGCTCGCCCAGACTGCCGAGGCAGGGATGAACGTCATCGGCGAACACTTGCAACGGATGCGCGAGCTGGCGGTGCAGGCGGCTTCGGGTCAATATGACGAAGCCAACCGCAGCGCGCTGGATACCGAATACCAGCAATTGGCGAGCGAAATCGACCGCGTTATCAGCGCCACCAATTTTAACGGCAAGAAACTTCTGGACGGGACGTTTTCGGACGGGGTGACTTTCCAGGTGGGCGCGACGACGACGGGCGAGTCGCAAATCGACGTTCAGATTTCTCAAGTGTCGTTGAGCGTCGGGAGTATCACGGGCAGCGACGGGTTGCCCGCGCTTTCCGAAATGGACAAGCTCGACGTCGCAATCGACATCCTGAACAACAACCGCGCTTCGTTGGGCGCCATCCAGAACCGCTTCGAGGGCGTGCTGACCCAGTTGGCGTCGGCGCACGAGGCGACCGAAGCGTCGCGCAGCCGAATCATGGATGCCGACTATGCCGCCGAAACCGCCAAGCTCGCGCGTGCGCAGGTGTTGCAACAGGCAGGCGTCGCCATGTTGACGCAGGCCAACGCCTTGCCGCAGAACGTGTTGCGATTGTTGCAGGGGTGATGCTTTCCACGTAGCACTGTCGTGACGGTTTGCACGCTGCGTTGTGGAAAATACGGATGTCCGCGCCAAAAAGCGGGATGGGGCTAAAGAAATCCGGGTGCTCGCCGATACAGCACACAAGCAGGCGAACAGCGGTCAGCAACGAAGTTTTCAGGTGGTCGTTCAGACGTCTTGCGCGAACAAGGTTTATCCCAAAGGAGATACAAAATGGCTCAGATCATCAACACCAACATTCAATCGCTGAACGCGCAACGGAACCTGAACACGTCGCAATCATCGCTGAACACCGCGCTGCAACGCTTGTCTTCCGGCTTGCGGGTCAATAGTTCCAAGGACGATGCCGCCGGTCTTGCGGTGGCGGAAAAGATGAACTCGCAGGCGCGTGGCATGACGGTGGCGATTCGCAACGCCAACGATGGTTTGTCGCTGGCGCAGACCGCAGAAGCGGGGATGAACGTCATTGGCGAACACTTGCAGCGGATGCGCGAACTGGCGGTGCAGGCGGCTTCGGGTCAATATGACGATGCCAACCGCAGCGCGCTGGATACCGAATACCAGCAACTGGCGAGTGAAATCAACCGCGTCATCAGCGCCACCAATTTCAACGGCAAGCAGCTCCTGGACGGGACGTTCTCGGCCGGGGTGACTTTCCAGGTGGGCGCGACGACGAGCCCCGAGTCGCAAATCGACGTCAAGATTGCGCAGGTGTCGCTGACTGTCGGGAATGTGCTGGGCAGCGACGGGTCGACCGCGCTTTCCGAAATGTCCAAGCTCGACGCCGCAATCGACACCTTGAACAACAACCGCGCTGCGCTTGGCGCGATCCAGAACCGCTTCGAGGGGGTGTTGACCCAGTTGTCGGCGGCGCACGAGAACACCGAAGCGTCACGCAGCCGGATCATGGATGCCGACTACGCTTCCGAAACCGCCAAGCTTGCACGTGCGCAAGTGCTGCAACAGGCCGGCGTCGCCATGCTGTCGCAGGCCAACGCGTTGCCACAGAACGTGTTGTCACTGTTGAGGTAAGGCTTGCGGCGGCCAGTGGCCGCGGTCGATGAAAAAAGGGAGTCGGGAGCGCTGGCAAGTCGGCTGGCGCTCCCTTCTGTCACGCCAGAGAGGGCATGATCGTGGATATCAACAGCCTGGGCAGTCCGGTCGGTATGACCGGAATCGGAACGGCGACGCCCTATCGTGCGACGGTCGCGGGCGAGGCGTCGGGCGTGCAGGAGCGCGCGCGCGTTGCCGAGACCGCCAAGACAGTGAATACGGTGCGCACGCAGGCGCTGGCGCAGCAGCAGGATGAGCAGACCGTGCAGGACGGCGTGGACAAGCTCAATGAATTCATCAAACCCTATGTGACTTCGCTGCAATTTTCGATTGACAAAGATGCAGGCAAGGTTGTGGTGAAAATCCTGGATACCGAGACCCAGGAAGTCATCAAGCAATTCCCTTCCGAACAGGTTCTTGCGCTTGCCAAGGCATTGGCCGAGGTGTTGGGTAAGCCCGAGGGATTGCTGGTGCAGCAGGAAGCATGACATCCGCGCCCGCCGTTTCCGGTGCGCGCGGCAGTTGAAACAAGGAGGAGATCCCGACATGGCAAGCATTCAAGGAACATGGAGTTCGCTGGGCGTAGGCTCCGGACTCGATCTGGAAGGTCTGGTGCAGGGACTGATGTCCATCGAGAAGCAGCCGCTTGTCGCCCTGCAAACGCAGTTGTCGTCCTACAACGCCAAAATTTCTGCGTTGGGCACGCTCACGGAGAAGCTCTCGGCGCTGCAAACCGCCGCCAAGAACCTGAAGCCAGACGTGCTGCAATCGGCGCTCGACAAGTTCGGCACCTATACCGGCAAGCACGGAAACGAGAACGTCGCCGGGGTCAGCATTGGCTCGGGAGCGCATTCCGGCAGCTACAGTCTGGAAGTGACGCAGCTCGCGCAGGCGCAGAAGGTGCGCGTCGATGGCGACGACGTGGCGTTCGGCGGTCAGATCGACTTCACGTTCGCCGATTCGGCGCTGAATTTTTCCGTGACGCCTTCGGGCACGAGCCTGACTGCGGTGGCGAACGCCATCAACCAGGCGGGCAAGGGCGTGACGGCTTCCGTCGTCAATAGCGCCACCGATGGCCCGCAGTTGGTGCTGACGGGTGCAGAAGGCGTCGCCAATGCGTTTACCGTGAGCGGTGCGGGGATCAACGGCCCGGTCAATACAGTGCAGACGGCGCAGGATGCGAAGTTGAACATCGACGGTATCGCCGTGATCAGTTCGTCCAACACGGTCAAGGACGTGGTGGAAGGCGTCACGCTTGACCTGAAGGCCACTAACGTGGGGTCGCCCACCACGTTGACGGTGACGGTGGATCATGGCGACAAGATCAAGTCCTCGCTGGAGGACTTCGTCAAAGCCTTCAACAGCGCGATCGGTACCATAAAATCGCTCGGTTCGTACGATGCCGAAACCAAGCAGACCGGTACGCTCAACGGCAATCGCGTGCTGCGGGAATCGCAGAACACATTGCGCAACCTGGTCTTCCAGGAAGGCACTTCCCTGGATCGGAACGGCGACGCCATGACGCTCTCGAAGCTTGGCATCACCTTCCAGAAGGACGGCACGCTCGCGCTCGATAGCGACAAGCTCGCCAAGGCGATCAGCGACGACCCGAACTTGGTAGCCAATTTCACCGCCGAGATCGGTAGCCGCTTCGATACGGGCGTCAACAAGCTCGCCGGCATCGGGGGAACGGTGCAATCGGCCACGGACAGTATGAAGGCCAGCGTCACCACAATGGAGAAACGCCAAGCGACGCTCGAAGACCGGCTGGCGACTGTCGAGGCCCGTTACCGCACACAGTTCAGTGCCCTCGATACTCTGATGGCAAGCATGA
>JAITQD010000030.1 GCA_031289095.1 Azoarcus sp.
TGCGGAACGGGACGGAGGACGGCTGCTACGCGATCCATGCCCGGGTCAATTATCCCGAAGTGGAAGTGATGGAAGCGTCCAACAGTTCCCTGTTGCGTTTCATGCGCGAGAAGGAATGGATCGTCGACCTCGAAGAATACCGCCGCAATCCGGCGGCTTATCCCGATCTGGTGCTGCCGGGCTGGCTGGCGACGGTATTTCCCGATGCCTGGCTGCTGATCCCACTTCCCGGCGGCTCGGGTCTGATCGGCTTTGTCATGCTCGCAGCGCCGCGGACACGTTTCGAGATCAACTGGGAAGTTCTCGATCTGCTCAAGACCGCCCGCCACCAGGCGGCCAGTGACCTGGAGCGGGGGCTGGTGGCCGAGGATCTGCTGGAAGCGCGCAAGTTCGAGTCTTTCACCCGCATGTCGGCTTTCGTCGTGCATGACCTGAAAAACCTCGTCGCCCAGTTGTCGCTGATGCTGCGCAATGCCGAGCGTCACAAGAACAACCCCGAATTCCAGGCCGACATGCTCGAAACGGTGGCTCACGTCGAGACGAGGATGCGCGGGCTGATGGTGCAGTTGCAGGAAAAACGCTCGATCGACCCGCCGCGTGCGCTCAACATCATCAAGGTGCTGGAAAATGTTCGTCATGCCAAGCGGGAACGCCTCCCGTCCGTGGAACTGAAACTGCCGCAGGAAAACAGCGTGCTCATGGTGCAGGCGCACCCGGAGCGGCTCGAACGTGTCCTGGGGCACATGGTGCAAAATGCGCTCGAAGCCACGCCCGAAGATGGTAATGTCACTATTTCGCTTTCGAGTGACAACCGGGAGCGAATACGCATTCTCGTTGAAGATAACGGTTGCGGCATGTCGGAGACGTTCATTCGGGAACGCCTTTCGCGTCCGTTCGAGACCACCAAGGCGAGCGGTATGGGCATCGGGGTGTACGAAACCCGCCGCTACATCCGCGAGTTGGGTGGCGAGGTGATGTACGAGAGTGCGGAAGGCGTCGGCACAAAAGTAAGCATCGAGTTGCCTTTGCATACGCGATTGAACACGGATACGGGGCAAGGGGAAATGAATGGCTGAGAAGCAGCGAACCTTATTGATCGTCGAAGACGATCTGGCGCTACAGAAACAAATGCGCTGGGCCTTCGATGGCTTTGATACCCTGGTGGCGGATGACCGCGAGAGCGCGATCACGCAGATGCGCCGTTTCGAGCCGCCGGTGGTGACCATGGATCTGGGGCTGCCGCCTGCGCCCGACGATGTGAGCGAGGGTTTTGCCTTGCTCGGTGAAGTTCTGGCGCTGGCGCCGGACACCAAGATCATCGTCCTCACCGGGCAGCACGACCGCGAGAACGCGGTGCGCGCCGTCGGTATGGGCGCTTACGACTTCTTCAGCAAGCCGTTTGAACCCGAATTGCTGACGCTGACCATTGAGCGCGCGTTCCGTCTGTACGACCTGCAAGCCGAGAACCGCAAACTGCAACAGACCCATGCAGGCTCGGTGGCGGGGTTGCTCACGCGCGACTCGGGCATGCTGAAGATATGCCGCACCATTGAGCGGGTCGCCTCTGCCTCGGTGACGGTCGCGCTTTTCGGCGACAGCGGTACCGGCAAGGAAGTGCTGGCGCGCGGTCTGCATGTGCTGTCGCCGCGCGCCACGGAACGGTTCGTTGCCATCAACTGCGCGGCGATTCCCGAAAACCTGCTCGAAAGCGAACTTTTCGGCTACGAAAAAGGCGCTTTTACCGGCGCCGTCCGCCAGACCCTCGGCAAGATCGAAACCGCGCACAAGGGCACGCTGTTCCTCGATGAAATCGGCGATCTGCCCATGCCGCTCCAGGCCAAGTTGCTGCGCTTCCTGCAAGAGCGGGTGATCGAGCGCCTCGGTGGACGTCAGGAGATTCCGGTCGACGTCCGTGTCGTCTGCGCGACCCACCGCGACCTGCGCGCCCAGATACAGGCCGGCCTGTTTCGTGAGGATCTTTACTACCGTCTGGCGGAAATCGTGGTGACGATTCCGCCCCTGCGCGACCGCGACGGCGATGCCGTGCTGCTCGCGCACCACTTCGTGCAACGCTTCGCGCAAGAAAACGGACGCGGCACGCTCCAGCTCGGCGAGGACGCCATCGCGGCCATCGAAGCCCATTCCTGGCCGGGCAACGTGCGCGAGCTGGAAAACTGCCTCAAGCGCGCCGTCATCATGGCCGACGGCAACCGCATCACGGCGGACGACCTCGGCCTTGGCGGCTCGGGCGAGGAGGAACTGGAACATCTCAACCTGCGGCAGGTGCGGGAGGTCGCCGAGCGGCAGGCCGTCGTGAAGGTGCTGGCCAGAACCAATGGCAACATCGCGCGCGCGGCAGAAATTCTCGGCGTCAGCCGTCCCTCGCTTTACGATCTCATGAGCCGCCTGGGTCTGAAAAAAGAGGGTTGAATCCGGCTCCGGGGCGCGCTCGCTGCGCCGCTGCTGCTTTGCTCCAACCCTCTGGAAATGAAGGGAGTTTTCGTGAAAACCAGCGTCAGAACCGTTGCTGTCGTCGGCCTGGGTTACGTGGGTTTGCCCCTGGCCGTGGAGTTCGGCAAAAAATACCCGACTGTCGGCTTCGATCTGTCCGAAGACAAGGTGGCGTCCTATCGCAAGGGCGTCGACCCCACCGGCGAAGTCTCGCCCGCCGACCTTGCCATGGCGACGCAACTGACCTGCTATACCAATCCGACGATGATCGCCAGCGCGGACTTCGTCATCGTCGCGGTGCCTACCCCGGTCGATGCGGCGCATCAGCCCGACTTTCAGCCGCTGGAGAGCGCGACGCGCATCGTGGGCCAGAACCTGAAGCGCGGCGCCATCGTCGTCTATGAATCCACGGTCTATCCCGGCGCCACCGAGGAAATCTGTATTCCGATCCTGGAACGCGAGTCGGGCCTGCGATGGAAAAAGGACTTCTTCATCGGCTATTCGCCCGAGCGCATCAATCCTGGCGACAAGGAGCGCACCATCACCCGCATCGTCAAGGTGGTCTCCGGCGACACGCCCGGAACGCTGGAGACAGTGCGCCGCATGTACGCATCAATCATCGCCGCTGGCGTGCATCTGGCCAGCTCGATCAAAGTCGCCGAGGCGGCCAAGGTCATCGAAAACGCCCAGCGCGACCTCAACGTTGCGCTGATGAACGAATTGTCGGTCATTTTCCACCGTCTCGGCCTCGACACGATGGAAGTGCTCAAGGCCGCTGGAACCAAGTGGAATTTCCTGTCTTTCCGTCCCGGCCTAGTCGGCGGGCACTGCATCAGCGTCGCGCCGTACTACCTGACCTACAAGGCCGAGATGCTCGGCTATCACCCGCAAGTCATCCTTGCCGGGCGCAGAATCAACGACGGCATGGGGCAATACATCGCGGCGGAAACCATCAAGCAGATGATCAACGCCGGCTTCAGCGTCAAGGGCGCCGATGTCGTCGTGCTGGGGCTTACCTTCAAGGAAAACTGCCCCGATCTGCGCAACAGCAGGGTCGTCGACATCGTCCGCGAGTTGCAGGGGTTTGGGTGCAAAGTGCATATCCACGATCCGCTGGCCGAGTCGCGGGAAGCCAAACGCGAATACGGCCTCGTCCTGAGCGAATGGAACGGTCTACCGCGCGCCGCCGCCATCGTGGCCGCAGTGGCGCACGATGCTTACCGGCAAATGCCGCCTGAGCGCCTGCTGGAAAAACTCGCATCGGGCGGCATCTTCATCGACGTCAAATCCTGCCACGACAAAGCCGTCCTCGAAGCGGGCGGGGCCGTCGTCTGGCGGTTGTGACGTTTCATTCATCGTAGAACCGGCCTGCGGACGCACGAAACTCCGCATGGGCCGAGAAGGCGCCGTCGAGGGACGCGCCGGGAGCTACCAATACGACCAGCCATTTCCGCAACGCGTCGAGATCGTCGATCCGGCGACTGCTGACCCTTCAAGGTTCGTTTTGAGCGGCAGGCATGAATGCGATTGCTGGCGGCGCACCGCCTGGGATCTGATGCGGGGCTTCGGTTTGCGCCCTTCCCGGCGTGCTAAAATCACATGCTTTGTTCCCTTTTACGCGGTTTCCCCGCCGCTTTCAGCGCATGACACAGTTCGCCAAGGAAACCCTCTCGATCAGTATCGAGGAAGAAATGCGCCACGCTTACCTCGACTACGCGATGAGCGTGATCGTGGGGCGGGCGCTGCCGGATGCGCGCGATGGCCTCAAGCCCGTGCATCGCCGCGTGTTGTTCGCAATGCACGAGCTTTCCAACGACTGGAACCGCGCTTACAAAAAATCGGCGCGCATCGTCGGCGACGTAATCGGTAAGTACCACCCGCACGGCGATACGGCGGTCTATGACACTATCGTTCGCATGGCGCAGGATTTTTCCCTGCGCTACATGCTGGTCGATGGGCAGGGCAACTTCGGCTCGGTCGATGGCGACAGCGCGGCGGCGATGCGTTACACCGAAGTGCGCATGGCGCGGATCGGCCACGAGATGCTCACCGACATCGACAAGGAAACGGTGGATTTCGGGCCCAACTACGACGCATCGGAAAAGGAGCCGCTGGTTCTGCCGGCGCGCATCCCCAACCTGCTCATTAACGGTTCGGCGGGGATCGCGGTCGGGATGGCGACCAACATTCCGCCGCACAACCTCGGGGAAGTAGTCGATGCCTGTCTCGAACTGCTTGCCGAACCCGGTACCGACATCGAGACCCTGATCACCATTGTGAAAGCGCCGGACTTTCCCACTGGCGCATTGATCTACGGCCTTGCCGGTGCGCACGAGGGCTACCGCACCGGGCGAGGCCGCGTCATCATGCGTGCGCGCACCCACTTCGAGCCTGTCGGCCACAGCGACCGGCAGGCGATCATCGTCGATGAACTCCCCTACCAGGTCAATAAAAAGACCTTGCAAGAGAAAATCGCCGAGCTGGTGAACGAAAAGCGGGTCGAAGGCATCGCCCATATCCAGGACGAATCCGACAAGTCCGGGATGCGCCTGGTCATCGAACTCAAGCGCGGCGAAATGCCCGAGGTGGTGCTCAACAAGCTTTTCAAGCACACGCAGTTGCAGGACACCTTCGGCATGAACATGGTGGCGCTGGTCGACGGAAAGCCGAAGCTGCTCAATCTCAAGGAACTGCTGGTGTGCTTCCTCGAACACCGGCGCGAAGTCGTTACCCGGCGCGTCATTTTCGAGCTGCGCAAGGCGCGCGACCGCGGCCATATCCTCGAAGGGCTGGCGGTGGCGCTGTCCAACGTCGACGAAATCATTGCGCTGATCAAGGCCGCGCCGACGCCGCCCGACGCCAAGCGCGAATTGATGGCGCGCGTCTGGCGCTCGGTGCTGGTGGAAGAAATGCTTGCCCGCGCCATGGCCGACAGCGTTCGTCCCGAAGGACTGTCCGTCGATTTCGGCCTGTCGGTGCAGGGGTACCGGCTCTCGGATGTGCAGGCGCAGGCGATCCTCGAACTGCGCCTGCAACGGCTCACCGGGCTGGAGCAGGACAAGATCGTCGCCGAATACCGCGAGGTCATGGATCTGATCATCGACCTGCTCGACATCCTCGCCCGCCCCGAACGCATTACTGCGATCATCGTCGCCGAACTCACAGCGGTGAAAAACCAGTTTGGCGATCCGCGCCGCTCCGAAGTGGTGCTCAACACCGCCGAAATCAACCTCGAAGACCTGATCGCGCCCGAAGACATGGTGGTGACGCTCTCGCACACGGGTTACTTCAAGCGTCAGCCGCTCGCCGACTATCGCGCCCAGCGGCGCGGCGGTCGCGGCAAGCAGGCCACGGCGATGAAGAACGAGGATTTCATCGACCAACTCTTTGTCGCCAACACCCACGACACGATGTTGTGCTTCTCCAACCGGGGTCGCTGCTACTGGCTGCGGGTGTACGAAGTGCCCGAGGGCACGCGCAATTCGCGCGGCAAACCCATCGTCAATCTTTTCCCGCTTGTCGAAGGCGAAAAGATCACTGCTGTGCTGCCGGTGAAAGCGTTCGATGAAGAACACTTCGTATTCATGGCGACGGGCGAGGGCACGGTCAAAAAAACCGCGCTCACGGCTTTTGCCAACCCGCGCAAGGCCGGAATCATCGCGGTCAACCTTGATGATGGCGACCACCTGATCGGGGTGGCGATCACCGGCGGCAACTGCGACGTGATGCTGTTCTCCGACGCGGGCAAGGCGGTGCGTTTCGCCGAAACCGACGTGCGTCCGATGGGACGCGATGCGCACGGCGTGCGCGGCATGTCGCTGGAAGACGGGCAGCGCGTTATTGCCATGCTGGTGGCGAAGGATGAAACCTGCTCGGTGCTCACCGCCACCGAAAACGGCTACGGCAAGCGCACCCCGGTGGCCGAATACACCCGCCACGGGCGCGGCACCAAGGGCATGATCGCCATCCAGACCAGCGAGCGCAACGGCGCGCTTGTCGGCGCGGCGCTGGTCGAACCCAAGGACGAAGTGATGCTGATTTCCACCGCCGGGGTGCTGATCCGCACCAGGGTGGAAAGCATCCGCGAAATGGGGCGCTCCACGCAGGGCGTGACCCTCATCAACATCGACGAGGGCGCAGCGCTGGCCGGCATCGAGAAGGTGGCGGAATCGGATGTCGATGACGAAATCGAAATTGAAACCGAAACCGAAACCGATGTCGACGCCGTGGCGGGTGACGCGGACGGGGAGGGCGGCACGCCCCCGGCGGCAGAAGGAGAAGGAGAGGAGCAATGACGCGGGCGTGGAATTTCAGCGCCGGCCCGGCGACGCTGCCGGTTGAAGTGTTGCAACAGGCGCGGGAAGAATTGCTCGACTGGCGCGGCATCGGCGCCAGCATCATGGAAGTGAGCCATCGCGGCAAGGCGTTTTCCGGTGTGATTGCGGCGGCGGAAGCCGATCTGCGCGACCTGCTGGCCATTCCGGAAAACTACCGGGTGCTGTTCCTGCAAGGCGGGCAGACCCTGCAATTCGCGCAAGTGCCGATGAACCTGCTCGCCGGGCGGAGCGCGGATTACCTCATCACCGGCACCTGGTCGCAAAAGGCGTACAAAGAAGCGGCAAAGGTTGGCAAGGCGCGGCTCGTCGCCTCCACCGAAGATAACGGCCATTTCACGCGCCTGCCCGAGCCGGGCGAACTGCGCTTCGACAGGGACGCCGCCTATTTTCACCTCTGCACCAACGAGACCATTCACGGCGTGGAAGCGCACGAAGACTACGAAGCGCGCCTGTTCGACGCCCTCTCGGCGGCGGCGCCCGGCGTGCCGCTGGTCTCCGACATGAGTTCGCACATCCTGTCCCGTCCGCTGGCGGTGCGCCGTTACGGCCTCATCAGCGCCGGGGCGCAGAAAAACATCGGACCCTCGGGTCTGACGCTGGTCATTGTGCGCGATGACCTGCTCGGACGCGCGGCGGCGGGCACGCCCACAATCCTCGACTACCGCAACCAGGCCGACAACGATTCCATGCTCAACACGCCGTCGACCTTCGCCATTTATGTCGCCGGGCTGGTGTTCAAGTGGCTGAAGGCGCGCGGCGGCCTGGCGGCGGTCGCTGCCGTCAACCGGGAAAAGGCGCGACGCCTGTACGCAGCCATCGACGGCAGCGGCGGCTTCTACCGCAGCGAGGTCGACGTGGCCTGCCGTTCCATCATGAACGTCCCGTTCAGGCTGCCGGTGCCGGAACTGGAGGCGCGCTTCGTTCAGGCATCCGAAGCGGCGGGCTTTATCGGCCTCAAGGGCCACAAGTCCGTGGGCGGCATCCGCGCCTCGCTCTACAACGCCGTGCCGCTGGAAGCAGTCGAGGCGCTGTTGCGGTTCATGGACGAGTTTCGCGCCGCGAATGCGTAATCGCCTTCTCGCACTGGCATCGTGCCTATCGACCCTGTTCATCCTGGCGTGTGATGACGGCCTCGATAAATCCGGCGCGGAACAGGCGGGTGAGTTGTGCGCGGAAGGTGCGGCGTTTCCGGCGGGGCAATCTTTCCTGGGCGACTTTGGAATAGAAGGTGGCGCGCTTGAAACCCTGCCCATCGACGTCCGGTGTTTTGCCGAAAACGCCGCAGTCTGCGAACACTTTGCTGGCGAAGAAGGAAACGAAGAAAGAGAACAGGCAATACTGCGCGCGCTGGATAAATACTGCGGCGACGCGCAAAGTCTTGCCGTCTCGCTCAAGAACAAGTACGCGCAAAACCCTGACGTCATGAAAATACTGTCCGTGTGCGACCCGGGATCGACCGCAGTGTGTTCTTCCCGGCAGTAGCTATTGGCAAATAGCGATATAGCGATATGAACCCCACCCTGCAACAGGAACTGGCGGGCAAGCGCCAGGAAATCGACGAACTCGACCGTCAGGTACTGGAACTCCTGAGCCGCCGCGCCCATTGCGCGCAGGATGTCGGCAGGATCAAAGCGCGCCACGGCGAGGCCGGCTACCCCTATCGCCCGGAGCGCGAAGCGCAAGTGCTGCAACGGATCGCCGGACTCAACCCCGGCCCCTTGCCGGAAGGCGCAGTGCGGCAAATCTTCCGCGAAGTCATGTCGGCCTGCCTGGCGCTGGAACTGCCGCTCAAAGTGGCCTATCTTGGCCCGGCGGGGACATTCTCAGAGAGCGCCAGCCGCAGGCATTTTGGCTCCGCGCCCGCGTTTCTGCCCCAGGTTTCCATCGACGAAGTGTTCCGCGCCGTGGAAACAGGCCACGCCGATTACGGCGTCGTACCAGTAGAAAATTCAACCGAAGGAGCGGTCGGCAGCACGCTCGACCTGCTGCTCGCGCATACGCTCAACGTCTGCGGCGAAGTGCAGTTGCGCATTCACCACCACCTGCTCTCGAACGCCCGCGACATCGGCGCGGCGCGGCGGCTTTATTCGCACGCGCAATCGCTCGCCCAGTGCCACGAATGGCTCAATCGCAACCTGGCGACGCTGCCGCGCGTGCCGGTGGCGAGCAACGCCGAAGCCGCGCGCATGGCGGCGGAAGATCCCGAATCCTGCGCCATTGCGGGCGAGGCGGCGGCGGTGCTTTACGGGCTTGCCAAATTGGCCTCGAACATCGAGGACAACGCCAGCAATGCCACGCGCTTCCTCATCATTGCGCGCCACGAAGCCGGCCCCTCGGGGCAGGATAAAACCTCGCTCGTGTGTTCTGCGCCCAACCGCCCCGGCGCGGTGCATGCGCTGCTCGAACCGTTTTCCCGCCACGGCGTCGACATGTCGCGCCTGCAATCGCGCCCCGCGCCCGGCGGCATGTGGGAATACGTGTTTTACATCGACGTCCTCGGTCATCGGAACGATGCGCCGGTGGCCGCCGCGCTCGCGGAACTCGGTGAGCGCGCGGGCTTCGTCAAGGTGTTGGGCTCGTATCCCGCTGCAACAAACTGAAAGTTCGCATCGTGTCCGAGGTGGGGCGCGGTGGCGTCGTCCGGCAAACGAAAAAGCCGCCCAAGGGCGGCTTTTTCGCAAGGTGGGACTTTCTTCAGCGTCCCGAGCGCATGGCGTCGAAGAACTCTGCGTTGCTCTTGGTGGCCCTGACCTTGTCGAGCAGGAATTCCATCGCGTCGATTTCGTCCATGCCGTAGAGGAGCTTGCGCAAGATCCACACTTTTTGCAGGATGTCCTGCTTCATCAGCAGTTCTTCGCGGCGGGTGCCGGAGCGGTTGACGTTGATGGCCGGGTAGACCCGCTTTTCCGACAGGCGACGATCGAGGTGAAGCTCCATGTTGCCGGTGCCCTTGAATTCCTCGTAGATGACGTCGTCCATGCGGCTGCCGGTGTCGATCAGCGTGGTGGCGAGGATGGTGAGCGAGCCGCCTTCTTCAAGGTTGCGCGCCGCACCGAAGAAGCGCTTGGGCTTTTGCAGGGCGTTGGCATCCACGCCGCCGGTGAGCACCTTGCCGGAGGCCGGCACCACGGTGTTGTAGGCGCGCGCCAGCCGGGTGAGCGAGTCGAGCAGGATGACGACATCCTTTTTGTGCTCGGTCAGGCGCTTGGCTTTCTCGATCACCATTTCTGCCACTTGCGTGTGGCGCAACGGCGGTTCGTCGAAGGTGGAGGCCACGACTTCACCCTTCACCGAACGCTGCATCTCGGTGACTTCTTCCGGACGCTCGTCGATCAGCAGCACGATGAGTTCGACGTCGGGATGATTGGCGGTGATCGCGTGCGCGATGTGTTGCAGCATCACGGTCTTGCCGCTCTTGGGCGGGGAGACGATCAGGCCGCGCTGCCCTTTGCCGATGGGCGCGATCATGTCGATGATGCGGCTGGTGACGTTTTCCTCGCCCCGGATGTCGCGTTCAAGGCGCAGGCATTCGTCGGGATGCAGCGGGGTGAGATTCTCGAACAGAATCTTGTTTTTGCACTCTTCCGGCGGTCGACCGTTGATCTTGTCGAACTTGGTGAGCGCAAGGTAACGCTCGCCGTCCTTCGGGGTGCGAATCTCGCCTTCGATGTTGTCGCCGGTGCGCAGGTTGAAGCGGCGGATTTGCGAGGGCGAAACGTAGATGTCGTCGGTGCCCGCCAGGTAGGAGGTGTCCGGCGAGCGCAGAAAGCCGAACCCGTCGGGCAGGACTTCCAGTGCACCGTAGCCACAGATCGGCTCGCCCTTGCGGGCGCGGTTCTTCAGCAGGGCGAAGACAAGCTCCTGCCGGCGCAGCCGGTTGGCGCCTTCGATGTTGTTGGCGACCGCCATCTCCAGCAGTTCGCTGACGTGCAGCGCCTTGAGCTCGGAAAGATGTAACGCCGGTACGGTCGATGTGGTGGAACCCGTGTCTTCGGAAGACTCGTCGAGGAGATCGTCGTCGGCAGGGAGGCCAGGATAGGAGGGATTACCGTCGCGGTGCCGGGGACCCCGGCGGCGGGCGCGCTGCGCACCGCGAGAACGGGCCGGAGCGGTCTCCGGTTTAGATATTGCTGTCAATGAAGGATGTCAGTTGTGATTTGGGAAGGAGCCCGACCTTGGTGGCGGCGAGATCGCCGCCCTTGAAGATCATCAGGGTCGGAATGTTGCGAATGCCGAACCTGGCGGGAGTCTGTTGGTTTTCGTCGATGTTCATCTTGGCGATTTTGAGCCGGCCACCATAATCTTCGGCCAGCTTGTCAAGAAGGGGGGCGAGCGCCTTGCAGGGAGCGCACCAATCGGCCCAGTAGTCGATCAGCACGGGAAGTTCGGACTGCAATACTTCGCTCTCGAAAGTATCGTCGGTTACATAGTGGATATGCTCGCTCATGGGTGTCTCACAGGGAGAGGTCGAAAAACCGCTCGAAGGGGAAGAAAACGGGGTGTCCGGGGAGCAGGCGGGCTGGCTGTTCCGCGCGCCGCTCTGGTTTGCCGGATTGGGTGTGAAACGCGCACCCGTCAAGATTTCAGCGAAGGTATGCGATGCCGCCTTCGCCGTCAAGCCGATCTTGTACTGATGGCGAACAAAATTTAGGCGGTTCCGGCTTGGAACCCCAGGAGACTGCCGGTTTCAGATCGTTCATGATGGCCTGGATCAGCTCGCTATGCTCGGTCAGGGTTCCAGCTTGGCGTCGATCTGTTCCTGCGTGGGCGTTGTTTCTTGCTGCATGGGGGGGTTAAGCGGAACCGCCGAAATTCGCGCCATCCGGTAGAATCATCCCAACGCGGGCACGATGCTGCGGAGGGAGCTTGCGCAAGGCGGACAACAAAAAATGAGCGGCAGTCTTCGCGCCTGCCGCTCGAAACGAACCTGGAGGGGCTTCTTTTCCCTCACGGGCTGCTACGGGCCGAAACCCGGTCTTCAGGGCGGGGTTTCGGCTTTCGCGCCTTTTTGCGGGGCGGGGTTTCAGATCAGAGCAGTTTTACGATGAACAAGAATATATATCGCATCGGCATGGACATCGGTTCAACGACCGTCAAGGTGGTTGCGCTGGATGGGCAGGGGGATCTGGCATTCAAGGTCTACACCCGGCATTTTTCGGAGGTGCGCGCCACGGCGGCGCGCTGCCTTGGCGAACTGGCCGCGAGCGGCCTGCTCGCGCCGGCCTCCGGGGTCGCCGTGGTGCTGACCGGCTCCGGCGGTGTAGGCGTGGCCGAAGCACTCGGCATACCGTTCGTGCAGGAAGTCATCTCCTGCACCAAGGCCATCGAGGTGCGCGCGCCGCAGACGGACGTGGCGATCGAACTGGGCGGCGAGGACGCCAAGATCACCTTCTTCACCAATGGCGTCGAACAACGCATGAACGGTTCCTGCGCCGGGGGCACGGGCGCGTTCATCGACCAGATGGCGGTGTTGCTCAAAACCGATGCGCCGGGTCTGAACGATCTGGCGAGTCGGGCGAAGAACCTTTACCCCATCGCCGCGCGTTGCGGCGTGTTCGCCAAGAGCGACGTGCAACCCCTGCTCAACGAGGGCGTGGCGCGCGAAGACATTGCGCTGTCGGTGTTGCAGGCGGTGGCGCATCAGACGATCAGCGGTCTGGCGTGCGGACGCAAAATTCGCGGCAGCATCGCCTTTTTGGGCGGGCCGCTCAATTTTCTGCCGGAACTCAAAAAACGCTTCATCGAAACACTTGCCGTCACGCCCGAACACCAGGTGGCGACCGAGGACAGCGAACTTTTCGTCGCTATCGGTGCGGCCCTGCATGGCAGCGCCCGGCGCGCGCAGCCGTTTGCCGAAGTGCTGGAAGCGTTTGAAAAACTCGCCGCCGTGGCCGAAAAAAGCACGAGCACCCTGCGTCCGTTCTTTCTGGACGACGCGGAGCGCCAAGCCTTTCAGGCGCGGCACGACGAGGCGCGGGCCAAGCGCGGCGATCTCGCCAGCCACTGCGGGCCGCTCTTTCTTGGCATCGACGGCGGCTCCACCACCACCAAGGCGGTGCTCATCGGCGAAAACGGCGAACTGCTCTACACCCACTACGGCAGCAACGAAGGCAACCCGGTCAGAATCGTTGGCGGCATCCTCGCGGACATTTACGCCCGCCTGCCGGACGGGGCGCACATCGCCGCCTCGTCGGTCACGGGCTACGGCGAGGCCCTTATCCGCGAAGCCTTCAAGCTCGACCACTCCGAAGTGGAAACCATTGCGCATTACAAGGCGGCGGAATACTTCCTGCCCGGTGTCGATTTCATTCTCGACATCGGTGGTCAGGACATGAAGTGCCTGCGGATCAAGGATGGCGTAATCGACAACATCCTGCTCAACGAAGCCTGTTCGTCGGGTTGCGGCTCCTTCATCGAAACCTTTGCGCAGTCGGTACAGATGCCGGTTGCCGATTTCGCCCGCGAAGCGCTGGCCTCGCGCGCGCCGTCCGATCTCGGATCGCGCTGCACCGTGTTCATGAATTCCAGCGTCAAGCAGGCGCAAAAAGAAGGCGCATCGGTGGGCGACATTTCGGCGGGGCTTTCCTATGCCGTCATCAAAAACGCCCTCATCAAGGTCATCAAAATTAAAAGCCCGGAAGACCTCGGGCAAAAGATCATCGTGCAGGGCGGCACCTTCTGCAACGATTCGGTGCTGCGCGCCTTCGAGCTGATTTCCGGGCGCGAGGCGGTGCGGCCCGACATCGCCGGACTGATGGGCGCATTCGGTTCGGCGCTGATCGCCAGGGAACGCTGGCAAGGCAAGGACGTGAGTTCGATGCTGTCCGCCGAAGCCCTGTCGGGTTTTGCCGTCAAAAACGCGATGGTGCGCTGCGGCCTCTGCACCAACACCTGCGCCATGACCGTCAACCGCTTCTCGGACGGGCGCAAGTTCATTTCCGGCAACCGCTGCGAACGTGGGCTGGGCAAGCAGAAAACAACAAACGGACTGCCCGATCTCTACACCTGGAAATACGAACGCGTTTTCGCCTACACCCCCAAAACCGATGCGCCGCGCGGCATCATCGGCATCCCGCGCGCGCTCAACATCTTTGAAAACTACCCGCTCTGGTTCACCTTCTTCACCGGACTGGGGTTTGAAGTGCGCCTGTCGTCGCCCTCCTCGCGCGCCCTGCTGGAACAGGGGCTGGACACCCTGCCGTCGGACACCGTGTGCTATCCGGCCAAACTCGTGCACGGGCACATCGTCGATCTCGTCAACCAGGGGGTCAAAAAGATTTTCTATCCCTGCATTCCTTTCGAGCAAAAGGAATTCGACGACAGCGACAACCACTACAACTGCCCGGTTGTGACCTCCTACCCGGAACTGATTCGCAACAACATCGACTACCTGAAAGAAAACGATGTCGTCATGATTCAGCCCTTCCTGTCGCTGGAAGACGAAAAAAAGCTCGCCAAGCAACTGATGCGTGTTTTTCCGGACATCGCATCGGGTGACGTTCGCCGCGCCCTGGCTCAGGGCTGGGCCGAGCAAAAGCGCATGAAGGCCGATGTTGCGCGCCAGGGCGAAGCGGTGCTCGATTACCTGAAGGAAACCGGCAAGCACGGCATCATTCTGGCCGGGCGGCCCTATCACATCGACCCGGAAATCCACCACGGCATCCCGCAAATCGTCACCTCGCTCGGCATGGCGGTGCTGACCGAAGATTCTGTCGCGCATCTGGGCAAACTCGGCTCGCCGCTGGGCGTAGTCGACCAATGGACCTACCATGGTCGCCTGTACCGCGCCGCCGCGCTCGCCGCGCAGGATCTTTCCCTGGACGTGATCCAGATGAACTCCTTCGGCTGCGGGCTGGATTCCATCGTGGCCGACCAGGTGCAGGAAATCCTCGCGCAGCGCGGCAAAATCTACACCAGCCTCAAAATTGACGAAGGCGGCAACCTCGGGGCGGCGCGCATCCGCATCCGCTCGCTCAAGGCGGCGCTGCTGGAGCGGGGCAACCGGCCCAGCGCGCAAGTCATCCACTTCCACCCGCCGCAGCAAGCCAGGCGCGTGCCTTTCACCAGGGAAATGCGCGCCGGCTACACCATCCTTGCGCCGCAGATGTCGCCGATGCACTTCCAGTTCCTTGAATCTGCGTTCAGCGCCTGCGGCTATCGCCTGAAAGTGCTGGAGAACGTCTCCCCGGGGGCCATCGACCAGGGCTTGCGCTTCGTCAACAACGACGCCTGCTTCCCGTCGATCATCGTCGTCGGGCAAATCGTCGATGCGCTGAAATCGGGTGAGCACGATCCGGCCCACACGGCGGTGATGATCTCGCAGACCGGCGGCGGCTGCCGCGCCACCAACTACATCGGCTACCTGCGAAAAGCCCTCAAGGACAGCGGTTTTCCCGACATACCCATTATTTCGCTCAACGCCATCGGCATGGAAAAGAGCGACGGATTCAAACTGAGCCTGCCGCTCCTGCACCGCATCATGATGTGCGTGGTGTATGGCGACCTGCTGATGCAGACGCTTTTCCGCACCCGTCCCTATGAAAAGGAAGCGGGTGTAACCGACGCCCTCTACCAGACCTGGATTGCGCGCTGCAAAGAAGCCGTGTTCGAGGGGAGCTTCCGGCGTTTCCGGAAAAACGTCCACGACATCGTGCGGGACTTCGACGCCCTGCCGCTGACCGGCGCGGTAAAACCGCGAGTCGGGCTGGTGGGCGAAATCCTCGTCAAGTTCAACCCCGGTGCCAACAACGACATCGTGCGCATCATCGAGCGCGAAGGCGGCGAAGCCGTCATGCCGGGCCTCATGGACTTCCTGCTCTACTGCGCCTACGACTACGACTTCAACCACCGCTATCTTTCGCGCAGCAAGTTTGCCGCGCTGGCGGGCAACGCCGCCATCAAGGCGATGGACTACTACCGCCGCGACATGCGCAAGGCGCTGGCCGCCAGCGACCGCTTTGCACCGCCCCCCACCATCGACCGGCTTGCCTACGGCGCGTCCCCCTTCCTGTCGCGCGGCAACCAGACCGGAGAAGGCTGGTTCCTGACCGCCGAAATGGTCGAACTCATCGAACAGGGCGCGCCCAACATCGTGTGCATGCAGCCCTTCGCCTGCATGCCCAACCACATCACCGGCAAGGGCGTCATCAAGGCGCTGAAGGATCACTACCCGGACATCAACATCACCGCCATCGACTACGACCCCGGCGCATCGGAAGTCAACCAGTTGAACCGCATCAAACTGATGCTCTCGGTCGCGTTCAGAAACGCGCGGCGGAATAGCGGGGAAGAAGATTTCGACCGCTGCGCATGACGGCTCGCCGCGCCTGCACTGGCTGGATTTACACTGAGCCGGTTACTGCCAACAAGTCCGGCGCATTTCCTGTTGACGGGCTGGGAAATTGTGGTAGTGGAAAGGGGCAGGGCGTTCAACGTTCAAATGAGCAATTGCCTGGCTGTTCGCCCAGGACATGATGACTTTGTAAGGAGCTTTCCATGAGTACCGTAACTCACTACGAAAACGCTAATTTCCTGCGCGAACTGGCCGAGAATCTGCCGCGTCTCCTGCCTCACGGCAGCCCGTCGCAGGCCGAACTGTTGCAGCATCTCGCCAATGAGGAGTTGGCCCAGGCCGAGTACGACGACTGGGTTCGGGCGAAGGTCGCCGCAGTCCGCGCCGACAAGCGTCCCGGTATGACCACTGACCAGCTTCGGCAGCAATTACAGGCCCGCTATCAGGAATTGCGTAATGGCGTATAAAATCGACTGGCGGTCGGGCGCCATCGAGGACGTGAAGGCGCTTTTTGAGTACTTGGCCGAGCACGCCTCTCTTTGGGATGCCAACGACGTGACGGAGCGCTTCTGCTTTTACTGACCGTCGTTACCGCGACTCCAGCACCAGCCGTGCATTGACCGCTTGCGGCGGGCGGGCGTTATTGGCGTGCAGGCGGGAAAAAATACCGAACTGCTCGTCCGAGAGCGTGACCGCCTCCTTCATCACTACCCACAACACGCCTTCTGTGCAGGGCGGCGCGGTGAGCGAACCCATATACAGGAAATGCGCCGGACTGGCGGGTAGGAATGCGCCCAAGTCTATTGTGACTTCGGGCATGTAGCTGCTGCCCTTTTCCAGCGGCAGGTTGTTGAGCAGGGCTTGCAACAGGGCGTTGGGCTTGTCGCCGCGCGTCAGTTGTACGGCCAGCACCGCCACCCGCCCCTCGCCGTCGCGGTGGATGAACTGCGCCTCCATATCGGCGGCTTTGCCGTCGATGCGCGTCTCGCCGGGACGATGCAGAACGAAACCCGCCAGCGCATAACGTTGCCCGCGCACTTCCATGCCCATGCTGTCGTCGACCTTGACCCGCAATTGCTGCTCGGCGTTGGTGATGCGAAAGCGCGAAGGGCGGTAATCGAACCGTACCGGTTCAAGGTCGACCGCCACCGGCGCGCTGGCGGCAAAATCAATCGGCGACTGGCGAGCGCCTTCGCCGCATATTTTCCATTCCGGGCGCAATTGCCCCCAGAACTCGGGCGCACCCGCGCCGGAATAATTCCAGCCGTCGCCGCCGATCGCCATGGGCAGGTGTTCCGCCGCGCCGCGCCGCGCCGGACGGGGGGGCAGCGTGAGCGGTTCCGGCCCTGAGCTGACGTTTGCCTCGGCGGGGTGAACCGTTTTTGCCCGCGCCGCAAGCGTCATGACGGGGGGTGGCGACATTGGCGCGGCGGCGGGCGTGGCCTCGAAGCGGGCGGGAGAAACCAGTGGAGGCGATGCGGGCTGCGCGGCAGCTTCGGTAATGGCGGCTTTTTCCGGCGCGGCATCCACGGCGGCCATGCTGGCGGGAATTGGCATGGCCTTGGGGGGCGCGGCTTTTACCCTGGCGTCAAGGTTCGCGTCGGACAGGGCGGGCGAAGCGGCGGGCTGACCGCCGGAAGCCTCGGGCGTACTGGCCGCTTTCGCGGCGCGTCCGGCGGCGGCGGCAATCTGGTCTATCCTGCCCGCCCGGTTTTCCCCGTTGCTTTTCGTGGCCGGACTGTCCGGGCCGCTCAGGCCGCACACCTTGCGCCACAAACGTTCATCCACCGAATTGCGCCGCACCAGCACCGGCGTCTGATCCGGGATGGTTTCTTCGCGCACCACGTTGCTGGCGTCGTCGAGGTAAACCCGCTTGATGGTCAAAAAGCTGCGATTGAGGCAGTCGTAACGGTTGAGCGCCTTGATGGTGCGATACCCGGCCCTCGCCGCCTCGTCGGAACTCAGCACCAAGCGCCCCCACGACACCTTGGTGTCATGGTCGGAACTGAAGATGCCGCCGGGGTCGATTTCGACCATGCGGCCATGGTCGCCGACCACTTTTTCCCAGTCGCCCGCTTGCGCAGCCATGGCGGCCAGCATGACGGCCAGCGGGAAGAAAGTGCGGAACAGGGAATTCATCGGCGTCGGTCGGGAGGATGTCGGCATGAATACACTTCGGCGGCGGACGGAAAAACTTTAAGCCGGGCGGGCGCTGCCGGAAAGCCGTTCATTCGGAAGCCGGTGACATTGTTCATGCTTCATGCGGTGGCGGGAAGAAAACGCCCCGGAAAACAAAAACGCCCCTTCGCAGGGGCGTTGTCCACAATGTCGCCAGGGTATTAGCGGCAGCGGGCGGGGCGCCATCTGTTTTCGACGGTGCCAGTGTTGCACGTCCATGTGAAGGAACCATCATTGGCGGTTCCCTCCAAAATAAGTGTCTGGCTATTGACCATGGCGTTGAACTGGACGGTGATCGCGTTGCCAGCGACCGTCACTGAGGTAACGGCGTTGCCCGAGATGTCGGTGGGGCCCGCCAGTCCTGCCTCAGCATTGTCCGTCGGCCATGTATTCCGGTCGGAATAGAATTCCGTGATGGCGGTCTTGGCGCCTTCGGCCAGGCTCAGGCCTTCCGAAACGTGAGCGCGCTTGGTGTAGTCGGAATAAGCGGGCAGCGCGACGGCGGCGAGGATGCCGACGATGGCGACGACGATCATCAGCTCAATCAGGGTAAAGCCTTGTTGTATCTTTTTCATTACTGCTTCTCCTGTGGGACATGGCGGGTTCGCCATTGAACGGGACACAGCAAAGGGCGTGCC
Source organism: Azoarcus sp. (assembly GCA_031289095.1). GTDB lineage: Bacteria > Pseudomonadota > Gammaproteobacteria > Burkholderiales > Rhodocyclaceae > WRNU01. The sequence goes on from JAITQD010000030.1 coordinate 18,897, forward strand.
AGGCCTGGGACGATGAGTTGGCGTGACTTCCGGCACGGGCGGGGATCGGCGAATATCACGCCCGCGTGTCCGGATGCGACAACCGGGCGTGACGGCTGTCAAATTTTG
>JAITQD010000100.1 GCA_031289095.1 Azoarcus sp.
CCTTCGAGCCGCAGTTCGTCGCCCGGCAGCACACCCATGGGGACGGTGACGGTCAGGGTACGGCGGCTCACCCGTTCGCCCGTGCCCTTGCATTGCAGGCAGCGGGCGCGCCGGGTGTAACCGCGCCCGTCGCAATCCTCGCAGCGAAAAAGGCCCTTGCCCACACGTACACGGCCACTGCCCTGGCAGCCGGCGCACAGTTGGCTGTGTTCGGACTCGAAATACCCCGTGCCCGCGCACTCCGTGCATTCGGTGCGGGATTCGATGACCGCTTCGGCTTCGCCGCCGAGGCACAGCCGCTCAATGTCAAGGTCGATGTCCTGGCGGCGATCTTCTCCACGGGAAGCGGCCTTGCCCGCGCCATGGGCCGGGGCCGGAGCCATCTCCAGCAGATGATCGCAGGCCGTGGAAAGCCGGGCGAAGAACTCGCCCGCTTCGGGCGCGGGATTGCGATCTGGATGCCAGAACATCGCCAGATGGCGAAAAGCCTTCTTGATCGTCGCGGGAGACGCATCAGAGCCGACCCCGAGCAGTTTGCGGGCCTCGCTCGTCTTCACGGCACGTTCCCGAAAACGCGTTTGCTGTGCGACAATCCGCCGCCTGCCCGGGTGGTGGAACTGGTATACACAGCAGACTTAAAATCTGCCGCCGCATGGATTACGGGTTCGATTCCCGTCCCGGGCACCATAAGCGTTTCGTCCATCATGTGTGTCATTCGTGCGTGAGAATTACGCACCTCCATTTAAACATCATCATCTTACACGAAGGGTCGTCATCGGGCGTGCGCGCACTTTCGCGCCGATCCTGCCCGATGTCCGCCGTACTTGGGTTACGTTTCGCCATTGCCGCGTCGATCTGGCCAGCGGCACTGGCGCAACTGCTCGAACAGGCATACTGCCGCCGCCGCGCCGACGTTGAGCGATTCGATGCCCGCAGCCATCGGGATGGTGACGATTTCGTCGGCGCGCGCCAGTAATGTTGGCGATACCCCCTGCCCTTCTGCGCCGAAAAGCCACGCCAGCGGGCCGCGCAGGTCAGCGTCGAAAAGCGTCAGGGCGGTGACGCCCACGCCCGTCGCCACAACCTTGCCGCCGTAGCCGCCAAGGCCCGCAAGGGCATCGGCCTGTTCGCTGATGCGCAAGCGGAAATGCGCCCCCATCCCGGCGCGTAGCACTTTAGGCGACCACGCCTGAGCGCAGCCTGGCAGGAGCCAGACTGCCTCGATTCCGGCCGCAGCGGCGGTACGCAGGATGGCGCCGAGATTGCCGGGATCTTGAATGGCGTCGAGCACGACCACCGATGGCTCGTTTGCCTGGGGTTGAACAGATACCGGCAGCACGATGCTCGCCAGGATACCCGTGGGCGTGTCGACCGGGCTGATGTGCGCGAAAAGCGCGTCAGGCACACAAACCGGAACCTGTTTTTCAGGCAGACGGGCAAGCAAGGTGGCAATCTCGGCGCGGCTACGTCCACTTTCCGAAACGCAGACTTCCAGCAAGGGCACTTTGGCGGCAAGCGCGCAATCGAGCAGGTGAACGCCGTCGAGAAGCGTCTGTCCGTGCTCGCGCCGCGCGTGCGCACTGTCGGCAAGCGCTGCCAGCAACTTGAGGCGGGGATTGTTGCGCGAGGCAAGGACAGTAAAACGGGTCGCCATCGCTACAGGGCCAGACCGAACGTCGCCATTACCGCCGTCAGTGTGGCGAGCACGAGCACGATGTCCAGACGCCTGTTGATGCGCTGCATCGCCGCCCGCGCCCGTGCCTGCGCCAGTCCGCCTTTCGTCAGGGCTGCGTGCAGATCTACCCAGGGGCCAAGCCAGGCCGAAGCGAAGACCGCAATCATGACCGTGCCGAGAAAGGTCATCATCAGCCAGCCCCATGGCGCCTGTGCGTAGCCCACCGCGATCAGCATGAAGCCGCCCGAGATGACGATGAGGGCGATTGCCGTCCAGGAGAGGGAAAAGAAATTCTCCAGCGCTTCCGCCCATTGCGCGACGGTGAGCGCAGGAGACACCAGGCAGACGCGGATGAAAACCATGCCGCCAACCCAGAGCACGACGCCCGTAAGGTGCAGGAAAAGCGCCAGATGCTGAAAACTCATGGGCATCCTTTCCTCATGTGTCAGGCTGTGTTCTCTTGCGGCCACAAGGGCAGATTGGCGAGGACATGGCGTACGGGGGCGAAACTTTTGCGATAGAAATCCGCTACACCGTGCTCCCGGATGGCGGCGAGATGAGCTGCGGTTGGATAACCTTTGTGGCGGGCGAGGCCAAATTGGGGATGAAGGCGATCCAGCTCAAGCATGTACGTGTCGCGCGCGGTTTTGGCGAGGATGGAAGCCGCCGAGATTGCCGGTTCCAGGGCGTCGCCGCCGACGATGGCGCGCACCGGCAGGGCGAGATCGGGGCAGCGGTTGCCGTCGACCCGCACTTCATCGGGCGCGATCGCCAGGGCGATGACGGCGCGCCGCATCGCCAGCAGGCTGGCGTGCAGGATGTTGAGGCGGTCGATTTCTTCCACCGAAGCTTCGGCGACGCTCCAGGCCAGGGCGCGCTCCCGGATCAATACCGCCAAGCGCTCACGGGCACGCGCGGTGAGTTTTTTGGAATCGGCCAGCCCCGGAATGGGCCGCGCCGGATCGAGGATGACCGCAGCAGCCATCACCGGCCCGCACAAGGGGCCTCGACCGGCTTCGTCGACCCCGCAGATTCGCCCGTCAGCCATTCCCGGTTTTGGACGATCCGGTTTCGTCGGCGTTGTCGCGCAGGTAAGGCAGGATGACGTTGGCCGCCCGTTCTGCCGTGCCCCTGCGCAGTTCCATGTGCAGCGCGGTGAAACGGTCGGCCAGCGCTGCGCAGGCGTCGGCGTCGCCCAGCCAGCGGTCAAGCGCCTCGGCCAACGCTTCGGGAGTCGCGTCATCCTGGAGCAGTTCAGGTACGACAAGCTCGTTGAGCAGGATGTTGGGCAATCCGACCCACGGCAGGTAGGCCATGCGCTTCACCAGGCGAAACTGCCATTTGCCCATGCGATAGCAGATGACCATCGGTCGCTTGAGAAGCGCCGCTTCGAGGCAGGCGGTGCCGCTGGCTACCAGCACCGCATCGGCGGCGGTCATGGCGTCGACCGCGTGACCAAAAAGCAGGCGCAAGGGCAGTTCCTCTGCGGAATCCCGCCGGCTCAGGTGCTCGGTGAAAATCTCGCGCGTCTCACGCGTCGCCAGCGGTACGAGAAAGGTGGTATCGGGCCGCCGGCGGACAAGCACTTCCGCTGCGGAGATGAAGCTATCGGCCAGGTTTTCGACTTCAGACTGACGGCTGCCCGGCAACAGCGCCACTACGGTGGCGTCGGGCGGAATTTCCAGACGCTCGCGGGCGGCAAGACGCTTGGGTTCCATGGGAAGAACGTCGGCGAGCGGATGGCCGACGTAGGTCGCCGGAATGCCCGCACGTTCGTAGATCGGCATCTCGAACGGGAACAGGCACAGCATGTGCGTCACGGCGCGTGCGATGGTCTTGACCCGTTTGCCGCGCCAGGCCCAGATCGACGGACTGACGAAGTGGATGGCCGGAATATCTTCCGCCTTGATCTTCGTTTCCAGCCACAGGTTGAAGTCGGGCGCATCGACGCCGATAAAGGCGGCTGGCCGGGTTTTACGGATGTCCCGCAACAGCTTGCGGCGGATGCCGGACAGGGAGCGAAGACGCCCGAGCGCATCCGCATAGCCGTTGACCGCGAGCAATTCCGAGGGCCATAGTGCCTCGAATCCTTCGGCCTGCATTTTCGGGCCGCCGATGCCATAGAAACGCGCATCGGGAAGATGGGCGCGAATGGCGCGGATCAGGTGAGAGGCCAGTAAATCGCCGGACGCTTCGCCGGCTACCATGGCGATTGAGGTTGTCATGTCAGCGTACCAGGCCGCGCCCCGAAACGCCGATGAAGTCGGCAAAAAGCCGGATTTCGGAGTGTTCGGCGGCGATGGCGTCGATTTTCTCGCGTGCTTCCGCAAGCGAAAGACCGCTGCGATAAAGGGTGCGGTAAGCCTTTTTGATTGCGCTTATCGCTTCGGGCGTAAAACCGCGGCGGCGCAATCCCTCGCTGTTGATGCCGTGCGGCGAGGCCGGTTGTCCGGCTGCGGTGACGTAGGGGGGTAAATCCTGGAGCAACAGGGCATTGGCGCTGCAAAAGCTGTGCTCACCGACGCGAACGAACTGGTGAACGCCGGAAAAACCGCTCAGGATCGCCCAGTCGCCCACATGAACGTGGCCAGCAAGCGAGGCGTTGTTGGCGAAAATGGTATGACTGCCGACCTGGCAGTCGTGCGCGATGTGCGCGTAGGCCATGATCCAGTTGTCATTACCGATACGGGTCGCGCCGCCGTCCTGGATCGTGCCCGTGCTGAAGGTGCAGGACTCCCGGATCGTGTTGCGGTCACCGATTTCGAGCCGGGTGGGTTCGCCGGCGTATTTTTTGTCCTGAGGCTCTCCGCCAAGCGAACAGAACTGGAAAATCCGGTTGTCACGCCCGATACGGGTATGACCGTCGATCACGACGTGCGGCCCGATCCGGGTGCCATTGCCGACTTCGACGTGCTCGCCGATGATCGAGTAAGGGCCGATCTCAACGTCATCGCCGATCCGTGCGTTGGCGTGAACGATGGCGGTCGGATGAATCATGGCTTGATCCTGAGCGCACACATCAGTTCGGCCTCGACGGCGATCGCATCGTCGACGCGGGCAATGCCCTTGTATTTGTAGATGCCACGCTTGCTTTGCAGGAGTTCGACTTCAAACAGCAACTGGTCGCCGGGCACCACTTGGCGCTTGAAGCGGGCGTTGTCGATGCCGGCAAAGAGAACCACCGAATCCTCGGTGGGAATGACATCTTCGGTCTTGCACGACAACAGCGCCGCGACCTGGGCCATGGCTTCGATGATGAGTACGCCCGGCATCACCGGATGGTGCGGAAAGTGGCCGGGAAAAAACGGCTCGTTCATTGTCACATTCTTGAGCGCAAGAATGCGACCGTCCTGTATTTCCAGTACCCGGTCGACCAGCAGGAAGGGATAGCGATGCGGCAGATAGCGGCGAATTTCGTCAATGTTCATGAGCATGATGGTGAAGGATTTATCCTGGCTTCTTGCCTTTCCAAGCGTTGTTCGAGAAGGCGTATTTTATTGGCGAGCGCGTCGAGATGGCGCAGATGTGAGAAATTTTTCACCCACTCCGCGTGCGTCTGTTGCGGCAGGCCACCGGTGTAGACTCCCCGCTTCCGGATCGGCTTGGAGATCAGGGTGCAACCGGAAATCATCACGTCGTCGGCAATGGAAACGTGTCCGACGATGCCAACCTGACCGCCGATGACGCAGCGCGCCCCGATCCTGGCGCTGCCGGCGACGCCGGAACTGCCGGCCATCGCGGTATGTTCGCCGATGTGGACGTTGTGGGCGATTTGTATCTGGTTGTCGAGCTTGACGCCGTTGCCGATCACGGTGTCGTCGAGGACGCCACGGTCGATGGAGGTGTTGGAACCGATCTCGACGTCGTCGCCGATCACCACCTTGCCGACCTGCGGTATCTTGACCCACGCGCCGGACGGCTCACGGGCGAAGCCGAAACCGTCGGAGCCGATGACCGCCCCGGAATGGACGATGCAGTTTGCTCCGAGAACGCATTCCGCATAAACGGTGACGTTCGGCGCCAGCCGCGTGCCGTGTCCGATGCGCGCGCTGCGCCCGACATAGCAGTTCGCGCCGATCGAGACGCCTTCGCCGATAAGCGCGCCCTCCTCCACCACCGCGCCAGCGTCGATCGCCGCCGAGGGCGGCACCGCGCAACGCACCGAGGCGAGCGAATGCACGCCAGGGACGATCGGCGGCGCGGGATTGAAAAAGCGGGAAGCACGCGCGAAATAGAGATAGGGATCGCCCGTGACGATACGCGGGCGATCCGCAACCACATCTCGATGTGCGGAACTCACGATGAAAGCCGCAGCGCGGCTGGTTTTTAGCTGCCCAAGGTATTTCGCGTTGGCAAGAAACGCCAGATCGCCCTCACCTGCCTGTTCGAGCGTCGCCACCCTGCGCAACCGAACACTGCCGTCACCGTCCAGTTCTCCCCCGAGTTGGGCCACCAGCTCGTCGATTCGCAGCATTGTCTATTGGCAACCTTACTTGGCGTCGGACAAGGCCTTGACTACCTTGTCCGTGATGTCAATGCGCGGATTGGCGTAAACCGAATCCTGAATGATGACGTCGTACTGTTCGCTTTCGGCAATCTGCTTGATGGCGCGATTGGCTTTTTCGAGTACCGATGCGAGTTCCTCGTTGCGGCGTTGGTTCAGGTCTTCCCGAAACTCGCGTTTCTTGCGCTCGAACTCGCGGCCAAGGTCATTGAAGGAGCGCTCCTTGTTGCGGCGATCCGCTTCGGAGAGCTTCGGGTTGCCGTTTTCCAGATCCTTCTGGAGGGCTTCCAGTTCCTTGGACATACGCTGCAAGTCCTGGTCACGCTTGGCGAAGTCTTTTTCGATACGCTGCTGGGCGCGCACCGCCGGGGTGGCTTCGCGCATCACCCGCTCGGAATTGACGAAACCGATTTTCGCATCGGCGGACGCCACCTGGGCGGCACCCATCAAGACCAAAGCAAAAAAGGAGAAGGTACGAACTTTCACACATGTCTCCAAAAAGACGTTTGAACCAATGTGGCGCACGTTCAGAACGTGGCCCCCATGACGAAATCGAAGGGCCGGGTTTTGTCGCCCTCTTTCTTCCTCAGTGGGTAGCCGAGACTGAACTTGAGCGGGCCAATCGGGGCGTTCCACGTCAACGCCAAGCCGGCACTGTACCGTAAATCGCTGGCCTTGATGCGCTGCTGTTCGCGTGTCACTGGATCCTTGCCCCAAACGTAGCCGGCATCGACGAAAGTCGAGAACCGGAACGAGCGGTCGCGCCCCGACCCCGGCATCGGGAAGAATAGTTCGAGATTGGCGACGAACTTGCGCGTACCGCCGATGGCGTCGTCGTTTTCGTCCCGCGGCCCCAACGAGCTTGATTCATAGCCGCGCACCGAGCCGATGCCGCCGATATAGAAGTTCTTGTAGAACGGCACGGGTTTGCCGCCATAGCCATTGGCCCAGCCCCATTCGGTATTGAACATCACTGCATGCAGGGTTCCCAGCGGAATCCAGTGCTGGAACTGGTAAGTTACCTTGCTATAGCGCAGTTCACCCGGAGCCGTGGCGATTTCGCCGTAAATGCGCTGGTAAGTGCCCTTGGTCGGATAAAGGAAGCTGTTGCGGCTATCGCGCCCCCATCCCGCACTCAACAGCATGCTGCTCACGCTGACATCGCCGACCCCGTTGGAATTGCTGCAACCGAAATCCTGGCAGAAGCGCTTGTATTGATCCGTACTATCGTCGTAAGTCGTGATTTTGGTGCGGTCGACGCCCAGGCCGAAGCTGATGCTGTCGTCCTCGGCAATCGGATAGCCCATGCGCAGGCCGGTACCAACCGATACCATCTTGTAGGGCGACACCGACAGGGTTCTGGATGGATCGTAGGTACGGTAGTAGGCATCCCAGCCCACGCTCAGGCCATCGACGGTAAAGTACGGATCGGTGAAGGACAGCGCGAACGTGCGTCCGGATCTGCTGGTGTCGAACGACAGGGTCGCGTTGTTGCCGGAGCCGAAAAGATTGCGCTCGGAAATGGACGCCTGCAACACGGCCTTTTCGGAGGAAGAATAGCCCATGCCGAGCATCAGACTGCCGGTGCGTCGTTCCTTGAGCGCGAAATTGACGTCGACCTGATCGGTCGTCCCCGCCACAGGCGGCGACTCGACCGAAACCTCGTCGAAAAAGCCCAGTCGGTCGATGCGCTCGCGCGAACGGTTGATCGCCGCCGCATCGTACCAGGCGCTTTCCATCTGCCGCATTTCGCGGCGGATGACCTCGTCGCGGGTCTTGGTGTTGCCGGCCAGGTTGATGCGGCGCACGTACACCTTGCGGCCTGGGTCAATGAAGATGGTGAAGGAAACCTCGCGCTTTTCCTTGTCGACGTCCGGCGCGGCGTTGACGTTGGCGAAGGCGTAGCCCTCGTTGCCGAGGCGATCGGTGACAGCCTTGGTGGTTTCGGTCAGGCGCTCGCGCGAAAAAATCTCGCCCGGATGAATGGTGGTCAGGTTCAGGTATTCGGATTCGGGCAGCACCAGGTCGCCGCCGGTGTAACTCACGCCGGTGACGGTGTAGCGTTCGCCTTCCTGAAGGTTGATTGTGATGTAGATGTTTTTCTTGTCTGGCGTGATCGAAACCTGAGTGGATTCGATATTGAAGTCGAGATAGCCGCGATCAAGATAATGCGAGCGCAAGCGTTCGAGGTCGGCGGCGAGTTTCTGGCGCGAATACTGGTCGCTTTTGGTGTACCAGGTGAACCAGCCCGGCGTGGAAAGCTCGAAAAGGTCGACCAAATCGTCGGCGTCGAACACCTTGGCGCCGACGACCTTGATCTGCTTGATGTGCGCCACGTCCCCTTCATCGACGCTGAAGGTGATGCCGACACGATTGCGTTCGAGCGGCGTCACCGTAGTGGTGATGGTCGCGGCATATTTTCCGCGCGCCAGATACTGGCGCTTGATCTCCTGCTCGGCGCGGTCGAGAAGGGCGCGGTCGAAAGCACGGGATTCGGCCAGATCGACGTCGCGCAGGCCTTTCTTGAGCGCGTCGGCATCGAACTCCTTGACGCCGACGAAGTCGATTTTCGCAATCGCCGGACGCTCATCGACCACTACCACCAACACGTCGTTGTCGGTTTCGATGCGTACGTCGCGGAAGAATCCCGTCTCGAACAGGGCGCGGATCGCCTCGCTCGCGCGCGTTTCGTCAAAAATGTCGCCTACCTTGACCGGAAGATAACCGAATACCGTACCGGCTTCGGTGCGTTGCAAGCCTTCGACACGGATATCCCTGACCACGAACGGGTTGAAAGCCCAGGCAGGAGCAGAAACTAAAAGGGCCGCGATCAACCCCGTGAGGCGTTTACGATTCATGCGTTTTTTTCAGGAAACGAGACGGTTGACATCGTTGAAAAGAGCGAACGCCATGAGCATGAGAAGAAGCGTCAGGCCGATCCGCTGACCAAATGCCACGGCACGTTCGGACAGCGCGCTCCCCTTGATGAACTCAAGGGCATAATACAGTAAATGGCCACCGTCGAGCACCGGCACCGGCAGCAGGTTGAGCACCCCGAGGCTGATGCTGATGAACGCCAGGAAATTCAGGAAAGGGGCCAGCCCATGCTGGGCGGACTTTCCGGCGATGTCGGCAATCGTCAACGGCCCGGAAACATTTTTCAGCGAAATATGCCCGGTGATCATCAGCCCGATGGATTTCAGGGTCAGCGCGCTCGTTTCCCAGGTCAGCCGGAACGCGCGTCCCAGCGCCTCGCCCGGGCCGTAGCGCACCGTGGCGAACATCGCGGAAGTATCGAACCCCGCGCCGATGAAGCCGACGTTTTCGCCGTCCTTGAACGGTCTTTCGCCCGGAACAACGGCGAGTTCAAGATTTTCTCCCGCCCTGCGCACGACAAACATCCTGCTCTGTCCGGGCGAGGCGCGCACAATCTTCACGACATCGAGGCTGGACGCCACCGCTGCGCCGTCGATGGCGACGATCTCATCGCCCGGGCGCAAACCAGCCCTGGACGCAGCCCCACCCTCCTCCACGGATTCGACGAGCGACGGGAATGACGGCGGCGACGATTGCAGGCCCATGCGGGCGATGGGGTCTTCCGCACTGTCGTCACCGCCGTCGATGGAAAAATCGCGCAAATCCAGCACCCGCACGGCTTCGTCGCCTTGCTCCGTGCGAACCAGCAAACGCACCTCGGCGTGCTCGATCGCCCGGCGCACCAACACCCAGCGCAAATCCCGCCAACTCCTCATTTCCTCGCCGTCGACGCTCAACACTAGGTCGCCGGTGCGCACGCCGGCCACCTGCGCCGGGCTGGCAACGGCGGCGGTTGGGGCGATGACCGGGCGCAATTCGTCGCTGCCGACAACAAACAAACCCCAATACAGCAAAACGGCCAGCAGCAGATTGAAGACCGGCCCGGCCGCGACGATGGCGACCCGTCGTCTGATCGGCTGGCGATTGAAAGCGCGATGCAGTTCGTGCGGCGCGACCTCGCCTTCGGCCTCGTCCAGCATCTTGACGTAGCCGCCGAGCGGAAACGCCGCCAGCACCCATTCAACATCATCGGCCCCAAAGCGGCGCTTGAAGAGCGGACGGCCAAAACCGATCGAGAATCGCAACACCTTGACGCCGCACCCGCGCGCGACCAGGTAGTGACCCAGCTCGTGCACCAGGATCAGCAGCCCGAGGCCGAGCAGAAAAGGAATGACGTAGCTCATCAGAAAACTCATGCCTTGCCTCGCTTGCCGATTTCGGCGCGGGCAATCTCGCGCGCCCGGGCGTCGGCTTCCAGTACAGATTCAATGCTGTCCGTTTCATACTGCCCGGCGCGTTCCAGCGTGGCGGCGATGACGTCGCCGATACGGCAAAACCCCAGACGACGGCCAAGAAAAGCCTGCACGGCTTCTTCGTTGGCCGCGTTGAGCGCGACCGGAGCGGAACCGCCGGTTTCGAGCGCCTGATAGGCGAGTGTAAGACACGGGAAACGTTCGACGTCCGGACGCTCGAAACCCAGGGTGGCGATGCCGAAAAAGTCGAGCGCGCTCACGCCCGAGCTGATCCGCCCCGGCCAGGCCATGGCATGCGCGATCGGTACGCGCATGTCGGGGTTGCCGAGTTGGGCGATGACCGAGCCATCGACGTAATCGACCATCGAGTGGATGATGCTCTGCGGATGAACGACAACCTCAATCTGGCTGGCGGGCACACCGAACAGCCAGTGCGCCTCAATCACTTCCAGTCCCTTGTTCATCATGGTCGCCGAATCGACCGAAATCTTGCGCCCCATCGACCATACCGGATGGGTACATGCCTCCTCGGGTGTGACCGTTTCCAGCGCCGCGCGCGGCGTGTTGCGGAACGGCCCGCCCGAAGCGGTGAGCAGGATGCGCCGTATTCCCGCCGCCGCCGAATCGCGCCGGTAATTGGCGGGGAGCGCCTGGAATATCGCGTTGTGCTCGCTGTCGATCGGTAACAGACAAGCATTGGCCGACGCCACTGCCTCCATGAACAGCCGCCCCGACATCACCAAGACTTCCTTGTTGGCGAGCAGCACTTTCTTGCCAGCCTGCACGGCGGCCAGTGTCGGTTTGAGTCCCACCGCGCCCACGATGGCCGCCATCACCATGTGGACTTCGGGGGCGCGCGCCACTTCGCACAGAGCGTGTACGCCGCCTAGCACCTCGGTCGGGCAGGATTCATGTTTCAGCAAATCCCGCAGTCTATTTGCTGCGCGCTCGTCCGCCATCACCGCGTAGCGCGGCGAGTGCAGTTGACACAGATGGGCGAGGCGTTCGACATCGGCATTCGCGGTGAGGGCGAACACCGAATAGCGATCCGGATGGCGGGCGACCACGTCGAGCGTGCTTGCGCCAATCGAGCCAGTGGCGCCGAGAATGGCAATCTGCCGGGGCGAGGATTCGGGCGTGAGGTCAATCATTGTTAATCTAGAACAAATACACAAAGAATATGAACTCAAGGACAGCCAGTACGGGCAAGGTCGAGGTCAGACTGTCGATCCGGTCGAGGACGCCGCCATGCCCGGGCAGGAGATTGCTGCTGTCCTTGACGCCCGCTTGACGCTTGAGCAACGACTCGAAAAGGTCGCCGACGATACTCAACGCGGTCAAAACAACGCTCAACGTCAGAATCACGAGAATTGTTCCAAGCGTGACGGTAAAGTCGAGAAGGAGGATACCCGCCTTTTCGATGTGGAAGCCATTCGCCACCGCCGCAAAAACGGCGCTGCAATACGCCATCACGCCGAGCGTCGCACCAATCGCGCCAGCCCATGTTTTTCCGGGGCTGATACTGGGGGCGAGTTTCGCGCGACCAAACGCCCGCCCGGAAAAATAGGCCGCTATATCGGCAATCCAGACAGGCGCAGCAGCCACGAGCACGGTGACTGGCCCGATGGATTCGCGCAAGACGATAAAAACCAATGTGGGGGGCACCAGCACGATGCAGCCGACCAGCGCCGCGCTCCATTTGTTCAATGACCATTTGTATTTCAGCCAGAATGGCACGACGAACAACCAGAACAGCGCGGCAAGCAAAAAAAGATCAGCCTCAATTGCGCCAATGCTGTGATCCAGGACGGCGCACAGCGTGCCCAAGGCCACCGCATAAGCGATTCTCGCCTTTCCGTTCCAACCCGCGAGACCGCCCCACTCCCAGGCCGCCACCGCGCAGATCAGCACGCACAGCGCGATCCATCCCGGGCCGGGAAGAAAAAACAGTGCTCCCAGCAATCCAGCCAGCAGAAAAACCGCCGTAACGATCCGAGTCCTAAGCATGGTGCCCCGTGTCGCCGACGGCGCTCAATTGCTCGCTGGTGCGGCCAAAACGGCGCTCGCGTTCCTGGTATGAGGCAACGGCCTGGTCGAGCGCGAGCGCGTCGAAATCCGGCCACAAGGTATCGGTGAAATAAAGCTCGGAGTACGCCAGTTGCCAGAGCAGGAAGTTGCTGATGCGCTGCTCGCCGCCCGTGCGGATGAACAGGTCGGGTTCGGGCGCGAAACTCATCGACAACTCGGCGTCGATGGCCTCCTCGCTGACTTCGGACATGCCTGCTGTTTTGGCAAGCACACGGTTGACTGCGGAGATCACATCCCAACGCCCGCCGTAGTTGGCGGCGATGGTCAGGTGCAGGCGGGTGTTGCCGGCGGTGAGATCCTCGGCGGCGGCAATGGCCTTGAGCAGCGTTGACTCGAAACGCGAACGGTCGCCGATGACGCGAAAGCGAATGCCGTTTTCGTGCAGGCGGCTGACCTCCTTTTGCAGCGACTTGATGAAAAGCTGCATCAGAAAGCTCACTTCATCGGCGGGACGCCGCCAGTTCTCGGAACTGAACGCGAACACGGTCAGGTATTCGATACCGCGCTCGATTGCGGCGCGGATCGTCCCCCGCAAGGCTTCCACCCCCTTGGTATGCCCGGCCATCCGGGGCAGGAAACGCTTGCGCGCCCAGCGCCCGTTACCGTCCATGATGATGGCGATGTGGCGCGGCACCGAGCCAACGCTTGGCACGGCCTGGGTGGAACTGGTAAAGCCTTGATCCGCCATCGGGGTCTCCACGCGTACCGCCCCCGCTGCTGCCGGGACGGCCATTGGCAGATCAGATCTGCATCAATTCCTGCTCTTTCTGGGCGAGCAGCTTGTCAATCTCGGTCACATAATGGTCGGTGAGCTTCTGGATGTTTTCCTCGGCCCGGCGTTCGTCGTCCTCCGAGATGAGCTTGTCCCTGACAGCGTCCTTGAGGTGCTGGTTGGCGTCGCGGCGCAGGTTGCGCACCGCCACCTTGGTGCTCTCGCCCTCATGCCTGACGATTTTTGTCAATTCGCGCCGGCGTTCCTCGGTGAGCGGCGGCATCGGCACCCGGATGATTTCGCCGGTGTTCGCCGGATTCACTCCGAGATCGGAATCGCGGATCGCCCGCTCTACTTTCGCCACCATCGGCTTTTCCCATGGCTGCACACCGATGGTGCGTGCGTCGATCAGGGTGATGTTGGCGACCTGGGAGATCGGCACCGGACTGCCGTAATACTCTACCTGTATGTGGTCGAGCAAGCCGGTATGGGCGCGGCCCGTGCGTATCTTGGCGAGATCGCCCTTGAGCGTCTCGACCGATCTCTGCATCTTGTGTTCGACTGTTTTCTTGAGTTCAGGAATCATTGATGACTCTCAGGAATGAACCAGTGTACCTTCGTCCTCGCCTATGACGACCCTGCGCAGGGCGCCAGACTTGAAGATCGAAAAAACGTTGATCGGCAGTTTCTGATCGCGGCACAGTGCAAACGCGGTCGCGTCGAGCACAGCCAGATCGCGTGCGATGGCTTCGTCGAAGCTGATGCGGGAAAAGCGCTGCGCGGTGGGGTCTTTTTTGGGATCGGCGGTATAGATGCCGTCCACCTTGGTCGCCTTGAGCACGATCTGCGCGCCGATTTCCGCGCCACGCAGGGCCGCCGCGGTATCGGTAGTGAAAAACGGATTGCCCGTGCCTGCGGCGAACACGACCACCCGCCCCGCTTCAAGGTGACGGATGGCGCGGCCCCGGATGTAGGGTTCGACCACCTGGTCGATGCGCAGGGCCGACTGCACACGGGCGGGCAGACCGTCGCGGCGCATCGCGTCGGCGAGCGCCATGGCGTTCATGACCGTGGCGAGCATGCCCATGTAATCAGCCGTGGCGCGATCCATGCCGCCCGCCGCACCCGCCATGCCGCGAAAAATGTTGCCTCCGCCGATCACGACGCCGATTTGCACCCCCAGTCTCGACACCTCGGCGATTTCTGTGACGATGCGCGAGAGCATCGCATCGTTGATGCCGTAGCTGTCGCCGCCCATCAGGGCTTCGCCCGAGAGCTTGAGCAGAATGCGCGAATAGGCAGGCGTGGCGGCAGTGGTCATGGCGGGCTTGATTCCTTACTTTTTCGCAGCGGCGGCGGCCGCCTGTTGCGCCACTTCGGCAGCGAAGTCGGAGGATTTTTTCTCGATGCCCTCACCGACGACGTACAGCACGAAACCCGCCACCGACGCACCCCGGGCCTTCAGCAACTGCTCGATGGTCTGCCTGCCGTCCTCGGCCTTGACGAAAACCTGTCCGAGCAGGGTGACTTCCTTGAGGAATTTCTGCACCGCACCTTCGGCGATTTTGTCCAGCATGTTTTCGGACTTGCCGGACTCGCGCGCCTTTTCGAGCCCGATGCGGCGTTCGGTGTCGAGCAGCGCGGCGTCGATGCCGGAGACATCGAGCGCCTTCGGCTTGGAGGCGGCGATGTGCATCGACAGATCCTTGCCCAGTTGCTCATCGCCACCGACGAGATCGAGCAGCACGCCGATCTTCGCACCGCCGTGGATGTAGGAATAAAGCCTGCCTTTGGCCTCGACGCGCTGGAAGCGGCGCAGGGTCATGTTTTCGCCGATCTTGCCCACCAGCGCGGTGCGGGTCGATTCCACCGTACCCGCGCCAAGCGGCAGCGCCGAGAGCGTCGCGACGTCGGCGGGCGACTTGTTGGCCACGAGTTCCGCTGCGTTCTTCACCAGCGCGATGAAGTCGTCGTTTTTGGCGACGAAATCGGTCTCGCAGTTACCTTCCAGGATCACGCCCAGCTTGCCATCGTTGGCGACGTGGATCGCCACCACGCCTTCGGCGGTGATGCGCGCGGCGGCCTTGGTCGCCTTGTTGCCCAGCTTGACGCGCAGGATTTCCTCGGCCTTGGCCATGTCGCCGCCGGCTTCCGACAGCGCCCTTTTGCATTCCATCATCGGCGCGTCAGTCTTCTCGCGCAGTTCCTTGACCATGCTCGCGGTAATTTCCGCCATGCTCATCGACTCCTCATTCGTATTCACAGCGTGCGGCGGACTTCCCTGTCCGCCGCACCGGGTTTCGCAGGCGAAATCAGGCGTCCCCGGCCTGCTCGCCACTCTCCTCGACTTCGACGAATTCCTCGCCGCCTTCCGCTTCGACGATTTCCGTACGCGCCTGGCTGCGGCCTTGCAGCACGGCATCGGCAACGCCACGGGCGTAAAGGCGGATGGCGCGGGACGAATCGTCGTTGCCGGGGATCACATAATTCACGCCATCGGGTGAGTGGTTGGTATCGACTACCGCCACCACCGGGATGCCCAGCTTTTGCGCTTCGGTAATGGCGATCTTGTGATAGCCGACGTCGATCACGAACAGCGCGTCGGGCAGGCCGCCCATGTCCTTGATGCCGCCGATCGACTTGTGCAGTTTTTCCAGCTCGCGCCGCGTCATCAGCGCCTCACGTTTGGAGAGGCTCTCGATGGAGCCGTCCTCGACCAAGGCTTCCAGTTCCTTCAGGCGCTTGATCGACTGCTTGACGGTCTTGAAGTTGGTGAGCATGCCGCCGAGCCAGCGTTCATCGACATACGGCATGCTGGCGCGCTGCGCTTCCTCGGCGAGAATCTCACGCGCCTGACGCTTGGTGCTCACAAAAAGGATGGTTCCGCGGTTAGATGCGAGCTTGCGTACGAAGTCCATCGCTTCGTTGTACTTGACCAGCGTCTTTTCGAGATTGACGATGTGAATCTTGTTGCGATGACCGAAGATGTACTGCGCCATCTTCGGGTTCCAGAAACGGGTTTGGTGACCAAAATGGACGCCCGCTTCGAGCATCTGGCGCATCGTGACAGACATGTGTGACTCCAGGTTTCAGGGTTGACCTCCGCCGGTTCCGTCGGAACCCAGAGGATTCCGGCCAGTATCGCCATCGGCTGCAAGAGCCGGGATGGCGAACCCCGAGTGATCCGGCGTGTGAATTTTACCTTCCGGGCAATACCCGCGAAGACAAGCTGACAATTCTAGCACCACGGAAACTTTTCCCTCAAGCCGTATTGCCCGTTTGCCCGCCTGTCCCGTATGCGTTAGCCTGCATACTTTTGGCCCGACCCGCGCACGATGAGCATCATCCTGAAAACTCCTGAAGAAATCGCAGAAATGCGCATCGCCTGCCGCCTGGCGGCGGAGGTGCTCGATTACATCACCCCCTTCGTCAAGCCCGGCGTCTCCACAGGCGAAATCGACCGCCTGTGCAGCGACTACATGACAAAAGTGCAGCACACCACCTCGGCGACGCTCAACTACGCGCCGCCCGGCTACCCGCCCTACCCGGCCTCGATCTGCACCTCGCTCAACCACCAAGTGTGTCATGGCATCCCTGGGCCAAAGCCACTGAAAAAAGACGACATCCTCAACATCGACGTCACCGTCATCACACCGAACGGCTTTTACGGCGACACCAGCCGCATGTTCATCGTCGGCGGCGGCGCCATCCTCGCAAAACGGCTGTGCCAGGTCACTTTCGAGTGTATGTGGCTGGGCATTGCCCAAGTGCGGCCCGGCGCGCACCTGGGCGATATAGGTCACGCCATCCAGCGCCATGCCGAGGGCAACGGCTTTTCGGTCGTGCGGGAGTTTTGCGGTCACGGCATCGGGCGGCGCTTTCACGAAGAACCGCAAGTGCTGCATTATGGTCGGCAAGGCACGGGGGCCGAATTGCGGCCCGGAATGATCTTCACGATCGAACCGATGGTCAACACCGGCAAAGCGGCCATCTCCGAGCTGCCCGACGGCTGGACGATCGTCACCCGCGACCGCAGCCTGTCGGCGCAATGGGAGCACACGATCCTCGTGACCGAAGACGGCGCTGAAGTGCTGTCACTGTCGGCGGCCTGCCAGCCTCCCCCCGGCCTGACCGGCGGCGCGCTCGCCTCGGCCACCCGCAACGCCATCGCTGCGCTTCCTCCCGCCCCACTGTCATAGGCCCTCCATGAGCGCCGCATCCGCCCCCGATCTGCACCAGACCGTCGTTGCCGTGCGCGCCCAGATCGAAACGGGCTGCGCCGCCCTGCGCGCCGCCTACGAAGTGCGCGCCCTGACCACACCCTTGCTGCACGGACGGGCGGCGCTGGTCGATGCGGCCATCGTCCGCCTGTGGCAGAACTGTCACATCCCCGCCCGCGTGGCGCTGGTTGCGGTCGGCGGCTATGGACGCGGCGAGCTGTTCCCCTGTTCCGACGTCGACTTGTTGATCCTCCTGGAGGAACCGCCCGATGACGAACTGGGCACGATCCTGTCGACATTGGTGAGCGCGCTGTGGGACATCGGTCTGGCTATCGGCCACAGCGTGCGCACCATCGACGAATGTCTGGATGCGGCAGAGGCCGACATCACGGTGCAGACCAACCTGCTTGAAGCACGCCTGCTCACCGGCGACACAGCGCTGTTCGAGCAGTTCGGGAAGCGCTACTACGCCCAGCTCGACGCGCAGGCGTTTTTCCGCGCCAAACTGCTCGAACGCGAACAGCGTTACGCGCGTTACAACGACACGCCTTATGCGCTGGAACCCAATTGCAAGGAAAGCCCGGGCGGTCTGCGCGACCTGCAACTGCTCGGCTGGATTGCCCGCGCTGCCGGTCTGGGCCACAACTGGCGCGAACTGGCGCGCCGCCGCCTGATCACCGGCAACGAGGCGAACGATCTGCGCGGATGCGAACGCTTCCTGCAACATGTGCGCATCGGCCTGCATTACCTTACGGGCCGGGCCGAGGACAGGCTGCTTTTCGACTATCAGGAACGCCTGGCCCAAGTCATGGGCATCCAGGCCAACGCCGCCAAACGCGCCTCGGAAATCCTGATGCAACGCTACTACCTGACGGCGAAAAAACTCACCCAGATCAACGGCATCCTGCTCCTGAACTACGGCGGGGAAATCCTGCCCGGACGGGAATCGCCAGCCATCGTCATCGACGCCCACTTCCAGGCCGTGCGTGAGTTGCTCGACATCCGCGACGACAAGGTTTTCGAGCACCACCCCTCGGCGCTGCTCGACTGTTTCCTGCTCCTGCAACAGCGTTCCGAACTCAAGGCCCTGACCGCCCGCACCCTGCGCGCCCTGTGGTTGAGCCGCGTTCATGTCAATGCCGCCTTTCGGGCCGATCCGGAGAATCGCGCCAAATTCCTAGCAATCTTCCAGCAAAAGCGCGGCATCGTTCATGCCTTCCGCTGGATGAACCAGAGCGGCATCCTGTCACGCTACCTTCCTCCCTGGCGCAAAATCCTGTGCCAGATGCAGCACGACCTGTTCCATGCCTACACCGTGGATCAACACACGCTTCTGGTTCTGCGCAACATGCGCCGCTTCACCATGGGCGAGCACGCCCACGAATACCCGCTGATGACGCGGCTCATCCTCGGCTTCGAGCAGCACTGGCTGCTGTACGTCGCCGTGCTTTTCCACGATATAGCCAAGGGCCGCGGCGGCGACCACTCGACACTGGGCATGGCCGACGCGCGCGAATTCTGCGAAACCCATGGGCTGCCAACCGAGGATACCGAACTCGTGGTCTGGCTCGTGCGCCATCACCTCACCATGTCACACGTGGCGCAGAAAGAAGACACCAGCGATCCGCAGACCATCCAGCGTTTCGCCGCCATCGTCGGCGACGAACGCCGGCTCGCCGGGCTTTACCTGCTCACCCACGCCGACATTCGCGGCACCAGCCCCAAAGTGTGGAACGGCTGGAAAGGCAAACTGCTCGAAGACCTCTTTTTCGCTACCCAGCGCCTGCTGCGCGGCGCCACGCCGCAACAGGCGCTGCGGCTGGACGACCGCATCGACTACGCACAACAGATTTTGCGCTATCACGGCCTGCGCAACGGCATCGAGGAAGCGCTCTGGAAACGGCTCGACACCGTGTACTTCATGCGTCATTCCGCCGAGGAAATCGCCTGGCATGCCCGAATGCTTTATTTCCAGGTCGACGTCGCCAAGCCGGTAGTCAAAACCCGGGTCACGGACGAGGATACGGGCATGCAGGTCATGGTCTACGCCCCCGACCAGAAAAACCTGTTTTTGCGCCTGACCGGGTTTTTCAGCCGCATGGGCTTTTCCATCCTCGAAGCCAAAGTGCACACCACCCGCCACGGCTATGCGCTCGACAGCTTCATCCTGCAAAACACCGACGATGACGAAGACAACTACCGCGACATCGTCTCCCTGATCGAGCACGATCTCGCCGAGGTTTTGCGCACGCCGGACAAGATCGTGCGCCCATCGCCTGGCCGGCTGTCGCGCCAGGTGAAGCACTTCCCGATCACGCCGCAGATCAGCCTGCGCGCCGACGAAGCGGGCCGCCACTACATTCTGTCAATCACCGCTGCCGACCGCCCCGGTTTGCTGTTCGACATCGCCGAAGTGCTGGCCAGCCACGACATCGACGTCGAAACGGCCCGGATCAACACACTGGGCGAGCGCGTGGAAGATACTTTTCTGCTCACCGGCGGCGGACTGGCGCAGGAAGCACGCGCCATCAAGATCGAACGCGAACTGCTCGAACGGCTTCAGCCCCACTGAACATCCAGGGTTGTGACAATTGTCTCCCATTGCATGACAAACAAGAAGCTATTCTCTCTCCAGCACTTAAATCAAAAAAGGAGACGCCAATGGGACATACCACGCTCAAAACCCTGTTAACCGCAGGTTTTGCTTTCATGCTGCTGCTGCTGCTGATCGTCGGCTCGGTCGCTGTGACCACCTTGCGCGGACTCTCCGGCAGCTTGGATGATTTGTCCGACAGAAGACTTCCGCTGGTGGTCAATTACGGGCAGTTATACATCACCGCGCTGGGCGTCCGCGCCAACACCCTGCAACTTTTTTCCATGCGCAATCCCGGGCCGCAAACGACGGCTACGCTGGACACACTGGTTCGCGAGAGGGAGACCCGGTGGCAGACGCTGGACGAAACCGTCAAAACGATTTCGTCGTTTCCGTTGTTCACCGAAGCTGCCCGCAGCCAGCTCACCGAACTGCAAAGTGCGTTCAGTGACTGGCGCGCAATCTATACCAGGCTCAATACCAACCTGAGATCGCTTGCCGAAGCCTCCCGCAACAATGATGCCCAGGCTTATTCCCAGGCGCAGACCGAACTGTCCGAACTTTACGCGACTGCGGTTGCTCCAACCGCGCGCCTGTCTACCGCAATCAACGCCGCCCGCGCCACACAGGTCGAAAATGCCGCAACAGGGGCTGACGAAGCGGTCAAAAATGCGCATACCGCAGCGAATACCAGTCTGGGACTGATGATCGCAGGCGCGATCATTTCCGTCCTGATCGGTTTCGGCATCTACCGTTCAGTGATGAAACAGGTCGGCGGTGAACCGTCCTACGCCAATGGCGTGCTCCAGGCCGTTGCCTCGGGCGATCTCACCGTCCACGTCGACCTGCGCCCCGGCGACAATTTGAGCATGTTGTACATGCTCAAAGAAATGGTCGACAAGCTGCGCACGCTGATTGATACCATCAGCCACAGTTCGGTTCACATCGCCGACGCCAGCGAACAGCTTTCCGCCGGCTCGGACAGCATTGCCGCAGCTTCGGAGAACCAGTCTCAGGCGGCGACCTCGATGGCGGCCTCGGTGGAGGAGATGACGGTCTCGATCAACCATGTATCCGAGTCGGCCAGCGATGCCAACAAGCTCGCCCAGCAATCGGGCAACTCCGCCCGCAAAGGCGCGGACACCATCCATGGTGTGGTGAAGGACATCGAGCGGGTCGCCCGCGATGTCGCCACCGCCGCCGCCAATGTCGAGGAGCTTGGTAGCTATTCGCGCGAAATCGCCTCGGTGGTCAACATCATCAAGGAGGTTGCCGACCAGACCAACCTGCTGGCGCTCAATGCCGCAATCGAAGCCGCGCGCGCTGGCGAACAGGGCCGGGGCTTTGCGGTGGTCGCCGATGAAGTGAGAAAACTCGCCGAACGCACCGCCGCGTCCACCGAGGACATTGCCCGCATCGTCGCCAAGATCAACTCCGGCACCGAGCATGCGGTGCAGACCATGCAGCGCCAGAGCGAAAGCGTGAAATCCACGGTGGAACTTTCCAGCCAAGCGGGGCAGTCCGTCGAAGAAATCAGTTCCTCGTCCGGTGAAGTGATCAACGCGGTAGCGGAAATCTCACTTGCCCTGGCCGAGCAATCCACCGCGAGCACCGAGATTGCGAAGAACGTGGAGCGCATTGCGACGATGAGCGAGGACAACACCCAGGCGGTGCGGCAGGCTGCCGACGCGGCGCGCGATCTGACCGCGCGCGCGGCTGAACTTCAGAACGCGGTCAGCCGGTTCAAGGTTTGAAGGAAACTGGGCGACATCAATATTTCCGGGGATGCGATGTTGCGGATTCCGACATTTTCAGGCCGGGGCACGCCAATGCGCACCCCGGTCGAAAAGCCGGGCCGGTCATTGCCGGCACAGGCAGGCAAGCACTTCGCGCACTCGCAGCATCGCGGCCTGTAGCACTTCCTCGATGCGCTCGAAGCGGATGCCCTGCGTGCTCGCCTCACGGCCAGCAGCGTAGTTGGCTACCACGTTGATCGCGGCATAGGGCAATTCCAGCTCGCGTGCGAGCGCCGCTTCGGGCATGCCGGTCATGCCGACCACGTCGGCCCCATCACGCTCGTAGCGGTCGATTTCGGCTGCGGTTTCCAGCCGTGGCCCTTGCGTGGTTGCGTAAACAGCGCCGTCGACCACCGCCTCGCCCACTTCATGCGCGGCAGCGAGAATGCGGCGGCGAAGGTCTTCGTCGTAAGGCCGGGTGAAATCAATGTAGCGCACCGGAACGTCGATGCCGTCAAAAAACGTGTTGGCGCGCCCCCAGGTGTAATCGAGTATCTGGTCGGGCGCGACCAGGACGCCGGGCGCGCAGTCCGACCGGATGCCGCCGACCGAGGCGACCGAGACGATGTTTTTCGCCCCTGCCGTTTTCAGCGCCCACAGGTTGGCGCGGTAGTTCACCCGATGTGGCGGAATCGTGTGCCCATAGCCGTGGCGCGCCAGGAAAATGACGTTGCCCCCGCACAATCTGCCGAAAGTCAGCGCCCCCGAAGGTTCGCCATAGGGCGTGCGAGCCACTTCGCGCCGCACGACTTCGAGCGACGATAACTGGGTCAGTCCCGAACCTCCGACGATTGCGAGCAAGATTTCGTTCCTTTATCTGTTCAACACGGGACGCAACACGGGTGCCCCTAAAATATCGCTCGCGGATTCTAGCATGCACCCTGTAAACGCGCTATAATGTAAAGTTTTCCGGCTCCTTCTATTCTATGACCCGCGCCATTCGCAACATCGCCATCATCGCCCACGTCGATCATGGCAAAACCACACTGGTCGACCAGTTGCTTCGCCAGTCCGGCACTTTCCGCGACAACCAGCAGGTTGCCGAGCGGGTCATGGATTCGGGAGACATCGAAAAGGAACGCGGTATCACCATCCTGTCGAAGAACTGCGCCATCCAGTATGGCGAGACCCACATCAACATCGTCGATACCCCGGGACACGCCGACTTCGGCGGCGAAGTCGAGCGCGTGCTGTCGATGGTCGACAGCGTGCTGTTGCTCGTCGACGCCCAGGAAGGGCCGATGCCGCAGACCCGCTTCGTCACCCGCAAGGCGCTCGCCCAGGGCTTGCGGCCCATCGTCGTGGTCAACAAGATCGACCGCCCCGGCGCGCGCCCGGACTGGGTGGTGAACCACACCTTCGATCTGTTCGACAAACTCGGCGCCACCGAGGAACAGCTCGACTTCCCGGTCATCTACGCATCCGCCCTCAACGGCTTCGCCATCGAAAATCTCGATGACGAACGCAAGGACATGCGGCCCCTGTTCGAGGCCGTTCTCAGGCACGTCCCGCCGCCCGAAATCGACGTCGATGGCCCCCTGCAACTCCAGATCTGCTCGCTCGACTACTCGACCTACATGGGTCAGCTCGGCATTGGCCGCATCACGCGCGGTCGCCTGCGCCAGAACCAGGAAATCGTGGCGATGTACGGCGACGAGAACCGCGGCAAGGCCAAGGTCAGCCAGGTGCTGACTTTCCAGGGGCTCGACCGCCTGCCGTCGGAGCGTGCCGAGGCCGGCGACATCGTACTTGTCGCGGGCATTGATCAGGTGAACATCGGCGTAACCCTGTGCGACCCGGACGCGCCCGAAGGCCTGACGCCAATTGCCGTCGACGAGCCAACGCTCACGATGAACTTCATGGTCAACACCTCCCCTCTGGCCGGGCGCGAGGGCAAATACGTCACCAGCCGCCAAATCCGCGAACGGCTGAAAAAGGAACTGCTCAAGAACGTTGCCCTACGGGTGAATTTCACTGAGGACGCCGACGTGTTCGAAGTCTCGGGTCGGGGCGAACTGCATCTCACCATCTTGCTCGAAAACATGCGCCGCGAAGGCTTTGAGCTTGCGGTGGGACGGCCCCGCGTCGTGTACAAGAACGTCGGCGGCGTCAGGAGCGAGCCTTACGAACTGCTCACCGTCGACGTCGAGGAAGACCACCAGGGCGCGGTCATGGAAGAACTGGGCCGCCGCCGTGGCGAATTGCAGGACATGCAGCCTGACGGCAAGGGCCGCGTACGGCTGGAATACCGGATTCCGGCGCGCGGCCTGATCGGTTTCCAGGGCGAATTCCTCACCCTCACCCGCGGCACGGGCGTCGCCAGCCATGTGTTCGACGATTACGGGCCGCTCGCCGGCAGCATGGCGGATCGCCGGAACGGCGTGCTGGTGTCGCAGAACGACGGCGCCGCCGTGGCTTATGCGCTCTGGAACCTCCAGGATCGCGGCCGCATGTTCGTCAGCCCCGGCGACACCCTCTACGAAGGCATGATCATCGGCGTCCACAGCCGCGACAACGACCTCGTGGTGAATCCGGTCAAGGGCAAGCAACTGACCAACGTCCGCGCCTCGGGCAAGGACGAAGCGATCAACCTGACCCCACCGATCCAGCTCACCCTGGAATCGGCGGTCGAATTCATCGCCGACGACGAACTGGTCGAGATCACGCCGAAAAACATCCGCCTGCGCAAACGCTACCTGAAAGAAATCGACCGCAAGCGTGCGGCGCGCACAGAAGTGGCATAACTTCCCTGCCCCGCCGGTTCCGGTGGCAAAACGCCCCAAGGCCTGAAAGCCTTGGGGCGTTCGTTCTTTCCGGGACAAAGCCCCGTCACACCACAGCGGCAATCGCCTTCGCCACCACGGGCAGATTTCTGCTGTTCAGGGCCGCCACGTTGATGCGGCCCGAAGAAACGGCATAGACGCCGAATTCGCTCTTGAGCCGCTCGACCTGTTCCTTGCCCAGTCCGGTAAAGGAGAACATGCCGCGCTGTTTGGCGATGAAGGAAAAGTCCTGGGTGACGCCCGCCGCCTTGAGCGCATCGACCAACCCGGTGCGCATGGCGCGAATGCGATCCCTCATGCCGGCGAGTTCGGTTTCCCAGAGCTTCCTCAGTTCGGGGCTGGCGAGGACGGCGGCCACGAGCGCGCCGCCGTGTGTGGGCGGATTGGAATAGTTGGTGCGGATGACGCGCTTGACCTGCGAAGCGACGCGCGCCGCTTCTTCCTTGCTCGCGGTGACGATGGACAGCGCCCCGACCCGCTCGCCGTACAGGGAAAAGTTTTTCGAGAACGACGAGGATACGAAGAACTGCACCCCGCTGGCCGCGAAGGCGCGAACCGCAGCGGTGTCCTGCTCGATGTCGTCGGCAAAGCCCTGGTAGGCCATGTCGAGGAAAGGCACGAGGTTCTTTTCCTTGCAGATTGTGGCGACTTCCTGCCATTGCCCGCCGTTCAGATCCGCGCCGGTCGGGTTGTGACAGCAGGCGTGCAACAGCACGATGGATTGTGGCGGCAGGGTGGCGAGCTTTTGCTTCATGGCGGCGAAGTTCACGCCGCGCGTGGCCGGATCGTAATAGGGATAGGTTTCGATGGGAAAGCCAACGGCCCCGAACAAGGCGCGATGGTTTTCCCACGAAGGATCGCTGATGAACAGCGTGGTTTGCGGCAGCAGCTGCTTGAGGTAGTCCGCGCCCACTTTCAGCGCGCCGGTGCCGCCGAGCGCCTGAATGGTGACGACGGAACCGTTGGAAGCCCAATCCGACCCCGCACCGAAAATCAGGTCGCGCACAGCCTGGTTGTAGGCGGGATTGCCGTCGATGGGCTGATAACCGCGCGCCGGCTGCGCCTTGAGGCGGGCTTCCTCTGCGGCCTTGACGGCGGCCAGCAGCGGCAACTTGCCATTGTCGTCGTAATAGACGCCGACGCCGAGATTGACCTTGACCGTACGGCTGTCGGCGTTGAAAGCCTCGGTCAGACCGAGGATAGGATCGCGGGGAGCCATTTCGACGGTGGCGAACAATGATGCAGACATGAGGACTCCAAGTGTGAGTTGTTGGGGCGCGCGCCAGTTTGGGGAATAATGCCGGACTGGCTCCGCGGGTGATTTGCCGGGGACAAACGGCTGAAAATTCTAGCATGGCGCGGTAGCGCGAAAGTTGCTGCGACGCACCCTGCGCGGTGGCCGACCCCAGCGGCCCGCCCGCCACTCACTGGATCGAATGCAATGTCCGAAGCGACTTCTTCCCCCATCGCCTGCGCCATGGCGCGTTTCGGCGCAAGCCTATGAAACAGGACATGACCCCCGAGCCGGAAACCTCCGCTTCCCCCGCCGCCGGCATCGAAACCTTCCCCGGCAGCCCTTTCCGCCTGTACCGCAGCTTTCTGCCCGCCGGCGACCAGCCCGAGGCGATCCGCCAGTTGTGCGCGGGCATCGCGGACGGACTGCTGTACCAGACACTCCTGGGGGTCACCGGTTCGGGCAAAACCTACACCATGGCGAATGTCATTGCCCGCATGGGCCGCCCCGCCCTGGTGCTTGCCCCCAACAAAACGCTGGCGGCGCAGCTTTACGCCGAATTCCGCGAATTCCTGCCCGAAAACGCCGTCGAATATTTCGTCAGCTATTACGACTATTACCAACCGGAAGCCTATGTGCCGTCGCGCGATCTTTTTATCGAAAAGGATTCCGCCATCAACGAACACATCGAGCAAATGCGCCTTTCCGCGACCAAGAGTCTGATGGAACGGCGCGATGTCGTTATCGTGGCCTCCGTCTCCTGCATTTACGGCATTGGCGATCCGGTCGATTACCACGCGATGATCCTGCACCTGCGCACGGGCGAACACATCTCCCGCCGCGACCTGATCGCGCGCCTGGTGGCAATGCAATACACGCGCGCCGATCTCGACTTTCGGCGCGGCGCCTTTCGCGTGCGCGGCGACGTGATCGACGTATTTCCGGCAGAAAACGCCGAATACGCGGTGCGCATCGAAATGTTCGACGACGAAGTGGAACAGCTCACCCTGTTCGACCCGCTCACCGGCCACGTCAAACACAAACTGGGGCGATTCACCGTCTACCCCTCCAGCCACTACGTCACCCCGCGCGCCACGGTGCTGAAAGCCATCGAAGCCATCAAAGAAGAATTGCAGGCGCGCGTCGCTCTTTTCCAGCACGAAAACAAACTGGTCGAAGTACAACGCATCGAACAGCGCACCCGATTCGACCTTGAAATGCTCAACGAAATGGGATTCTGCAAAGGCATCGAAAACTATTCGCGCCACCTCGCCGGACGCCAGCCCGGCGAACCCCCACCGACCCTGATCGACTACCTACCGCCCGACGCCCTGCTGTTCATCGACGAATCGCATGTCACCATTGGCCAGGTCGGCGGCATGTTCAAGGGCGACCGCTCGCGCAAGGAAAACCTTGTCAACTACGGCTTTCGCCTCCCATCGGCGCTCGATAACCGCCCGTTGCGCTTCGAGGAATTCGAGCGACTGATGCCGCAGACCGTCTTCGTATCGGCCACCCCGGCGAAGTACGAAGAAACCCACCAGGGGCAGGTCGTGGAACAACTGGTGCGTCCCACCGGCCTCGTCGACCCGGACGTCATCGTGCGGCCCGCGACGACCCAGGTCGACGACCTCCTCGGTGAAATCCACCGCCGCACCGACATCGGCGAACGCGTGCTGGTCACGGTACTCACCAAGCGCATGGCCGAAGACCTGACCGACTACCTTGCCGAACATGGCATCAAGGTGCGCTACCTGCACTCGGACATCGACACCGTGGAGCGGGTGGAAATCATCCGCGACCTGCGGCTGGGCGAATTCGACGTACTCGTGGGCATCAACCTCCTGCGCGAAGGGCTGGACATTCCCGAAGTGTCGCTGGTGGCGATTCTCGACGCCGACAAAGAAGGCTTCCTGCGCTCCGGGCGCAGTCTCATCCAGACCATTGGCCGCGCCGCGCGCCACATCCACGGAGCGGCCATTCTCTACGCCGACCGGATCACCGACTCGATGAAAATGGCCATCTCCGAAACCGAGAGACGCCGCGCCAGACAAGTCGCCTTCAACGAAGCGCACGGCATCGTGCCGCGCACCGTCACCAAGCGGATCAAGGACATCATCGACGGCATTTACAGCGACGAAGCCGACGATGCGCGTCACGCCCTCGCCGCCGAAGCCGCCGAAGCCGCCGACTACGCGTCGATGGACGAGAAGGCGCTGGCGAAAGCCATCCGGAAACTGGAAAAGACCATGCAGGAACACGCACGCAACCTGGAATTCGAGCAGGCGGCGGCGGCGCGGGACGAACTGTTCCGGCTGCGGAAACGCGCCTTCGGAGCGGATCGGCACGACGGAGCCTGAACAGCGAGAGAAACAAGGGGAACGCTGATTTATTCCAAACCGTTCGGGCTTGAAGCCTTGCTCCGGCGAGGCACGTCCTTCAAAAAGGTGAATATGATCTTGATGCCCACTTACAGAACAATTCTGACCGGATCTCTTCTTGAAGCACAGGCCAAAATTACTGGCGGTGATTATAGTTTTCAAATGCCTCCTGAACTGTTTTTAATAATCCAGTGGCGGCGGTTATGGTCAATCCGTTTACTGTAATGTCCGCCTTAAAAATAACAAGGGCCGCCGCTGCAAGAATTAGCCAAACAATTAGGCCGTATCATCGTTTAGCAGACCGATTTTACAACTTCCCGCCCGACATATTCTCATTTGTACTATGACATTATCACATAATATGAGGTACTTGTGCAGACAATCCTGAGGAAGTTCCGTGCAAGGCGTGACGCCACAATCCAGATTGCTTCGCCGTACCCGCAGTGACAAACAGGAACAGGATTTTCGCGTACTCCCCGGAAGCATGACCTGTCGCCCTATTTCCCGGTTTTTGACAATTTGATGTTTTCACACCCGATTTCGGCACAAAACCAAATATCGTGCGAGCATTTGTTATAGAATGCCGCCGTCCGGTTCGGACAGACGGCGATGTTCCGCGAGCCGTCGTCGACCTTGCCGGAAACACCAGCCGCCATTAGACTTGTCCGGTTCAACGATAGCGTATCGCGTTCATGCCCAATCCTGCCGCCGCCCGGTTAATCGAATTTCACCATACGAGCCTGGGTGCGATCATCATCTCGCTCAGTTGCGCCGATCCAGCCGGACTTGCCGACGACATGCACAAGATGCTCGGCGGTCGCCCCGACAGCTTCAACCAAGAGCCGGCCATTCTTGACTTCTCGGTGCTCACGGATTTGCCAGGCAGCATCGACTGGAACGGGCTCCTGTCCCTGCTGCGCCGCTATCGCCTGCAACCTGTCGGCGTTCGTGCTCTTGCGAGCGAGCCTCACCTTGCTGGCGCGCGGCGAGCCGGGCTTGCCGTGCTCGATGGCGCGATTGCGCCGCAGGAGCCGGCCAAACAAAGCAAGGCGGCAACCAGGACGGGCGCGAACGAAACCGCGCCGTCCCCCTCTTCCCCGGCGGCGTCTACACTCTATGTCGACCGCCCTGTGCGCTCGGGACAACAGATCTACGCCCAGGGCGGCGACCTCGTTCTCCTTGCCGGCATCAGTCCGGGATCGGAAGTCATCGCCGATGGCAACATTCACTGTTTCGGCCCCCTGGCTGGCCGGGCGCTGGCCGGCGCGCGCGGGGACGCCAATGCGCGCATCATTGCCACATGCTTTGGCCCGGAACTGGTGGCGATTGCCGGGGTTTACCGTACTTTCGAGCGTGGCGTGCCCGAGGCTATCGCCGGGCGGGCGGTCGTAGTGCGACTGAAGCCATCGACCCGCAACCAATCCATTATCATTGAGCCTCTCCAAATCGACTGAAACCGGGTTCATACATGTTCAAGGGGAAAAAGTGAGAGTCATCGTCGTTACTTCCGGCAAGGGCGGGGTAGGCAAGACCACAACCAGTGCGGCATTCGCATCGGGACTAGCCCTGCGCGGCTTCAAAACAGCAGTCATCGACTTCGACGTCGGGCTGCGCAACCTCGACCTCATCATGGGGTGCGAACGGCGCGTGGTCTATGACCTCATCAACGTCATCCACGGCGAAGCCAAACTTCACCAGGCGCTCATCAAGGACAAGCACTGCGACAACGACAATCTCTTTATCCTCCCCGCCTCGCAGACGCGCGACAAGGAGGCCCTCACTGAAGAAGGGGTCGAGGCGGTCATCAAGGAACTTGGCAGCATGGGATTCGATTACGCGGTATGCGATTCCCCCGCTGGCATCGAACATGGCGCGGTCATGGCCCTGACCTTCGCCGACGAAGCCATCGTCACC
>JAITQD010000106.1 GCA_031289095.1 Azoarcus sp.
CCGCCGAGCAGTATTTCAAGCGCCAGGAAGAGATGTGCGCGCTGTTCGCGGACATTCCCGAGGCGCTGGAAAACTCGGTCGAAATCGCCCGCCGCTGTTCGCTCACCGTGCAACTGGGCAAGAACTTCCTGCCGCTTTTCCCAACGCCGGAAGGGATGAGCCTCGACGATTATCTGGCGCGGGAAGCGCGCGAAGGCCTGGAAGCACGCCTCGCCCAACTCTACCCGGACGCGACGGAGCGCGAACGGCAGCGCCCGCGTTATGAAGAACGGCTCCAGTTCGAAATCGACACAATCGTCCAGATGGGCTTTCCCGGCTACTTTCTGATCGTGGCCGACTTCATCCGCTGGGCCAGGCACAACGGCGTGCCGGTGGGGCCGGGGCGCGGCTCGGGGGCTGGTTCGCTGGTGGCCTATAGCCTGAGCATCACCGATCTCGATCCGCTCGAATACGCCTTGCTGTTCGAGCGTTTCCTCAACCCGGAACGGGTGTCGATGCCCGACTTCGACATCGACTTCTGCCAGGACAACCGCTACCGCGTCATCGAATACGTGCGCTCGCGCTACGGCAAGGACGCGGTGAGCCAGATCGCTACTTTCGGCACCATGGCCTCCAAGGCGGTGGTGCGCGACGTCGGTCGCGTGCTCGATCTCCCTTACGGGCTGTGCGACCGCCTCTCCAAACTCATCCCGCTCGACGGCCCCAAGCCGGTGTCGCTCGCCAGGGCTTACGAGATGGAGCCGCAGATCGGCGAGATGATGCAGGACGGCAACGACGGCGAATCCATCCAGAAACTGTGGAGCCTTGCTCAGCCGCTCGAAGGGCTGTCGCGCAACGTCGGCATGCACGCTGGCGGCGTGCTGATTGCGCCGGGCAAACTCACCGATTTCTGTCCGCTCTACATTGCCGACGGCGACGACGCCACCCCGGTATCGCAGTTCGACAAAGATGATGTGGAAGCCGTGGGGCTGGTGAAGTTCGACTTCCTTGGCCTGCGCAACCTCACCATCATCGAACTCGCGCTCGATTACGTCGAACGCCTCGAAGGCAACCGTCCCGATCTGATGAGCCTGGGTTTCCGAGACCCGGCCACCTACCAGATTCTCAAGGAGGCCAACACCACCGCCATCTTCCAGGTTGAATCGGAAGGCATGAAGAAGCTCCTCAAAAAGCTCGCCCCCGACCGCTTCGAGGACATCATCGCCGTGCTTGCGCTCTACCGGCCAGGGCCGCTCGGCTCGGGCATGGTCGACGACTTCATCCTGCGCAAGAAAGGGCAGCAGGCCATCAACTATTTTCACCCCGACCTCAAAGCCTGCCTGGAACCGACTTACGGCGTCATCGTGTACCAGGAACAGGTGATGCAAATCTCGCAGATCATCGGCGGCTACACCCTGGGTGGGGCCGACATGCTGCGGCGGGCGATGGGCAAGAAAAAAGCCGAGGAGATGGCCAAACACCGCGCCACCATCGCCGGGGGGGCGCAACAAAAGGGTTACGATCCGGCGCTGGCCGAGCAACTGTTCGACCTGATGACCAAGTTCGCAGAGTACGGTTTCAACAAGTCGCACACCGCCGCCTATGCGGTCGTCACCTACCACACCGCCTGGCTCAAGGCGCACCACTGCGCCGCTTTCATGGCCGCCACCCTGTCGTCGGATCTCGACAACACCGATGCGATCAAGATTTTTTTCGAGGATGCCGTCGCCAACGGCCTCGCAGTGTTGCCGCCCGACATCAATGCGTCCGACTACCGTTTTGTGCCGGTCGACCGCAAGACCCTCCGCTACGGTCTGGGTGCGGTCAAGGGCGTGGGCGAACCCGCCGTGCGGGAAATCCTCGCCGCGCGAGGCAAGGGAGGCGCGTTCCGTGACCTGTTCGATTTTTGCGCGCGCGTCGACCGCCGCCAGGTCAACCGGCGGGTCATCGAAGCGCTGATCCGTGCTGGCGCGCTGGATGCGCTGCCCGGCCACGCCGGACGCGATCGTGCCCAGACAATGGCGACCGTCGCCCTGGCGATGGAAGCCGCCGAGCAGGCCGCCGCCAACGCGCTGCAAGGTGGCCTGTTCGACCTGATTCCGGAAGCGGCGGGTGCGGCGGTCGAATTCGTCAAGGTGCGCCCCTGGGGCGAACGCGAACGGCTGCGGGAAGAAAAACTCGCCATCGGCTTTTTTCTCTCAGGCCATCCCTTCAACGCCTTCCGGAACGAAGTGCGCCGTTTCGTGCGCCGTTCCCTGGCGCAACTGACCGCCTCGCGCGACCCGGTGATGCTGGCCGGGGTCGTGATGGAAGTGCGCACCAAGGTTGGCGCGCGCGGCAAAATGGCTTTCATCCTGCTTGACGACGGCACGCAACCGCGCGACGTGACGGTCTATAGCGAAGTGCTCGAAACGCATCGCGGCAAGATCGTTGTCGACGACATACTGGTGGTTGAAGGCAAAGCGAGCGACGACGAGTTTTCAGGCGGCATGCGCATCGTCGCCGACCGCCTACTGACACTGGGCGAAGCGCGCGGACGTTTTGCCCGCGCCCTATGCCTGCGGCTCGACGGCGAAAAGCTCAACGATAACGCCGCCGCAATCGAACGTCTCATTGCGCTACTGACGCCTTTCCGGGCCGGCGACTGCCCCGTGCGGATCGGCTATCGCAACGCGCGAGCCGAGGGCGATCTGCCCTTGGGCAAGGCCTGGCAGGTGAGGCCGGACGACGCCTTGCTGGAGGGCTTGCGCGACTGGTTGCCCGCAGCCGGGGTGGTCGAAGTGCTGTATCCAGACTGAGGGAAGCCGCGTTCAGGCGGCGGGAATGTCGTTTTCGGGTTCGGCCTGCCAGCCGGTCAGGAGCACGTGCAGGGCCGTGGCGTCGGGGGCGGTGAGTAATTGTTCGCGGAAGGCGCGGTCGCTGAACATCCGCGCCAGTTCCGACAAAAGCTGGAGATGGGTGTCGTTGGCGTCCTCGGGAACCAGTAGGACGAAAACGAGACTGACAGGTCGACCGTCGAGGGAATCGAACGGAATTGGGGCCGCGAGGCGAATGAAAGCACCTGCCGCTTCGGCCAGTCCCGCAATACGGCTGTGCGGAATGGCGACGCCCTGACCCAGCCCGGTGGAGCCGAGGCGCTCGCGGGTGAAAAGTTTGTCGAACACGAGATCGCGTGCAAGACCCAGTTGTGTTTCAAACAAGAGACCAGCTTCTTCAAAGACGCGCTTTTTACTGCTGGCGTCGAGGTCGGTCACCACATTGGCGGGCGGCAGAAGGGGAGCGATAAGGTTCATGGTGTATTGACTCGCGCGGGCGACCGCCGAAGCGGTCGCCATGGCGCCTGCTAATGAGGCGGAATATCAGCGTTCGACTGCGAACTTGTGCGAATCGTGATTGTGCTCGGCGCTTTTCTGCTTGTATTTCTGAATCTGGCGGTCGAGCTTGTCGGCCAGTGCGTCGATGGCGGCGTAAAGGTCGGCGTCGTCGCTCTCCACATGGATGTCCTTGCCGCGCACGTGCACGGTAGCCTCGGCCTTCTGGTTGAGCTTGTCGATGGACAGAATCACGTTAACACTGGTGACATTGTCGAAACGACGCACGACGCGGTCGAGTTTGTCGGCGGCATAGGTGCGAATGGCCTCGGTCACTTCGACATGATGCCCGGTGATGTTGAGATTCATATTGGCTCCTCTCTTGTGATCAAATCGTTTTACGCAAACTGACGGGGGGGATGTTGAGCGATTCACGGTATTTGGCGATGGTGCGCCGTGCGACCACGATTCCTTGTTGACCGAGAAGGCCGGCGATCTTGACATCGGACAGGGGTTTTTTCCTGTCCTCGGCGTCGATCAGTTGCCGGATCAGGGCGCGAATCGCGGTTGAGGAAGCCGCCCCGCCAGTGTCCGTGGCGACGTGGCTGCCAAAAAAATACTTGAGTTCAAACACGCCACGAGGCGTGGCCATGTACTTCTGCGTGGTCACGCGCGACACGGTTGACTCGTGCAGTTCAAGCTGGTCTGCGATCTCCCTGAGAGTCAATGGCCTCATCGCCACCTCTCCATGATCGAAGAACTGCCGCTGCTGGTCAACGATAGCCTGCGAGACGCGAAGAATTGTGTCAAACCTCTGTTGAACATTCTTGATGAGCCAGCGTGCTTCCTGCAACTGCCCGGCAAGTCCGCCGCCATGCCCACGATTCTGTTGCAAGAGACTGGCATAAAGCTGGTTGATGCGCAACTTCGGCATGGCCTCGGGATTGAGCAGGACTGTCCAGCGCCCGCGAATCTTGCGCACCGTCACGTCGGGCTGTACATAGCGGGTATCCCCGCCAGAATGGCGCGAGCCGGGATGGGGGTCGAGGCTGAGAATCAGCGTCTGTGCCGCGCGCAATGCGTCGTCGTCGCAACCGGTCAGGCGTTTGATCTGGGCGAAATTGCGCTCGGCCAGCAGTTCGAGATGCTGTTCGGCGATGACGAGCGCCAGATCGCGCGTTGGCGAGGCGGGCAGGGCGCGCAATTGCAGGCCGAGGCATTCCTGCGGCGTGCGCGCCCCGATGCCGGCCGGATCGAGTTGTTGCACATAGTGCAGGGCGATGTTGAGATCGTCGTGCTCGAAACCAAGTTCGGGCGGCAGCAGCTCGAATAGCTCGTCGAGTTCTTGATGCAGGTAGCCATCGTCGTCGAGCGCCTCGATGAGGAAGCGCACCAGCATGCGGTCGCGGTCGGAGAGCGGCGACAGCGCCACCTGGGCGTCGAGATGGCCGCGCAGGCTGGTGTTCGCGGCCTGGATTTCCTGAAAATCGGTATCGTCGTCCTCGCCTTTGCTGCTTGCGCCGCTGCCGGTGTTCGACCAGTCGATGCCTTCCTCGTAGGAGGCGCTGTCTTCGATGGAGGGGCCGCTGTCGTGGGCATCGTCGCCGCCGTTCTCGTCCTGGGCTTCCCGCTCGCCGGACGGACTCGTTTCCGACGTGGAAGGCGGCGACGCAAATTCGTTCTCGTCGCGTTCGAGCAGCGGGTTTTCCAGCAGGAAGCGCTCGATTTCCTGATTGAGTTCCAGCGTCGACAGTTGTAACAGCTTGATCGACTGCTGCAATTGCGGCGTCAGGGTCAGGTGTTGCGAGAGCTTGAGCTGAAGCGTCGGTTTCATGAGCGGTGGCGCTTCAGAGTTGGAAGTGTTCGCCGAGATAAACCTGGCGAACCCGGTCGTTGGCGATAATTTCGGCGGGTGCGCCGCTGGCGAGCACCCGGCCTTCGCTGATGATCGTCGCGTGATCGCAGATGCCGAGCGTTTCGCGCACGTTGTGGTCGGTAATCAGCACGCCGATGCCGCGTTCCTTGAGAAAACGGATGATCTTCTGAATATCGAGCACCGCGATCGGATCGACCCCGGCGAACGGTTCGTCGAGCAGGATGAGACGCGGAGAGGTGGCCAGCGCGCGCGCGATTTCGCAACGCCGCCGCTCACCGCCGGAGAGCGAAATCGCAGTGTTGTCGCGCAGGTGCGAAATACCGAGTTCGATGAGCAGTTCGTCGAGACGCTGCGTGATCTGTGTCTCCTCCATGTTCTGGAGTTCGAGCACGGCGCGAATGTTTTCGGCCACGGTGAGCTTGC
The DNA here is from genome assembly GCA_031289095.1 of Azoarcus sp. Classification (GTDB taxonomy): domain Bacteria; phylum Pseudomonadota; class Gammaproteobacteria; order Burkholderiales; family Rhodocyclaceae; genus WRNU01. Next base: position 5,590 of record JAITQD010000106.1, read on the forward strand.
GGAACACGCTCATTTCCTGCGGCAGATAAGAAAGGCCGAGGTGGGCGCGGGCATGAATCGGCAGATGGGTGAGGCGCGCGCCATCAAGCGAGATTTCGCCGCCGTCGCTGCGCACGAGGCCGACAATCATGTAGAAACAAGTCGTTTTGCCAGCGCCGTTGGGGCCGAGCAGGCCCACGACCTTGCCCGCGTCGACCTCGAACGAGACGTCGTGCACCACGGTGCGCGCCTTGTAGCGTTTGCGGAGACCGTTCGCTTGCAGCAGGCTCATTCGGTGGCTTCCCCCACGTCCTCGGGTTTTTCGCGCAGTACGGCGCGGACGACTTCGGCGGCGAAGCCGCGCGCGTACAAAAAACGCGCCTGACGCGCCCATTCGCGGGCGTCTGCCGGCACGGCGTGGAATTTTGCCCGCCATACCGCACAGGCGCGTTCGGCTTCACTTGCCAGCCCGTCGCTGGCGAGCGCATCTTCGATCAGATCGGGCGGCACGCCACGGCGGCTCAATTCGTTTTGCAGGCGGGTGCGCCCAAAGCGTTCGGCATGACTGCGCACCCAGCTTGCCGCCATGCGCGCATCTGACTGGAGCGCCAGTTCGTGCATGCGGTCGAGCACGGCCCCGATTTCCTCGCTTGCGCCGTACGGCGCAAGCTTGCGCGCCAGTTCGGCGCGGCTGTAATCGCGGCGTGCGAGGTGGCGCAAGGCCCGTTCGCGCAGACTCGGTTCAGTCATGGCGCACGAAAGCGGCAATCCCCGGCGTCAGGCGGCACCGGCCTGGGCCGGCGCCGTGGCGGTGGGCAATTCCGGCAGACCAACGGCGGTGCGCACCCGGTTTTCGATCTCGCGCGCCAGCACCGGGTTGTTGCGCAGGAATTCGCGCGTGTTGTCCTTGCCCTGGCCGATTTTGTCGCCTTTGTAGGAATACCAGGCCCCGGCCTTGTCGACGATGCTGTGCTCGACGCCCAGATCGACGATTTCGCCTTCGCGCGAAATGCCCTCGCCGTAAAGGATGTCGAAATGCGCTTCCCTGAACGGCGGCGCAACCTTGTTCTTGACCACCTTGACCTTGGTTTCGGAGCCGATCACCTCGTCGTTTTTCTTGATCGCGCCGGTGCGGCGGATATCCATACGCACCGAAGCGTAGAACTTGAGCGCATTGCCGCCTGTCGTGGTTTCGGGGCTGCCAAACATGACGCCGATCTTCATCCGGATCTGAT
>JAITQD010000045.1 GCA_031289095.1 Azoarcus sp.
TCCTCGCACGAGGAAACGATGTTGACCCGATAGGGCAGCAGTTGACAGAGTTGCTCATAGACCGAAACAAGCCCCGAAGTCGTGGTCAGCATGAGCACGTCGACGCCGCCCTTGCCCAACACCTGATCCAGGTCCGCGCCGACCTTGACCCCGATGGGCGGCAGGCCCGCCAGGGCGGCGACGTCCTGGCCCAGCTTCGCCGGGTCGTTGTCGATGGCGCCCACGATCTGGATATTGTTCCTTTCCAGCAAATATTGTGTTTCCTTGTTGCCAATGGGACCCAGGCCCATCTGTACAACCCTGATTTTTTCCATCACTCCTCCCTCTATTGTCTAGGCAATTTGAACATTTCCTCGCCGGCGGATGTTCCGGGCTGCGAAACTCACCGCTGGACCCCTGTGTTTTTGTAAGCCTGACCAAGCTTCGGCCACGTTTATGGTGGCAAGGATCATAGGCTGGAAAGTAAGCAAAACATAATGAATTGTTTTGGCTTTACACTAAACTTTGGTTATGGGTTAATCGCATCATGATCAAACTTCGCCAGATTGAAGTTCTGCACGCCATCCTGAGCACTGGCAGCGTTACCGCGGCGGCGAACGCGCTGCACGTATCCCAGCCGGCGGTCAGCAAGATACTGAAACAGGCCGAACGGCAACTCGGTTTCCGGCTTTTCGCGCGCGAAGCCAACCGTCTGCGCGCGACCGAAGAAGCCTTGGCGCTGTATCGGGAAATCGAAAAGATATTTCCCCAGATCGACGCCGTACAACGCCTGGCTGAAAACCTCAGGCACGGCGTCGGCAAGACCTTGCGCATCGTCGCCCTGCCTTCGCTCGCGCAATCGCTCCTGCCCACCGCGCTGGCCGTCTTCAGATCCGCGCAGCCGGCGCTGGACATCGAATTGCGCACACGGCACACGCAGGAACTGGTCAATTCGCTCATTCTGCGCGACGCCGATCTGGGCTTCGATTTCGGCGGCTTCGATCATCCGGCGATAGAGTGCAAAACCCTGCTTACCGCCGAATACGTCTGCGTCACGCCCGTCGGCTGGTTCGACCCCGGCAAGGAGCTTACCGCCGGCGATCTATCGGGCAGGCCGCGCATCCGCATGACCTTCGCCGACGCGCTCACGCGGCGTCTCGCCGAGCGCGATACCCGTATCTTCGCGGAAATTCCGTCGTCGCTGGCGGTGCAGAACTACCACGCCGCGCTGGAGATGGTTGGCCGCGGTCTCGGTTTCGCGCTGATCGATTCATTCACCGCGCTGGCCAAGAGCCGTGGCGACATCAGCATGCATCGTCTGGATCCGAAACTGGCGATGCCGCTCAATTGCCTGACGCTGCACAACCGCCCGGCCAGCGCGCTCGACGAGGAACTGGCGGCGATCATGGCCAGAACCGGCGAAGCCGTGCTGGCTTCGGCGCGCTTCTGAGAGACCGGCGCGGTCGTCAAGCCCGCATAGGTTGGGGTGAGTTTGCGAACCCCGATAGCGTCATTTCGCTTCGCCCCCCGACCCATGCGAAATCGGAGCGCATCCATGATCTGGGTTTACTTGTCAGCTTGTTCTGTTGTTTGGATTGCCGGTGAAAAGCTGGGTTTCCGCTACGCCGCAACCCAGCCTATGCGGGCTTAATCGGATGCTCATTGCCCACGGAAACTTTATTCAATATTACTTCGTAACGCCTGTAGGTTTGCCGCAGTCTGGATTTTTCCGTCGCAATCGATAATTCTCAATCGAAAACTGCTCTAATAATAGGGGACACGATTTCCGCAGGAACGGCTTTCTTGCCATGGTAGATGGGAATCGTGCCCATGTCCATTTATACAAAAGCCGCGCCGATGAGGAACCGGCACGGCTTTTGCGGGGGCATGGCAAACCGCCAGCCCTTGGGATTTTTTTAGTATTCCATGAAAATGCGTTGCAGCTCCTTGGTGTCGCCGGTGGCGGTCAGCGCGACGGAGGCGAGGATGCGCGCCTTTTGCGGATTGAGGTCGTGCGCGACGATCCAATCGTACTTGTCGTCCGGTTGTTCGCCGTTGCGCAATACGAAACCTCCGGCGTTGACGTGCGACGAGCGGATGATGTGTAGCCCTTTGCCGCGCAGTTCCTGCAATACCGGAACCAGCGTGGCGGCGACCGAACCGTTGCCCGGACCGGCGTGGATGATGGCTTTGGCCCCGGCGTTGGCGAAGGCGCGGTAGGCCGTGTCGTTGACATTGCCGCCGGCATAGGCAATTTCGACGAGCGGCAGGGCGTCGATCTTGTCGATGTCGAACTCGGAGTTCGTGGTGTGGCGCTTGTCGAGCTTGCGGAACCAGTAGTTCTTGCCTTCGACGACCATGCCTAGCGCACCCCACGGGCTTTTGAACGCTTCGGGACGGATGTTGACCATCTTGCTCACGTCGCGGCCGCTGTTGATTTCGTCGTTCATCACCACGAAAGTGCCCCGGCCGCGCGCGTCCTTGCTGCCGGCGACGACGACGGCGTTGTACAGGTTGAGCGTACCGTCGGCCGACATGGCCGTACCCGGACGCATCGAGGCGACGACGACAATCGGTTTCTCGGTTTTGACCACCAGGTTCAGGAAGTAGGCGGTTTCCTCGGTCGTGTCGGTGCCGTGGGTGATCACGATGCCGTCGACGTCGTTCTGTTTGACCAGCGCGGAGACGCGCTTGCCGAGAGTCATCAGGTTGTCGTTGCGGAGACTTTCCGATCCGATCTGGAATATCTGCTCGCCGCGCACGTTGGCGACGTTGGCCATTTGCGGAACGCTGGCGATCAGCTTGTCGACAGGCACCTTGGCGGCCTGGTAGGTAGCGCTGTTGGTGACATCGGCGCCAGCGCCGGCGATCGTCCCGCCCGTGGCGAGAATGACCACGTTGGGTTTGCCCTGGCCCAGCGCGCCATGGCTCAACAGCATGGCAGAGGCCATGACCAAAGCCCATTTTGCGAATGTCTTTCTGAACATGTCTTTGTCCTTTCCGGTGATTGAAAAATCGGCGAAAACCGAACATTGCCCGTATCTCGGCATGGAACACGTCAGCCCTTGTTCGGGCACGACCGTGCGCCGGGACCGCAATTTATTTTTGCAGGTTTTGATTCATGCCACAAACGTTGAATATTCATATGATTTTGCATTTTAGGAATCAACTCGTCGGTTTATGTTTTTTGGAGGGGCAGGCGTTTGGGTTGGCCCGCCGGGACAGGGCTATTGCATGATTTTTTGTAATCAGTAAGCACCCCCCGGCAGAGCCGAGAGATTAGCTTGTTTATTCATGGAGGCTTGAAATATGGCATCGCTTGGATGCCGTCCGGCATCGCCGCCCATCGCCATTCCTTCGCGCCGAACGGCGCAATGCCTGTTCAAGCCACAGGCGTGCTTTCCC